>CALFBF010000146.1 GCA_937949965.1 uncultured Roseibacillus sp.
GAACCACTGAGCTTAGGAGTGCAACCCTAGCGGAAAGTTAATCCTCTTGCTCTTCGTCAAGACCCGTTGGCCTGCGCACCTTCGGCACTTGAGCCTGACATCGACTTTGTTACCCCCTGCCAAGCCTAGGGGCTAGATGCCGATACTCCTTCGGAGTATTCTTACTAGCGTAGGACGCCATAGCTTCGAGATGAGTTTTCTCATCCTCCTTTCCCTCATCGCTCACCAGAATCTAACTCACTCAGAAAAGTGAAAATCTACCCGCATTTTTCGTAGACTACGATAAACTACCACCAGCACAGCATGACTTATCAGGAAGCGATTGATTGGCTCTATTCGACTCAGACCTTTGGCATCAAGCTCGGTCTCGATAGCCCGTCTCGCCTTCTTCGCGAGTATCTCGCGTTCCCCAAGCACACCACCAAAGTCATCCAAGTGGCAGGCACCAATGGCAAAGGCTCGACCTGTGCCTTTGCGGATTCTCTCTTACGGTGCAAAGGGGTCAAGACCGGGCTCTTCACCTCCCCCCATCTGGTCAACTATCGCGAACGGATTCAGGTGATTGGTCAACAGATACCGGAGGAAACGGTGGCGCAAGGGCTCACTGAGTTGCGTGCGCTTGTGCAAGACTGGGAACACCACCCGACTTTTTTTGAACTCACCCTCGCATTAGCGATGAGGCATTTTCGCGAACTCGATTGTGAAGTCATCATTCTCGAAGTGGGGATGGGCGGACGCTTCGATGCCACTTCCGCCGTGCCCGCCGACGTCACGGTGCTCACCCCCGTCGCGCTCGATCACCAACAATGGCTGGGAGATACCCTTGCGGAAATCGCGGGAGAAAAGTCAGCTATCTTTCGAGAAGGAAAACCGGCCGTCTCGGCTCAGCAAGCACCCGAGAGCACCGTCGTCATTGAGCAAACCGCTAATCAAACGCGAGCCCCCCTCACTTGGGTGACTCAGCCCCTACTCGGCTATTCGTTAGGTATCGTGGGAGAGCACCAAGCGCACAATGCCGCGCTCGCCCTCGAAGCCGTTCATGCCGCGGGTTACATTCTCAACTACGACATCGTGCACGAAGGATTGGCCAAGGCCCGACACCCCGGACGCTTCGAGGTCAGTGAAGCGATACCTGGTCAGCAACGCATCTACGACATCGCGCACAATCCGCATGCGGTAGCAGGACTGGTTCGCAATCTGCAACAACTCTTCCCAAATCAGAAACCGACCTTGATTTTCGGAGCAGCGGGTTCGAAGGATATTCAGGTCATGCTCTCTCTGTTAGAAGAGGTCGTGGGAGAGATTTTCTTCACCCCTATCAACTCTCCGCGCAGCACTCCTTGCGAAGATCTGTTAGCAGCCCTGCCCTCAACAGCACAAGGGCGAGCTCGTATCTGCTCTTCGTTAACGGAAGCATTCCGCCACACCCACGAAGCTGAACTCTGCCTCATCACGGGCTCGGCCTTCCTCGTGGGAGAGGCCAAGGCCTTAGAGGAAGAGCAAACGCATCGTGCGAGTGACCAATAGGAGTGAACCTACTCCGCAGTCACCGCCGCACGGTCATCTTCGAGACCACTCTTCTCGATGAAGTAGTCGTAACCGCCCGTGTAGCGAGTCACCGCGCCATTGTTAATGTGCAAAGTGGTCTCGGCTAGGGAGCGGATGAAGTGAACATCGTGCGAGATAAATACTAGTGTTCCAGTATACTTCTTCAGGCCCTGCACCAAAGCATCGATGGAGTTGATATCAAGGTGAGTAGTGGGCTCATCCATAAGGAGGAGGTTGGGAGGATCGACGAGGAATTTTACAAGGTTCAGGCGTGATTTTTCACCCCCAGAGAGCACTCGGATTCGCTTATCAACATCGGCACGACGGAATAAAAAGGAACCTAACACCGCTCGCACTTCGTCTTCGGCAAGAGTCTTGTTTGCCGCCATCACCTCATCGAGCACAGTGTTGTCCTCATTGAGAGAATCGGTGCGATGCTGGGAAAAGTAACCCATCTTGGTCGCGTAACCGACCTTGCGCTCCCCGCCTTGGATATCGAGGTGACCGGAAATAATTTTCAGCAAGGTCGATTTACCTGCTCCGTTCGGGCCCACCAGGACGATCTTTTCGCCGCGTTCGAGAACCATGTCGAGACCGTCGTAGATCACCTTTTCGCCATAGGCCTGCTTCACCTTTTCCAGTTCGACCACCTTTTGGTTCGAGCGTGGAGGTTCCGGGAAGTTGAATTTGAAAACCTTACGCGGTGCGCGTGGCTTCTGCATCTTCTCCTTCATCTTATCGAGCTGGCGAATGCGGTCCTGCACCTGAGAAGCCTTGGACCCGACATTGCGGAAGCGGTCGATGAACTCCTGCACGCGGTCCATCTCCTTCTTGTGATTGCGCCAGGCCTGCACCTTCTGGTCGTAGCGGAGCTGTCGTTGCTCTTGGTAAGACGAGTAGTTACCAGTGTAGCTGACCAGCTCCATCGCATCGGGATCAATCTCCACCACCTGCTCAACGAGACCGTCCATGAAGTCGCGGTCGTGCGAAATCATCAAAATGGCACCGGGATAGTTAGAAAGGTAACGCTGGAACCAAAGGAGAGACATCAGGTCCAAGTGGTTGGTCGGCTCATCCATCATCAGGAGGTCGGGCTCCATCACTAACAGACGCGCGATGTGGGCACGCATGACCCATCCTCCTGAGAACTGATTCGCCGTCTTCTCGAAGTCGTCTTGCTTGAAACCTAATCCTGCTAAAATCTTTTTCGCCTTCGGCTCCAAGGCATACCCATTGAGTTCGGTGAAACGGTCCTGCGCTTTCGCAAACTCAGGGCTGTCCAATTTACCACTCGTTTCCCCCTCCCGGATAGTGCGAAGAATCGTCACCATCTCGTCATCGATACCCATTGCAATCTCGATGATGGTCTCATCCGTCGGTTCACCAGCCTCCTGCGCTAGGAATCCCGTGATCGCGTATTCGTCGCGCTCCACAGTGCCTTCGTCCATCGTCTCCTCATCCAAGATAATCTTGAAGAGGGTGGACTTACCCGCGCCGTTGGGACCGACAAGAGCGACCCGTTCACCCCAGTTGAGATTCAGGTTCGCCTCGCGAAAGAGCGTGCGTCCGGCCA
>CALFBF010000147.1 GCA_937949965.1 uncultured Roseibacillus sp.
TTCGTCTTGAAAGAGGAGACTGAGATCTCTCTTGAATCCACCGCGAGTGACATCTGTAAGTAATCCTTGGCTAGCTGGCGTGAGGTCATGAATGAAACGCTCAGAGTTTGGAATGGAAATCAGTTCGAGACTTTCCGAAGAAATAAGTTTAGCACGATCTTCTGGTTCAGCTTGTCCAATATTTGACCATTCTTCGGTGTTGTTCCATGAAGGTTCTCTCTGAGTTGCCATACGTTGTAAAATGCCTCCAACACCGGTGGCAACGGGGCCACGAGCAGAAGCGGAAGCATTGTCAGAGAAACGTGACGAAGTGGGAGCGATAACGTTTAGTGGAGCTTTTTGTGATTCATCAAGAACAGCCCACCCGTAGCGTCCAATTGATTCGCCATCAGCGTTTACGGCCAAAGTCGCAGCTCGTACTTCGCTTTGAATATCATTATCAACTTGACTTACTAAAGTGACCGCTTCTTCAGGAGCTTGAGAAATATAACCAACTTCAGTGACGTCTGTTTCGTTAGGAGACGAAACTAACCATCGGTAGAATCCACCATCTGGCGTCGGAGGTCGAGATCCGTTGTCATTATTAGAAGGAGTTCCTTCTTTCCTAGAGTCGTAGTCTCCAACTCGGTTAGGGTTAGGTCTCCAAGCGTTCCAAACCCCAGTGATGTGGTTATTGCCGTTGGCTACGGGGGTTCTCCCTTCCATTATAGAAGCGTTGGCGGTGATGCGTGTATCAGGTCCTACGTTTTTTTGGAGTTCACCAATTGCGATTTGTAAAGCCATCCTCGCATTGGCCATAGCAACCATCTGAGCATCAGAACTTCCGGATGAGCGAAGGACAACGCTCGAAAGTGATAATAGTCCGACCGCGATGAGGGAAAGGAGCACCATCATCGTAACTGTGATAATGAGAGAAAATCCGGACCTTGAGTGAGGGGCTTTTCGGGCCGGTGTTAGTGTTTTATTTTTAGCGGACATTACTGAATGGGTTACGTGGATTTACAAATACAATACATCGAGCGAACGATGGTGCAACGATAAAACTTGCCAAATTGAAAAGTATGACGGTTTTACTCGGGTTAAGGTTTTCTAGGAGCGGAACTGGTTCCGATACTTACGGGGAGTCATTCCCGTTGTTTTTTTAAAGACGTGAGTCAGATAATTATAAGTAGCATAACCACAGGATTCCGCAATTTCTTGCATCTGTAAATCTGTTTCAGCAAGGAGTTTGCGTGCTTTGTCGATACGGAGGCGGCGGATTTCGTCTACGGGCGAATGGTTAAATGTTTGCCGGAATCGGCGTTCAAGGGAGCGGCGGGCCATGGGGACTTCCCGTAGGATATCATCCATGGTAATCGATTCAAAAGCGTGAGCACGGATGAAGTTGATCACCTTAATCAACTTGGGATCCTCAATGGCTAGCGTGTCTGTCGATAACCTAGCGACGACCCCTTTGGGTGGAATCAGAGTCTCGGGAGCTCCGTGGTCCTGCTCTTTCATCATGAGATCCAGAGTCCGTGCTGCTTGGTAGCCGATGCTCTCAGTTGGCAAGAGAATACCAGAAAGAGAGGGGAAACAGGCGTGAGAGAAGAGTTCGTCATAACTACTGCTCAGAACGGCTATGTCGTGGGGAACGGAGATTTGGCTCTCAAGACAGAGCGCCATCACTTCGCGAGCGTATCCGTGACCCCACACGGTTAGACCAATCGGTTTAGGAGTGTTGATTAGCCATTGTTTGAGTTGCTGCGAGTAGGCAGGATTTTCGTGTTCAAACTGAAAGTTATGACAAACGTGCCCGAGTTCGGAAGCCGCTTCATTATAGAGTTTGCAATAACGTTCTGCATTAGAAGGATCTTTTGGGCCGATGTAACCGATATTGCGAAGGCCACGCTCTATTAAATGTTGTACAGCTAGGCGAGTGCCTACGCGATCGTCAGTTTGAACTCGTGGGGCCTTGAACGTCGGATAAGGATCGTCAGAGACGTTAACGATGGGAAGGTTCAGTTCGTTGAAAAATTGTTCGTTCTCAGGCCTGACACAGGCAATGACTCCGTGTCCTTGCCACTTAGGGGGGGAGTCCTTCTGCTGTTGGTTAAAGTCTGTACTGAACCAGACATGCCAAGGACCAACCTCTTGGGCATAGGAAAGAATGCCTTTGAGGATCGAACGGCTCCAAGACTGCATCGTATCAAGTGCGATGACAACTTGGGGAATATCTGGTTTTTCGGAGGTGATGGAACTGGTGGTTAAGGAGGGTGTTTATTGATTCAATAGTCCTAATTATTAAAGTCCTACGCCGGAACCTTGGACTTCGGTTTGGTAATCTCCCCAAGAGATCTGCCATGGATCTTTTGTTTTTAGTTGAAAAGTTTTGAGCTGATTTTGTAACGATTTAAGTTGTTCCGAGTGTTCAGTCTTGTTTGCTAAATTAATAACCTCATCGGGATCGTTTGCTAAATTGTAGAGCTCGAACTGTGGTCTCTGGAGGTAATCTTGGACAGATCGTTTCCCATACTGCTTTTCTTTGCTGCGATAAACAGCTTGCCAAGTGGAAGCGGCCCAAAGATCGGTAGCAAAAGGATAATCGAGGCCATGTGCTATATTCCAGATCAGTTTGTAATCGCCAACGCGAATCACTCTCATGGGATAGTACATCGTGAGTTCGTGGAAGTTGTGCGCGGCAAAGACTTGATCCCATCCTGCTGGTTTTTCGGTTGTTAGGATCGGAAGGAAAGAACGTCCTTGAAATTCGTCCGGAGACGTTTTGACTTGAGCCATTTCCAAGATCGTTGGGGTCAAATCAACCCAGCTCACGAAGGCATGGTTGGTCAGATCTTTGAGCTCAGATCGGCGTGGATCGGAGATGATAAGAGGGAGCTTGATTCCAGGTTCATAAACGGTGGTTTTGGCTCCGGGAAAAGCGATCCCATTGTCAGACAAGTAGATGATGACGGTGTTGTCCTCCTTGCCTGTTTCTTTCAAGAGTGCGAGTAGCCGTCCCAGACCTTGGTCGATGCGGGAGACCGATTGATAGTATTCAGCGAGCTCTTCCCGACACTGTGGTGAGTCAGGAAGGAAAGAAGGCACGATGACTTCAGCAGGATCATAAGTTTCCGTTTTGACACCAGGAAAACCCTCTGGTCGATTACCGAAGTTGTTGGGCTCAGTCCATTCATTGGGAGTGAAAGGTGCTCCTCGGTGAGGATCGTCCGGGCAAAAGTAAAGAAAGAAGGGTTTATCACTAGCCAAGGTCGGACGGCAGGCTTCGGCCATCTCAACTGTGCTACGTGGATTAGCCTCATGGGTGGTATCGAAGTGATAAACCTTTTCGGGGGCGACATGATATTTACCGATTCGGGCAGTGTGGTAGCCGGCTTCTGCTAACCTTACCGGGAGAGATTTGATGTGGGAGTAGGTGCTAAAGTGATGGTAATCATGCACGTGACCGTAGGATCCGGTGGCGTGTCCATACTGTCCTGTCAGGATTACCGAGCGACTAGCGGCGCAGCTTGCGCTGGTGCAATAAGCATTCGTGAACTTAACTCCATTCTTAGCTAGCGAATCCATGTGCGGAGTTTTGATGACGGGATTGCCATAGCATCCGAGAGCATCAAGACCATGGTCATCGGAAACAAAGAGGATGATGTTAGGTTTTTCCTGGGCGAAGATCTGCAAGGAGAGCAGGAGAAGGAAAATAATCTTCCTAATGAATAAAGATAACTGTTGGGAGAAAGATGCTGAAAGGGTCATAGAAAATGGAGTGAATGATTATTGGAGTCCAGAATAGTCAGCTACGCCCATCTCTTGTTCCCACTTTTTGAGAATGTCGGTGAGCTTTTCTTTAATACTAGGATTCTCCGCCGCGACATCAGTGGTTTCGCCGATGTCTGTCGCAATATTGTAAAGCTTGGTCGTTCCACTGCGGTACGCGAAGAGCTTCCAATCACCTTCGCGAACAGAAGCATAAAGATCCTCATACGCGCGGTAGCCAATGATGGGTTTGCTCCGAGTGAGCTCTGTCCTGTCCCGCAAGAGGGGGAGAAGAGAGATGCCATTGAGTTGAGAGTCCTTGAGCTTGCCGCCAGCGATTTCGACTAAGGTAGGATAAAGATCAGTGGATTCGACAATTTGTGTTTCCGGGCGTGCTTTCGTGACTCCAGGCCAATGGATCATGAGGGGGACACGTGCGCCTCCTTCATAGAGACTGTCTTTCCGCTTCCCGCCATGGAAGGGCTTGTTTTCGAAGTAACCTCCTTGATCGGAGAGAAAGATGATGACGGTATTATCCGCGATTCCTCGCTGATTTAAGGCTTTGCGAACGCGACCAATAGACTCGTCCATGGAAGTACACATTGCAGCATAGTGAGCTTCTCGTCCTTCGAGACCTTTATCTAGAAAGCGTTGGAGCAAATCTTTACGAGCGATGTGAGGACCGTGTACGGTGTAATACCAGAGTGAAATCATGAAGGGTTTTTCACCTTCGTAATCGGTGATGAAGGTGACGGTTTCATCTGTTAGTTTATCGGTGAGATAACGTTCTTTTTCATTCTTATACACCGGACCATTCTTAAAGTAAGGAGGGTAGAACGACTTGGGA
Source organism: uncultured Roseibacillus sp. (assembly GCA_937949965.1). Lineage (GTDB taxonomy): Bacteria > Verrucomicrobiota > Verrucomicrobiia > Verrucomicrobiales > Akkermansiaceae > Roseibacillus. The sequence goes on from CALFBF010000147.1 coordinate 4,598, forward strand.
TGTCCAAAGTTAGAGGTGCCAATCTGCCGGTCGAATCCTTGTTGAGTAGGGTGGTAGGGTTCATGGCCAAGATGCCACTTGCCGACGAACAAGTTATAATATCCAAGGTCGCGGAGTTCTTCCGCGTAAGTGGTGTAATCGAGGCTTAACCAATTTACACAGGGGAATTGAGCTGGGTCGGTTGGCCAGAGATTGTATTCTTTTTCAGTACGGCCAAATTTGTCGAAACCGTTCTCAGGATCGTTGGGGATGTGTCGCACCAATTTTAATTGCGCTGGGTGGAGGCCTGTTAGCAGTGCTCCGCGACTTGGGCTACAAGTCGGACAGGAGACATAAGCTTGCTGAAAGTCTACGCTTTCCTTAGCAAGTTGATCAAGGTTTGGTGTTTCGTAGAGTTTATCACGATAGCCGAGGTCGTCCCACCCCATGTCATCGACGAAGAAGAGGACGATGTTTGGAGGCTTTTCTTTACTGATGAGACTCAGAGTTCCTAGCGTAAGGAGCAATGGGACGATATGCTTCATTTTTTTGGATAGAAAGGTTCGGTGAGTTGGATGTCATAAAAGCGGAATAGACCGCACGGAACTTTTACTTTGCTTGTTTGCTTACCAGTGAGAGTGTGGACTTTTTGGGTGAGTAACTCGGTCATCTCTTTTGCCGCAACCGCGTGAAAGGTGATCGTGGCCTCTCGTTCGTTTGGGTTGAGATATCCTCCATCGATGAGGGTGAGCCGTAGCCGATCAGGCGCAGTTTGTGCAACGACCCAGGTGACCTCACCGGTCACCGTGAGGGGGAGCTGTTTCGCTCCTGCGACAATGGCTTTCTTGACCTGTTGGTAATGCTCATCGGCAGGGTAAGTTTTAGTGCCATCTGCGGAGAGATACTGGCGGCCATCAGTAATGAATTCCTGCATGTGTTCACGATAGAGGGGATGAAGGTTGTCGACCATTTTTCCGCGGGGAGCAGAAGGGTCGGCAAATACACCCTCTTGTGCAGGAGCAATGAGAACGAGTCCATTTTGATGAGGGGGGAGATAGTTCAAGCGGCGATCCTTCACTCCTGCCGCAAAGGACGAGTAGTCCCAAGCCTGAACAGGCGAACCTGGCCAACTGCCGTCCAAACGCCCAAATACCATTGGATTTTTCTTTTCCTCTTTGGCGTCAAAGAAAGTAAGCCACTTGACATTATTACCCGCATCAAGGAATTGCGGATCGGGAGATTTCATTCCTAAGAAGACGGGGTTAAAGCTCACGATTTCATTCCGATCTGGAACGTAAAGAACACCTTTGGCGATGAGTTCATAAAGGAAGCTGAAGTATTCTTGATCAACTGCAAAGTTGTTCTGGTAAGTCGATCCGAGCGCGAGATGATAGATTTGATTTCGTAAGAAGTGGTTAGGAAGCATTTGGTGGCTATGCTGTCTGAGGCGGTCAAAGCTAGGATTATCTCTTACTGCGCGTGATCCCCATTGATCTACTGCACCACTGACCCAAATGCCCAGGCGGGCAGGTGTTGTTTGTTCGGGAGTCTTATCAGTAGTTTCTTCCATCGACGGTACGAATACGTCCTTAAACTCACCGGAGAGGAGTCGTTTCCAGAGCGGTTGATAGATGATGGAATGCCAGAAGGCATGCTTGGTCCGGATGTAGATATTGGTGTTGTTGCCTTGGGCGGTTTCCGCGATGGGGTAAATGTGATCTGTAAGGACTTTGGCAAACTCATCATTCCATTGTTCGAGTTCAGGGTAGATGAGTACTGTTTTTTCTCCTTTGTTTCTGGTAATTATTTTTTTGACCGTATCCGTGCTCAACATATAGGGGTCGTTACCGTGCCCAGCCCAGAAAGCGACGCCGTTACGTTTGTCAGAGTAGATATTCGCAATACGTTCGAGCATCTGTTCTTGAGTGAGAGTATAGCGCTTACGCTGATCCCGCTTTTCCCGATAAATGTCGCTCGTGACGGTCTCCCGATCCCAATCTTCGACGGAAGAGAAATATTCACCCGCGAGAAATTGTGGGGAACCATATTTTTTCTCTAGGGCAAGGGCATGAGATTCGTGTTCTGGTGTGAGTGATTCAGTCATCAGGTAAACCGGCTTTGGTGCTGTTTCATGTGCCGGTTTGACGAAGTCTTGAGCCTGTCTTCTTGCCTTACTGGTATTGGCTAGAATCTGAGCGATTTTTCCTTTGGGCTTGAAGTTGGCAAAGGATTCTTTCCATCCTGCGACCGAAGTATCAAGAAGGTGGATTCCACTCCCGCCACTCTGGACGCTCGCGAATAAAAGAAGTTCACTCTGTGGAATTTTCCAAAGATCGTTAAAAGAATAGGGCGAGGCTAAAACCTCGGTTTTATCGAAATCAAAATCGATCGGAGTGATGATAAATCTCGAGCCGTAGGCAATGAGTAGGTTTTCATAAGGCGGTTGACCCAGGGGCACTGTCTGTGCGATGCGATAGCCTAAGCCGTCCATTGCTCTACCGAGATGTCTCTGTCGGTAGAACTCCTGAAAGGTCCAACCTTGCTTCTTTTGTTTTTTTTCTGAGAAGTCGAGATGGAGAATCTCACCAATATGACTCATCGTACTAGTGCCTTCGATTACCTCATCTTTCCCGTCATTATTGAGGTCTAGGGTGATGAGATCTCCTGTTGGGCGACTCATCCGTATTTGTTTGTTGTTTTTTAAGAAGGGAGTTTCGGAGAGGGGCTCGAATAGATAGATTGTCCCTGAGCTGTTGTTACTATTGTTGGCTGACTTGACGAGGACCATTTCTTTTCCATCCCAGCGGAAAGGGCGGATGAAGTTGGCGATATGGACTCCGTTTGAAGGAGTCCTCTTTTCTGAATTATTTTGCCACGGACGATCAACAGAGTAACCTTCAGCAGGAACTGTTTTTAACAGTTCTCCTTCGGTTGAGAGCCAGTAGATGTTCTTATCGTAACCGCCACAGCAGATGAGTATTTGTTCTTCATGCCGAATTGTCGCCACCGTATTCATCGGTGCTATTGATGGTTTGAATGACCAGCGTACTTCACCATCGTCACCGAGACAGTAGAGCGAACCATCTGCATTCGCGGCCAATATTTCTTCTTTCTGGTCTCCATCGAGATCTGCGCACCAAAGATCGCGTATGAGATAACCGCTCAGCGGGTTTGTCCAATGGACTTGACCGTTGAGCGAGAGAGAAAGAAGAGTCCCTTCATAGCTGCTGGCGATGATACGAGTTTCTTGTTCGTATTTCGCAGAGCGAACTCGACTGATAGTGTAATCGGTCTCGAGGGTGCGCCAAGCTGCTGCTTCCTCTGCAGGAGAAGAGAAGATACTGAGCAGTAGGTAGGTAAGGGGAAGGGGCCATTTCATAAGTTGAGAGCAGAAGGCTAGCTTTTACTTAGCTGGTGACGCTTTGCTTTCAGTGTTTGGCTCTATGCCAGGATTTTCTTCGATGACGATGTTCGTTGAGTCGTTAGAAACGAGGACATCGAGAGTTTCTCCAAACCCAGTAAAGGTGTTGTTTTTGATGCTGACCGAGTCGCAATATTTCAGGTCGATAGTGGGGTATTTCTTCGAGGAAGGATAGTCCTCAGAGAAGGTCATAGTGTTGTCCTCTACCTTCAAGTTAGTGGTACTGGTAGCGTGGACAAAGTGTCCAGTGAAGCTCTTGATTCGATTGTTCGTAAAGCGAATATTACGATGGTAGTGCCCTTCACCCATCCGCTGCTCAGCAGTGAGTAATGGTGCAATATAGAGCGGGTAGCGGTCGGTTGCTTCATAGCCGATGTTTACGAATTCGTTGTTTCGAATGGTGATGTCTTGCACCGCGCCTGACTCGTACCACTTGTTATTATCTCCCTCGATGAGGATGCCATGCATCTGTGAAGAGAAGTAATTTCCTTCGATGAGAACTTTTCCTTTTGTCGTTACCAGAATACTGCGTGCTCGGTTTTCACGGACCACGTTATTGATCATGTTGAAGTCTGGGTTCCAAGTGAGGTTCTCAACAGAGAGCGGCCCTTCGGGGAGTTCTGCAGGCATTCCTTTCAAAGTCAGCACAAATCGACGCTCATTGATGATCTCTAGGTCCTCAACAGTGCATTCGTGGAAGGGGAGGATGGTCTCACGGGAAAGAAGTGCAACCTTGTCACCTGCTCCAGCGAAAATGAGTCCCCACTGTTGAAAGTGGCTAATTTCGCAAAGCAACTGCCCATTGCCAAGAGGGCGTACTACTTTAACGTAAGCTCCGTGCACGTTTGTGGCATCGTCGAGCATATGCTCAAAGAGACAGTCCTCCATATGGATGAGACCCTTACAACCGATGAAGTGGGTAGCATCCGCACGGGTAGCAACGAAGCGGCCTTCCCCTGAAGTCACGGTCACAGATTGAAGGCGAATGTTCTCGGTTCGTTCTGCAATCACACCCATTCCGCCTGCAGCTTTAATAGTAACTTTTTCGAGCGTGATGTCTTTTGAGTTTGCGAGATGGATACCGGGGACCAAGCGACTGGTAGGATTGCTCCCGTAGGAAATCAAGACGCTACCGACCGGAGGCATTGCTTTTCGGAAAGATGTTTTCAGCTCAAAGCGTCCTGGCCCGACTTCCTTCGCTTCGTGGGGGCGGTTGAAGTTCGCGTGGTAATCTGTTGTCTGGTAGATTGGAGAACGAGTTTTAGGATCAAAAACGATGTTGGAACCGAGACGATCTTCCCAATCGTATTTAACGGAGAGGAATTCCCCATGGTTTACCCGATTAGGATACTTTACAGGATCAGCCTGCAAGGTGATCGTCTTTTTCTCGGAGTTGTGGGCAACGACTTCGAATTCGTCATGAAAAGTCCGCTCCCAATCAATGCTGAAATTAGTAAGAGTGATTCCGGTAGACCCATCAACCGCAAAGGGAGAGGTTCGCCCCTTGAAGATGAATTCGGAGCCGTCACCGTCAATGGTGATTCCTTCGAGATTGAACAAGGGAAAAGCGATCCGCTTGATACTGTTATCGTGATTGGAGACTGCTCGGTGAGTTTCGTAAGCATCTTCGGGAAAGAATTCATAACGCCCTCTCGGAAACTTAATAGTGATCCCCGAACGGCCTTCGAGAGACTTGAGAAGACGGTTCACTGCGAAGGTAGCGTCTTCGCCTGTTTTTACTCCGTGATCGGTTGCAATAATGGTCTCGCCAAGAACCACTGCCGGAGCAGAAAAGAGGGCGAATGAGACTAGGACTGATTTTTGAATAAGCATTAGTTTGAGCAAATTACTGATTAAAAGGTGGACGTAAAATACGATTTTTCTTTCTGCGTGATAGTTACTTTTGCGCAAAGGATGTATGCGGTATTGAGTCAATTTTGCAAGAGGTGTTCGCAAAATTACAAATTTCTTGAGTGAGACGGCTGACGCAGGTTGCTGAATGGTTAGTAAAATGTTGAAGAGTATCCTTTTCAAAGGTTTCTCCGGCAACCTGTTTTCGTGAAAAAATGATTCCAAATTTTCTCAAATGGAGATGATTTGAAAGGTATTCAACGATTTCATCAGATTTCAAGCCAACAAAGAGTTGATGGGATTTGAGGATCTTTTTTGGGGAATGAGATGTTCGGAGGAACCGCTAGACGGTTCCGTGCTGAAAAGAGATCCCCGCCGCCGTCGATACTGCGATACTTTCCCGTCTCCAATTTTCCCAAATCTCGTGCCGTAAAGAGATCCTAAGTTCTTTTAAGATTACCGGAGGTGTTCTTATCGAAAACAATAATCTGATAATGGAATATTTTCTTGACCGCCGAAAATGAATTGCCAGTCTGCAATTTTAATTGAAAAAATGAAAAAAACCCTATTACTAACTATATCAACTGCCTTTGCCCAAGTGGGATTCAGTTCGACCATTATTGATTTCATTTCTATTGGTGGAGCTGTCGTGCCTGCTACTAATGATCCTGCGGGAATAACAAGCGGAGTGAATTCTATTACGCCGGAGACTTTCTCTACCGGAGGTAATACCTTTACTATTCTCGACAATGCTACGGTAACCGGTGAAACTGGAAATGCTAGTAACATATTCTTCGGAAACGGTCGGGATCCATTGACTGGTAATGTCCCTGTTGATCTTGATACCGCATTGAGTGACGGAGACATTCTTACCGGACGCCTCAATGGACAAAATGCTCAATTTCAGTTTTCTGGTATTACTCAAACCGATGTTTTCGCAATTTTCTTTCGAGGTGCTACATTCGGTTTCGCTGGAGGAAACGACCAATCACCTAGAACAGTCCAGTTGTTAGATTCCACAGGAGTGGCTATTTCTAATCCCTTAGCATTACCAGCAGCCCCTGCTATCCCGGTAGTGAATCTCGGTAACGGAGGTGCCGGTTCCACCACCGGATTTGCACGAGCAAGTGGTAACCCAATCGGTCAAGTCGTCGGCGGGTTTACTTTTAATGCTTCAGACTTTGTATTTATCGGAACAAACACTTTTACTGACGCTGCGGCATTACAATTTCCTGAGACAGCAGCTCATGACCCTACTGAAGTCTTCCGTGCAGAACTGGTTCCGGAGCCTTCTATCTCTCTTTTGGGGGCCCTTTCGGCTCTGCTCTTGACTACTCGGCGTCGTCGTTGATTAGTCTGCAAAAACCGGAATTTACAAAAAAAGACCAACTACGTGTTGGTCTTTTCTTTTTCATGCGCCCGGGCAGGGCGTATTGACTGAGGACTCATGTTCCCTTCTGTTGGATCCGATAGAGGGAAGATGCTAACTGGATTGCAAGGTTATGCATTGCACGAGGTGTTGGAAAGCAGGAGGAAAGGTCAGTCGAGAGCATAGTAGGCCAGTTCGAATCAATCGAAGGGCTTTAATGTGAGAATGAGAGTTGGTGATAACTAGCAGCTCTTGGAGGGAGTCAAGGTGTCGTGTGGTGTGGTGGTCTCAAAAGATAGGATCAAAATAGGAACAAGCCCATTGCAAGGGAATAGGGATCGTGGTCGCAGTAATTCGTGCTTCGAAGTGAGTTACTCGCGGGCAGTAGCGCTAAGACCAGTGTTTGGTCGTTGATGTGGGTCTTGAAAAGTCCTTTGCCCAAGTTAACTGCGACTTTCCTATTACTAAGAATGCGCAGTGAAGAGCAAGGCCTAACCTTGCTTAAGCCCATTAGGCGCTACCTACGGGCAGCAGTGATGACTGACGGTATCGAAAGCTTTCCGTACCTGAGGCTGAAAAAAACTTCATTCTGATGAACTGCCGAGATGCGGTGTAGCACACTCGGAGGGGTGAGAAGTAACGGAGGTAATCCTGCTGTCTACTCGATAGCTAAAATTTATTTTTTTAACGTGTTCAATGGACTATTTTCGCTGCACTGAGAGTCCGTTCTTTACAATGAACACGCACATTGCCTAGCTCCCTCACACGATGTCAAAAACCTCTACGTCAGGTGAGGCTCGCGCCTTCCGTAAAAGAGCTGGATTCCGCCTTCTGGGTATGGATTTCCAGGATATCATCCGCCATTTCTTTGGAGGGAATGCGATGGTGGCGATCATCGTGTTGGTCCTCATCTCCGCCTTTCTCGCTAAGGAGGCTTTTTTCTTTTTCCCTCGTCATCTTGAGGAGCTGCGTGCTTACCGAAATACGGGGCAGGAATACGTTGGGTATTTAGACGCCGAGATTAAGGCTCATCGCAAGATTACTTCGCAAGCCACTCAGGCTTATAATCTTCAGTTGCGGGCGGCGGTGAAGGGAGAACTGGCCCTGCAAGAAGTCGCTCAAGAACTGAAGGGGATTTTCCGCGAGAAGATCGTCGATGAGCGTAAGGCGGTCAAAGATACCACTGAGAAGGCTGGGGTGTTAGAATTTGTAGGAGGAGAGGCCCTTGAGGTTGCGCTTAAGGAGCAGGCTCAGGCGGAGAAAACTTTGCAGGTCGCCATCGAAGAGACCGCAAAAGGTATTTTCCTCGATAGCTTGGTGAGGACTGAGGTCCGGCCTGGACCAGGGGACTTTGACAAGATTAAGAAGGCGGTTACGAGAGAACTCATGGGCGAGGAGACTCCTTGGCTCGATGAGTTGGCTGCCACAATTACTCGTAAACAGGAAGCTTCCGCAGAGAAATACCGCGTGTTTGGAGACACTGTAAACGAACTCGTAGCGGCGCAGGCTCCTTTAGAAGATTTATGGAGTGGATTGCGTAAGACGACTGCCGAGAATCGCGATTTGGTCGAAAAAGCACGCACTGCTCCGCGCCGCAAGAAGGCTCTCGAAGATGGTGCTCGCCTAACAGATGATGCCGATAAGAAGGCGCAAATGTTAGCCAAGGCTGCTGCCGTCCAACTGACAGAGCCGAACGCCGATGAGATGACTCAGGAGGTCTATGCTCAGCGCGATGAGCATCTTGTGGTTCGCAAGGCTCTACTCGAACAAACACGCGAGCTCGCCAAAAAGATTCCGAGTAAGGTTTCGGCCCAAGATTCGAATGAACTTCTGGCCAAGATGCCCAAGGTCTTAGCTACTTTTGAGAAAAAGTACAGCCACCTTGGGGAACAAGCAGAGGCTTGGTCCCACAAAAAGGAGATTGGGATGTGGCACTCGGTGGTGACTTTTTTCTTGGGAACCGAGTGGGTCACCAATTCGAGCTGGAACGATGTCTACGGTCTCATGCCTCTCTTCTCAGGCTCAAGTATGATTGCGCTCATTGCGATTTTCATTGCCGTTCCGTTCTCAGTTGCGGCCGCCATTTACGTCAACCAGATCGCAGGTCCGGTGGAGCAGAATCTGATCAAGCCCACGATCGAGTTCATTCAGGCTATTCCTTCCATTGTTCTCGGCTTCTTCGGGATTGTTGTTTTGGGGGATTTTCTGAGAGACTTCAGTCAGTTAGAGTTCTTGGCTTGGATTCCAGGTTTTCCGATGCAGGAGCGGCTCAATGCCCTGAACGCAGGCCTCTTGTTGGCCTTCATGTCCATTCCAACCATTTTCACGCTTGCTGAGGATGCCCTGAACAATGTCCCCAAGGCTTATCGAGATGCCTCCTTGGCGCTGGGCAGCACCCGCTTGCAGACCATTCTTAAGGTCATTGTCCCGACTGCTCTTTCAGGAATCGTCGCTGCTGTTTTACTCGGGTTCGGCCGCATTATCGGTGAGACGATGGTGGTTCTGTTAGTGGCCGGGAACAAGATTGCGATGCCCGAGTTCAGCGGAGGATTAGGGATTCTCACTGAGCCAACCCACACCATGACGGGAATTATTGCCCAAGAGACCGGCGAAGTGGAGCAAGGTTCCTTGCATTGGCGGGCTCTCTTTATGGTCGGGATGGTGTTGTTCACCATCTCCCTCCTCTTGAACTCGCTGGCTCAAGGAGTGTTGAAGAAATTTGGAAGTAAATCATGAGCGACAAAAAGTCATCGTCAAAGCAGCTTCAGATCGGGAATCCCTTCGCGGTCAATGAGCAAGGTTCTCTCCGCAAGCGAGAGAAGATGCAGACTGCGGTCCTGTGGTCCTCGACATGGTTTGTTCTCCTCATTGCGGGCATCATTTTTGGCACGATCGCGGTGCGCGGCATCCCGGTGCTGATGAAGCATGGCACTAGTTTTCTAACCAAGAGCCCCGAGACTCTCTTCGTGCTCAAGGTGGCGGCTGATCGCGAGATGCAGTTGGTTCCGGATGACTTTGCAACACTACGACGTTCTAATCCCGCCGCCAAATTTACCAATATCTCAGATCGCGAAGTCGAGCGAGCCCGCACGTCCTTCGTCGTGCCCAAAGGCAATTATGAAATGCCTTTGGGAAAGGTGCGTGACCTCGAAGCCGTTGCCGGCACTAAGTTCCAATATCTGGAGCGACATCAAGAAGGTATCGTCACCATTGAGGTCAAGGAGACCTTAGCCGTGGTGATGGACCAAGAAGCCTTTCAATCCTTCACCAGCCAAGCACCTCAGGTTCGCGTCACGGAGGAGAATTCACTCGTGGTCAAAGATCGCCGCAAGAGCTTTACTCTCGCCGAAAAGTATCCTCTCGAAATGCCTTCCTCGGTTGCGTTCCGTATCAAGGAGTTGAATCCCGAGGTCTTCAAGAATGTCAGTGAGGAGACTCACTCTTACTCCGCCGGTGGCGTCTTAGGTCCCTTGGTTGGCACCGCTTTGTTAGTAGTGATTTGTATGATTGTCGCTTTATTCGTAGGAGTGGCCGCCAGTGTCTACCTCAGCGAGTATGCCAAGCAAGGTTCACTTATGAACGCGATTCGCTTGGCGATTCTCAATCTCGCCGGGGTGCCTTCCATTGTCTTTGGTCTCTTTGGTCTCATGCTCTTCGTCTTCCTCGCCCCCAAGGTCACCAACGTGGTGGCCGTGCGAGATGCCATTCGGGTGCCCCTGTGGCCTTCATTTAGTGAGCCTTCCGTTCGCCAGCAGATCGAGCGCGATATTTTAGTAGCTAAGGGCAAGCCGGTGAAGGAGGCCATCCGGGTCGCCAATGCCAATCGCTCCAAGGCGGTCTGGAATGGTCGTTGGTATCTCAGCTTCGAAGGGTGGGGGACGTGTATGTTAGCCGGTGGTTTCACTCTCGCGGTCATGGTCCTGCCCGTCATCATTACCGCCTGTGAGGAGTCGCTCCGAGCGGTTCCCAAGGGGTATCGCGAAGCCTCTCTCGCTCTCGGCGCGACCAAGTGGCAAGCGATCCGCACCGCCGTCTTACCCTATGCCTTGCCGGGTATTCTCACTGCATCAGTTCTGGGGATCACGCGAGTGGCCGGGGAGACCGCACCCATCATGTTCACCGCGGCCCTCGCAGAACGTTCTCTTCTTCCTTGGGAAGGGATTAATCGCTCCGGCCTCGGTTGGCTTTTCGACTTCCTTTCGCAGTCTGTACAGGCCCTGCCGTATCACATCTACACCGTCGCGGCCCGTATTCCACAGTCAGAATATACCCGTCCAATGCAGGATGGAGCCGTGTTAGTCTTTATGTTATTCGTGATGTCTTTTGCCGCCCTCTCGGTGTGGTTACGAATCCGGATGCGCAGTAAATTGAAATGGTAATCGAGATGAATCAAGAAACCGCTACCTTGGGCGATATGCCTACTGAGTCCACTGTGGGAACGATCAAGGGCAAGACCATGATCGAGTGTAAGAACGTGAGCTTCAGCTACGACATGGGGAAGACGAACACCCTCGATAATATCACTCTCGATATTCCTGAGAAACAGGTGACAGCCCTCATTGGACCTTCCGGTTGTGGTAAGTCGACTTTCCTGCGCTGCTTCAATCGCATGAATGATCTCATCGATACCGCGCGCATCACCAATGGCACCATTCGCATCATGGGGCAGGATATTCATGCCTCCGATGTTGATCCTATCGAGCTCCGCAAGCGAGTGGGCATGGTCTTTCAGAAGTATAATCCCTTCCCTAAAAGCATCTTCGAAAACGTCTCCTATGGACCTCGTATCCAAGGAATCAAGGACAAGAAGAAGCTCAAGGAAATCGTCGAGCAAAGTCTCGTCGGAGCCGCGCTCTGGGATGAGGTCAAGGATCGATTGAATTCCAGCGCCTTTGGCCTCTCTGGTGGTCAACAGCAGCGTCTCTGCATTGCGCGCGCTATTGCGGTGCAGCCCGAGGTCATTCTAATGGATGAACCCTGTTCGGCCCTCGACCCCATCGCGACCGCCAAGGTCGAGGAACTCATCCTCGAGCTGCGGAAGAATTATACTATCGTAATCGTAACGCACAGTATGCAGCAGGCCTCTCGTATCTCGGATAACACCGCCTTCTTCTACCTCGGCAAGCTCATCGAGTATGATGCCACCGCAACCCTCTTTAGCACCCCCCAACAAAAGCAGACCGAAGACTATATTTCAGGACGCTTTGGGTAGTTGTTTGAATCCGCCATTTAAATTTTCAACCTTCCACTCTAACCCTTATACATTATGCCAGGTAAACATATTCTCGCCAGTTTCGACGAAGCTCTCGGAAGCTTAAAAGAAGACGTGATCGAGCTTGGCGTTCTCTGTCGAACCAACCTGAGCCTTTCCATGAAGGCCCTCTTAGAGCGCGAGATTGAACATGTGGCCCAAGTCCTTTCCAATCAGGACGAGATGACCAAGCTGGCAGCCAGCACGGATGAAGACGCCATGAACTTAATTGTGCGCTTCCAACCCGTAGCCTCAGACTTACGCTTCGTGCTAAGTTCGATGAAAGTCTCCGCCAACCTAGAACGGATATCGAGTCACGTCGTTAAGATCGCGAAACGAACTCCCAAAATCCTAGGTATCGCTGAAGTAGCCGAAGTGAACCTCTTGGAGCCCATTTTCTTGCGAGCCGATCAAGCCCTCGGACAAGCCATCGTGGCCTACACCGATAGCAACCCCGCGCTCGTTGCCGAACTCAGCGATGAAGATGATGAGATTGACCGCCTCTATAAAAAAGCGCGCAAAACCTACACCTCAGCCATCGAGGACAACCCCGAGAACTACAAAGAACTCATCCACCTCATGTTCGTAGCCCGTTCCCTAGAACGCATCGGCGATCACGCCGTCCACATCGCCGAGAACCTAGGGGATTGAGGAAAG
>CALFBF010000148.1 GCA_937949965.1 uncultured Roseibacillus sp.
GCTACTGGATCTCGTGCTTCGCGATCCATGAGAATGGCTCTAATTACTGCCGCTAGATTACCTCGCTCTCCTTGGCCGTCGTCGGCGAAGACTCTTGCTACTCGTGCGACGTATTCAGGTTCGGGGTTGGATGTGACTAAGAATTGAATCAGTGCGCGACTGACGAAGGGAGCACAATTTGGGTGTTCGAAGAGATTTCGGACGGCGTCTTTGATGTCTAACAGAGCATTCTCAGGGCTAGGGCTACGTCTCGGAACAACGGTTCCGTTAAGCAGTGTTTTGACTCCAAAGTCGTGGAACTCGGGATGCAATTCCATCGGGATGGTGAAATCAGGATCCTGAAAACCACCTTGACCCCAGGGATTTCCCCCAAACCAGAGCCCGGTCATAATGCGGGCGAACTCAGTAATCTCTTCGTTGGAGTAGGTTGGGATGAAGTTTCCCTCGGAGTCTACTTGACGCGTGCCATCTTGTTCCAGTTCCCAGAGACCGATGGTGAAAAGTTGCATCAACTCGCGAGCGTAATTCTCATCAGGAAAGCGGTTGATCTCCGGAGCAGGTGGTTGGTTACCAATATGGGAAAGATAACGACCCATAGCAGGGTGTAAGGTTACCTCTAGAAGCAGGTCTTCGTAGTTTCCGAAGGCATGTTTGACGAAGAGGTCATAAAAATGAGAAACCCCGAGAAGTCTGTTAGAGAGATTCACATCTCGGCGCGAGATGACGATCAGTTGGGAGAGTGCAAAGGCGACTCGTTGTCGTAGTTGATCGGGCCCTGATATTGCAGCTCGTGCGAAAGTGGTATCGTAGTTACCACCATTGAGGAAATCATCTTGCTCGTTATAAGAATAGCTCGTGTCAGTGCGAGGACCGTTAAAGTCGCGGTAAATTGCGGTTATGTAGTCGCTGTGATAAGAAGAAGGTTGGTTCTCCATTTGGTCGTTTATCCATTCCTGTAGTCCCAGTTCTTGCACGTGATGGATGTCTGTTAGAGTAGCTCCAAAGCTTGCTTGCATCAGTAGACGAGCGGCGTCTACTGAGGTCGGCGTTGTTACGGGGCCTCCTTCACGAAGTTCGGGAGCATTTCCGAATTGTCTCTGCCAGGCGGCAAGGTCTCCAGCAATCTCGCTTTCGCCAATACCGTCACCATCGAGATCGAGGGGGATGGCGCGTGCTGCTGAATTAGGATCGGTTGGAGAAAAGCCGAGAGCCAGTTCAGTCCAATCGTTTAGGGTATCCCCATCAGTATCTTGGTCAGCGAAACTGATGGTAAAGAAACCGAGTTCATTGGTCGCAGGGAGTCGCTGTTGGACGAGTGCACCATTCACAATGCGAGTGCCGAGAACAGTTTCCCAGTCTTGTAAGTTGTTAGAAGTTTGAAGGGTGTGTGCTTTACCTAGGAGATTCGGCCAGCTGAGTTGAGCCTCAGCGGGAGTATTCTTGGCAATTGTGAGGAAGGGCTTGGAGTTGGCGTCTAGAGGATCAGTTCCGGCTAGTGCTTCTTGTGTGTTCGTGTAGCCGTCACCGTCGTTATCTTCCTCTGCTACGAGATTGACTGCCTCAAAGGCTGCTTCCCAGACGTCGGGGAGGTTGTTGCCGTCGCGATCTGCTTGGTAAAGAGGTGCTCTAGTAAAGTGAGAAGGAAGAGAAGTTTCGCTGTTAGGATCACTGAACTGCGCAAATTCTTCGTTGTCGTTAACGCCGTCGTTATCAGTGTCAGCGAGAGAGGGATCAGTTCCTCTCAGATATTCAACTCGGGCAGTAAGGGTGTCACCGTCGAGATCACTCTCTGCGTCGGAAGCGTCTGCGGGATCAAGCCCGTGCTCTGTTTCCCAGAGATCAGGGATACCATCGTTGTCTTGGTCAGCGTGAGTAGCGAAGCTTGGTAAAGATTCTAGGGAGACTGCAGTGTGGAAGGCCTTTACCCCAACTTCGGTAACCAGTGAGCTTTGTCCAGGCTCTCTTTCTTGGGTCGCCCATATCGCAGTCTGGTCAATGATGCTAGGCGCTGCTACTGCTTCTCTAATAACATCTTGTGCAATTACGATGCCTGTTCGTTGGTTTGTGATCGAGAAGTTGAGAGTCCAAGTCGTAGCCGGAGTAGGATCAGCAGCGGCAATAAATTCGAAGGTCAGTGGGTCGGAGATATCGTGGGTGCCAAAACCAGAGAGACCAAAGTCACTACGGTAGTCTCTTTGGCGATCTCCTCGGAAGAGATCAAAACCTTGTTGATGGCTGAAACCTCCCCGAGTTCGCGCTGCGAAGAAGTATCCTAAGTTACCTTGATCCTCTAACAAGTTGAATTCTAGGGTGCGCCATCCAGGTTGTTGCGTATTGGTTGCGTTCAGTGACAGAAGCGAACGTGCTGTTCCCCAACCGGTATCTAGGGGGATGTTATGGTTCTGTACAATCTGGACGTTCTCTACGCGCCAACTCAGGGAATTAGCTGTAGGGAAGGTCGGCACCGGGATAATACTTTGGAGTGGGTTACCTGGGTCAGAACGGCTCTCGTGCTCAGCACGGTCATCTATCCCGTCGTTGTCTGTGTCGGAAGAGTTAGGGTCGGAGGTGATGATTCCAGTCACTTCGGCGGAGTCACTGATGCGGTCGCCGTCGGAATCTCCATGGAGGGGATCAGTTCCGGTATTGTTCGTATCGACAAAGGTGCCGCTGTTGGTCTCGACGAAGTCACTCAGTCCATCATTGTCGGAGTCCGAATCATTGGGATCTGTGCCGCGTTGGAATTCTTGCAAGTTCGGTAATCCGTCTGCGTCTGGATCAGCTTCGGCGTTACTGAGCGTGGCATTTGTCCGATGCTGGAGTTCCCAGTAATCAGGAATGAGATCTCCATCAGTATCAGTATCAATCTCTACAATCTGGATGCCCGCAATCCCGCTTAAACTATCGGTGCTGATGAGCTCAAGACTAACCGAAGAGTTGGTAAGGTTTGGTAACCGCACCGTATTGTAAAGTGCCGCCTGCTGTGAAGCGGTGCGAAAGGAGGGGATGAATTCTTGTGTTGGAGGCGTTGCTTGGATGCGCAACACTTCATCAGTTTCAGAATCGTTATTCAGTCGTATTGTGGCAGTGGGCCCGAGAAGATCCGCAGAGAGATAGAGATAGATGTCGTAGTGGGCAAAGGGGATTCCACTGAGGGTGATGGTTGGATTGAAGGTTTCATCACTCCGAAGGTAACCGTGGAGTAGTTCTGCTGCTGGGGTACCGGAGTTTTCGCTAGTCCAACTACCATCGTAAGTAAAAGTGATAGTGGTGGATAGTGTTTGAGCCGAAGAATCAACGAGCGAGTCAGCAATTGGAGCTGCTATCTGTGATTCGTTACCAGATAGAAGAGCGGTTCCGTCGGGAACTCCGTAGTTCCGAAGGAGTTCTGTTTGGTTCCAATTCAGCTGAGGAACGAAACCGTTAGGTGAGATTTCACTCCATAATCCACGAGCAGGATCGGCTTTACTGCGAAAGTTAACTCCAATAGCGCCTGCAAAGTCTGGTGGAGTTGAATTACTATCACTGGGATCGTATCCAGTGCGGACTTCCCAGCCATCGGGAGCTCCGTCGTTGTCGGTATCGGCGAGAACCGGATTGCTATTTTCTTCTTGGCCATCTAACAGGCCATCGTTGTCGCTATCTGCGACGAGAGGATCTGTTTCCGTTTCGAGGTGATCGAAGAGTCCGTCGCCATCGCTGTCGGGATTGCGAGGATTCGTTCCTAATTGAAATTCTTCTAGATTGGTAAGTTCATCACCATCACTGCTTTCTAATGCATCGGTCGCATCGTCGTCGGAGAGAGCATAAAGAGTCTCCCAAGATAAGGGTAGACCGTCACCGTCACGATCTTGATTGGCGGTAGGGTCGAGCAAAAG
The DNA here is from genome assembly GCA_937949965.1 of uncultured Roseibacillus sp. Taxonomy (GTDB): domain Bacteria; phylum Verrucomicrobiota; class Verrucomicrobiia; order Verrucomicrobiales; family Akkermansiaceae; genus Roseibacillus. The sequence goes on from CALFBF010000148.1 coordinate 3,879, forward strand.
TTCACAGTAATCGAGTCCTAACCAGGTGCTTGGAGTTCCCCCTGTGCGTTCTATTTCTAGCGTGTTTAGGCCTGGTTGGAGGAGTCCATCTCTATTTGAAAAATCGACCGCGAATACTTCGTTGCGAATAAAAGTAGGAGTGACAAAAAGTTCGTTTCCGTTGAGCCGGTAAGTGACGATGTTGCTGGGTTCTCCGACTCCATTATGACCGCTCCAGAGGAATCCGACAGTGAAACGTGCTTGCCCATCGTTGTTTGTTTGTTCGGGAGTTAGATGGAAATAGATTACCGAACGAGGATCCCAACTAGTGAGTGCTCTTTCGAAGTGTGCAACCGGTTCTCCGGGTTCGATGATTGGGTCAACCAGTTCAGCGGGGTCAACCGGTTCAGCAGGGTCAACTGGTTCAGCGGGGTCAACTGGTTCAGTAGGGTCAACCGGTTCAGAAGGGTCAACCGGTTCAGAAGGGTCAACCGGTTCAGAAGGGTCAACCGGTTCAGAAGGGTCAACTGGTTCAGAAGGGTCAACTGGTTCAGAAGGGTCAACTGGTTCAGAAGGGTCAACCGGTTCAGCGGGGTCAACCGGTTCAGCGGGATCAACCGGTTCAGAAGGATCAACCGGTTCAGAAGGATCAACCGGTTCAGAAGGATCAACCGGTTCAGAAGGAT
>CALFBF010000149.1 GCA_937949965.1 uncultured Roseibacillus sp.
GTTTTCTTCTTAATCTCAATCAAAACAGTTCCAGTAATTTTAATGAGACGGACCAGATTCGACCGGTTGATGTTTTGGCGCCACAGCAGGATTTTCAGCGCCGTTTTACCCGTAGTCGAGAGTGGGATTTGTATTTAGCAACTGGCTTTAAGCTGTTCGAACAGCACGAGGTCGGCGCTTCTTTTTTTCGCAAACACACCGGAACATTTGAGGTATCAGAAGTGACCGATATTCGGAGCCCGCAAGATAGTGAGGGGTTTGGACTGGTGACCGGGGTGCAAGAACAGGATGGGCAGTTGCAAAGAATCCGGAATAACTTTGGCTCATTTGCAGAGCTAACAGGCTCATCTCTCGCTCAGCAAAGTATCGAGCGGGATTTGGAAATTTTGCAAACATACGGAAAGCATGAGTTCGGGACCCGGGGGCCAAAGTTCGAGTGGAGCTACACGGACTCGGATGCGAGAGAGTTTCGCGAAAATTCTTTTTTCTCTTTTGGGGTTTTAGACTTCGGAAGTGAGGACTTGTTAGAAGAGATCAATCAAGTCGCGCTCGGTGAGATCAATGGGGTCATTGATAATTTGCAGAATCCCGACTTATTCGCCGGGATTACGGTTCCTGAATTTACCAATGCGGGAGAGGCCGTGGTTGGGTTGACTAATCTCCTCAATGGCTTGACGGTGGAGAATCTTTCGCCGAATGCGAATTTTCCACCTCAATTAAGCCCACAGCGGATTATCGACTTGTTGCGGGCGAATAATCAGAGAGATGTCGATAATGCCTCGGATTTTTTATCGGGATTAGATCCTGATAGAGAAGAAGAGTTAACGCTTTCTGTCCGCACCTTATCAGTAGAACCAGGGCAAGGGTTGCCCATCATTAGAGGGTTGCAGGTAGTAGATGAACAAGTGCGAAATTTTCGAGGTAATGTCACCTTGCCATTCTATTTTTCAGATGATGACGAAAGCCGAGGGTTCGAGCTTTTGTTAGGGGCTTCTCAGATTACCTCGGAGAGGGAGACAAGAGGGTTGGCCGCACAGTTGTTGTTAGAAACAACGGATGGTTCGTTGACGCTGACACCCGGTTCGCTGACGGTGGAGCAACTCACGGCTTTATCTGATGCTCTTGAGCAGAATGGGCAAGCGGGTTTCAATGAGGCATTATCTGCTCTCATTTCTGGGGGCAGTGAACAAGCGGCCCAGATTCTTGATGCCTCTACGGGACCTCTCGACACGATTTTTGCCGATCGAATAGCGAGTAACTCTTTCACCACGAGAGATATTGAATCCTATTTTTTGGGAGGGCATTTATTTTGGGATACTTTTTTCATCCGAGGAGGAGTTCGTTTCGAATCTGAGAGCCGAGAAGGGGATATTCTAGATCCTCAACCGGAAACGGGAATTGAATTTCCTGGTTTCGAATCAACAGAAATTCTTCCCTCTGTTTCCTTCGGAACTTCCTTTTTTAATGATCGAGTGAGTGTCTTGGGCTCTTGGTCGCAGACTGTGGCTCGGCCTACTTTCTTCGAGTTTGTTCCCATTGTCTCGCAAGATTTCTCATCGAATACTATCCGGCAGGGAAATGCGGATTTGAATAACACTGATATTTCAAATTTCGATTTATCCGCCGCGTTAAGTTTTGGCGAGAGTAGTCTCTTCCGAGCCAGTCTTTTCCATAAAATCTTGGAGGAGCCTATTGTAGCCCGTCGCCAACCGGAATTTCCGAGTGCGATTACTTTTGTAAATGGCGATTCAGGGGTTATTTCGGGCTTGGAGTTAGAGCTTAATTTTACAGAGTTTCGACCGTGGACACTCAATGCAAATGTGACCTTTATTGATGCTTCTTTAGAATTTGACGGTGGCTTGGGCAGTGGTCTTCCCGTGGAAACACAGTTCCCTTTTCAGCCAAGTTTTATTGCAAATTTAAACCTTGGTTACGAAAGCCTCGAAAACAATTGGGGAGTCAATCTCGTGTTTAACTACACGGGAGCTCAAAATACGCTCCTACCCGCCACTGTCGAAAGTCCTACTCAAGAACAGCAACCACTTCTGAGTTTAGATTTGATTGGTCGCAAAACCTTCATTTGGGATGGTGTGGGAGAGTTCAAATTGTCAGCAGGGATTAAGAATCTGATAGCCAATGATCGCGAAGAGGTTTTCGTGGGCGGCTCAGACAGCGCTGCTCCTCTACGAGGCTTGACTGCGGTTTCAGAGCAGCGTTTGCGGACTTTCTTTGTGGGTGGCGAGCTTTCCTTTTGACGACTAAGTAGTAGCTGATGTGTTCCCTTATGAAGGAGTTATAGATTCGTTACGATAGTGTCACACGTGAGATGTTTTTTTCGGAGGTGAAGAGGTCTCTAATCGCATCGCGTAGGAAGAGAACAGCAGTTCTTTCCTAGTCATTGATTGAGATTAATCACGAAAGAAAATGAAATTGAAAAACACAGCGAGGCTTCGCCTCAAGTATGCATCTTTAGGGCTTGTAATCCTGAGTGCGTTAAATCTTTTTGCCGCGGCTGGACCGGATAATGTTGTCGAGGTGATTGCCGATCAGACGACTATAGTCGATGGTTTTGCAGTTTTGAGTGGGGATACGACTTGGTCTGCATCTGAGACCATCATCTTACGAGACACCTTGGTTGTGCCAGATGGGCTGGTCCTCACTATCGAAGCTGGCACAATTATTTATAGCACGCGGGATGACAATGATACTGATGCGGCGTCTGATGATGAAGTCGGTGCAATCGTGGTGGCTCGTGGTGGCAGAATCGAAGCCAATGGAATGCAGTCTGCTCCTATTGTTTTTACTGCGATTGAAGAGCTAGAGGCCGACTGTGGCCTGGACCTTAATGATGACGGTGTGACGGGGCCAATGCCGACCCCAAGTAGCTCGGGATTGTGGGGCGGAATCTTATTACTAGGTAATGCGGACATCACCGTTAATGATGGCACGGGAACGGATTTGAATAATGCTCAGATCGAGGGTTTCGCTCCCACCGGAGTGAGTAACGATGGTGACTCCTTTACGGATTTTTTAGAGTATGGTTTTGATGCGAGCTTTCCACAAGATGATGCTGATAATAGCGGCACTTTGCGGTATGTGCGTATTCAGCATGGCGGTTTTGCTTTCGGAGAAGGGAACGAGATTAATGGCCTTACCCTTGGTGGGGTAGGAACCGGAACTACCATCGATTTCGTAGAAATCGTTGCCAATAGTGATGACGGTATCGAGTTTTTTGGAGGGACAGTTAATACCTCTCATGTCGCGGTAGTTTTCTGCGAGGATGATTCCTTTGATTTGGATAATGGCGTGACTGGGCTTCACCAATTCTGGTTTGCGATTCAAAATCCCAATGGAGATCGTCTCGGGGAATGGGATGGCTTAAACGGCTCATTGAGTAATGTGAGTGCGGCTTCCGCTCCTCAGATTTTTAACGCGACTTTCATTGGCCCTGGCCTAGATGTTGGGGATGAAGATAGCGCCTTATTTATCGATGATGCTTTCTCCGGTTCTCTCAACAACAGTGTTCTCTCTGAGAAAGAGCAATTGTTAGTCGACTTTTCGACAGACGGTTTGCAAGGCTCGTTTAGTTTCACGAACAACACCGTTGGTTTCTTTGGCGACTTCGATGGAACGAGCGCCGCGAGTGTATTGTCGAGTAATGCTCCAGACAACTTCTATGTCGATTCCTTCTTTGGGTTAGTGACAGACGGGAATAGCGAACCCGATACCGCGCTTGAGTTGGGTGGGATAGAGCGTTCTAGCGATGGTTTTTTAGTATCAATTGATCCGCGTCCAGTTGCGGGTAGTTCTGCTGATGAAGACTCTTTGGCGGTAGTTCCAAGTGGTCTGATGACGGTCGATTATCGAGGGGCTTTCGCTCCTGGTGAGGGAGGGAATTGGCTCGCTGGTTGGAGTTTTCTTTCTGAAAATGGGATGCTGGTCGAAGATGGGGTCGCCGCTTCAGAGATTGCTGTCATCGAGAGCGCTTTCGTAGGAGATACTCTGTTTTCGATAACTTTTGCGAGTGAACTCAATCAAACCTATCGAGTCGTTGGTTCGGCTGGTTTGCCAGGACTAGACTCGGAGTTAATGACGGGGATTGCTGGGACGGGAGGCAATGTCGTTGTCAACGTCACTCATTCTGGAGGACCTCGTTTCTTTTTCCGTGTAGAAGCAGAATAAGCTCATTGAGCTGAGAGGGCAGAATGTAATCTTTCTCGGGTAATCCAATAGAGTCGCTCTCTGCATATGGGGGCGGCTCTTTTTTGATGAGAGGTAGCCCTGTTACAAAACCGTAACAAGGGAGGGTTTGTGAATAGAAAGACAAGATCCTATTTCCGTGCAAATGGCTTTTGTTATTCGTCAGATAAAGATGACAAGTCTTGTAGGATTGGCTCTTGCGAGTGAACTCTGCGCGCAGACTCGCGCCGAGCAGCATGTAGAGTTGAGAGCGACTCTTGAGCAATGGATGGAGTCGGTAGATAAGTCGCAGGCGCTTGAGAATCAATGGGAGCTTGAGCGCGAGGTCTTGCGTGATTCGATGACTGGTTTGAAAGGAATGCTAGTGCAAGCGCAAGTTGAAATTTCAGCGGTGGAAGAGCGAATTGCAACCGCAGATGAAGAATCAAAAGAGAAGTTGAAGACTCAATCTGAATACAACCAAGCACGGTTAGCGCTGCGGCAAGGTCTAGGTCCAGTCGAATCGGAAGTGGAGAAAATTGTGCCTTTGTTTCCTGAGTTTTACATCGGAGGTGAGGATGGTTCCGCCAAGTTGAAAGGATCGATTGAAAAACTAGCGAAACATCGTCGAGAAGAGCCGGATGAAAAAAAGAAAATTGGACTCAACTCACGTATTCAACCTTTGGTGCAGATTTTGACAGAAGCCGAGCGCTTTCATAGCAAGCTCTGGGCGGTGACCCACCCTTTGGAAGTGGATGGAATCGATAAGCAAATGAATGTGGTCTATTTCGGACTTTCGGTCGCTTACGCAGTCGATGATGCGGCTACTGTGGCCTTGGAGGGGCGTAGTTCGCTTCCGGGAGGTTGGAGTTTTTCTCGTCTAACAGGTGATGGCATGGCGGAGAAAGTAAGCGCTCTCTACCAAGCTGCCAATGGAACTGGCGAATCTCGGATGGTTACTCTTCCTCTCGTTATTAACTAAAGGTTCGAGGGGCTAAGCGACAAATAGGATATTATCGAATGAAAGTTTTTACCTTTATCGCCATTCTTTCTTTAAGCGGCTTTCTTTGGGGCGAAGTTTCTAGTGGAGAGGCTCTCACAAAAGCGAAGAGTAATCTCGCGACTGCTCAGCAAGAGTATCTACAGATGCAGCAAGCTATCGCTAAGGAGCAAGCTCCCCTCGTAGTCGAAGTGCAGACATTGGAGGTAGAGCTGTCGAAGAGACAAAAGAGCCTACGAGAGAAGGAGGCCCAGGAGTTGCAAATCGCGGGCAAGGAAAAGCGTCTTGATAACGAGCTGGCTAGTAGACGGGGTGAATTTGATTACACTCGCAATGTGCTGGATGGTTATGCGAAAGGTTTTTTAAACCGAGTGCAGGTTGCCGAGATTCAGAATTACCAAAGCCTGATGGAAGCTGCGCGCGAGGATGCCAACAATGAGGAGAATCTGGCGCAAGAAATGACTGCGCGATTACAAGCTTTGATGGTAGGGGCTCGGCGTCTTCAGAAAGTAGCGGGTGGGCAGCGCTTCGAGGGAAGAGGACTTATCGGGTCTGATTTCGTGAACGGTGATTTTGCGGTAATGGGTCCAGTGGGTTACTTTTCTGCTAAAGGCGCAAGTAAGAGTGGGCTCACTGGGATTGCGAGTAATGGAGTGCCACGGATTACTCTTTTCGAAGGGGAAGAGGCGCAAGCGATCAAGACTCTGGTGGAGACCGGAACGGCCGTCTTGCTGATAGATTCTACCTCGGGGAAAGCACTCAAGGCCAAGACGGAAACTCCTTCTCTGCAAGAACGCGTTGGGGATGGAGGGGTGGTCGGCTACGCGATTCTGATCCTAGGGGCGGGAGCCCTATTGGTGGCGTTGTTTAAGTTCGTGGAGATTTCCCGATTCTATATTCCGGATCGTCGTCGGGTGAACGATATTTTAGATTCTTTGTTAGAAAGAGATGCGGACACCGCTTTGCAGAAAGCTGGGAACATTCGGGGCCTTTCCGGAAAGATGATTAAGGCTGGAGTGGAACACTTTTACGGGAAACGTCGTATCTTAGAAGATGCCCTCTTAGAAAAGCTCAGCGCGATTCAGCCTCGCTTAGAGCGTTGTTTACCCTTTCTTGCCTTAGTAGCGGCAGCAGCTCCTATGATGGGACTGCTGGGCACCGTTCTCGGCATTATGGAGACCTTTGATAGTATGGCGGTGCATGGGACTGGCAACGCTCAGAACTTTTCGAAAGGTATCGGGGCGGCTTTGGTGACTACTGCCGAGGGTCTTGTGGTTGCTATCCCTATTATCATTATTCATGGGATGCTTAAGAGTTTAGCTCGCGCTCGCTTTGATACCGCGCAAGGAGTGGCCTTGGCGATGCTCAATGGAACCACTGAATTGGAGGAGGGAAGTGCCCCTAAGAAGGGTGAACCGTCAGAAGACGAGGACTTTGATGAGAAAGAATTGGTTCCTGTGTAGATGAGGATGATGGGAGAAAGCTTACAAGAAGTCGTAGACATTTTTCGTAATGGAGGTCCGGTGATGATGGCCCTCGCTGGGGTAGCGGTGCTTCTCTACACCACTTCTATTGCGGCGGTGATTTTTGTTCTGAAGGGGAATTTAACTACTTCACGTCGGGATGATTGGGAGCGTTGGATTGAAAATCCAGGAGAAGCGCAAGGTCGTTTGGGAGAGATTATTCGCTATACGGTGCAGGGACCACGTTTGTCCGTTAAGCGAGTGCAACGGCGTTTCGATGAGGTCTTTGATGTCTTGGTACGCAAGGTGGATCAGCGTCTGATTATTATTACCTGCCTAGTAGCTGCTGCTCCCATGACAGGACTGTTAGGAACAGTGATGGGGATGTTGGCAATGTTTGATGGCTTGAGCGCGGGAGGAGGACGGCAAAGCGTGGAGATGATTTCTTCGGGGATGAAAGAAGCTTTGTTCACCACTTTGACGGGACTGGTAGTAGCTCTCCCAGGAATGTTTTTTGCCCTTATTGTGCGTCAAAAAAGAAATCAGTTAGCAACGGTATTAAGCCAGTTACAGGCAGCCACTGTGACGACAAAGTTTAAAACAATCTAATGTTACGAGACGGACCATCGCTGGCAGGAGGAGACGAAGAGGTTAAGCCTGACCTTTCGCCGATGATTGATTGTGTCTTTATCCTGCTGATTTTCTTTATCGTGACCACTGTTTTTGTGAAAGAACCTAAGGTTGCGGTGGATGACCCCTTTGCGCAGACAGCGAGTGACTTAGAAAAAAACAGTATTATTTTTGCGGTTACTGCTGACAATAAGGTCTTCTACGATGGTAAGAGTATCGGGCTCGCGGGGGTGCAGCAGGTCGTGACCCCTCTTTTGTTAGAAAAAGCGGATCCAGAGGATGCTCATGTTATTATCAAAGGTGATCACTCAGCTTACACCGGTCTCATAGACGATATTGGGAAGGAGTGTCTTGCTGCGGGCGTGGCAAAACATCGCATCACAACCTCAACTCAAAACTAATGTTTGGTCGCGGCAGATTAGGACGAGATGAAGAAGGGGAACCGGAACCAGATCTGTCACCCATGATCGACTGTGTTTTCATTCTCCTCATTTTTTTCATCGTTACCGCAGTATTTGTGGAAGAGGACGGTGTTCCTTTGCCTTTGCCTGATGACTCTTCAGCGGTGTCTGCAGTGCAGGATAAACTAACGGTGATTTTCACCCTAGCGCAGGACAATAGGGTGGCTCACGAGGGGAAGTGGATTTCGATAGACTCTATCGAATCTATTGTGAGGAATACGCTCACCCAAGACGAGGAGGCACCTGTCATCATCCAAGCTCATCCCCAGGCGCAGCATGGAGTCCGGCAGCGAGTCTATGATGCAGTGCGTCTAGCAGGAGCCGAATTGGTGACCTTTACCCAAGGATAAGTTATGAGCCGACTCGCATCACGACATGTTTATCGACCTCCGAGGTCTAACCGACCGTTAACGATTGCCGCCGCTATCATTGGTGGCCTCATTTTTACATACTTAGTCTTTAGTGTGATCCCTGCAATGCTGGGACTGGAGAAGAAGCAAGAGACTGAGACTGCGGTTTTGGAAGTGGCGCAAGTGTTAGAACCGGAGCAAGAATTTGAGATTGAGGAAGAGCCTCCGCCACCAGAAGAGGAACCCGAACCGGAACCTGAGCTGGTTCTTGAGACCGAACCTCTTGATCTTCCTGACATCCCTTTTGATATTGGTTCCAATATCTCAGGAAAAGTTCTCGTTAATTTGAAGCCAAACTTCGATATTGCTAACGATCCAAATGTGTTAGGGGGAAGTGATCTGGATAGTCCTCCACGTCCTACGAGTAAGCCTCCTCCGCGTTACCCACGAGAACTCTTGCAGAAGAAGCAAGGCGGTCGCGTGATTGTATTAGTAACTGTAGATGAAGGGGGGCTAGTAACTAAAGCGACGGTGAAAGAAAGTTCTGGTTTTTCGGCCATGGACCAAGCTGCTCTCAATGCTGCCAAACGGTGGAAATTTAAACCCGGTATCAAAGGTGGTCGCAAAGCAATCATGACCGCAAAAATTCCCTTTAACTTTCGAGTCAAAACATAGTGAGAATCATTTTACTAACAGCCCTTCTTATGGGCCATATTGGAGGGGATCCTTTGAGGATTCCCAAAGAACAATTCCGAAGCCCTGAGTTCTTGAAAGGGTTCGTGGGAGCTTATGGCTTTCTTTCACCCGTCGAACCCAAAGTAGATCGTGAAGAAAGCGAATTATTGTTAGAACTAGCAGATTTGTTTTCTGATGGTCGTTTTCGTGAGGCTGAAGCCGAGATCGTAAACTTTATTAAGCGACGGAAGAATCCCGTGGAGGAAGGAGTTGAGCCCAAAGGAGTAAGTCCGGCACTTATTTTCCAACTGGCACAGCTCTACTACATGAACGATCGCACTTCGGATGCAGAACGTGCTTACAAATTAGCAATCAAAGAGCATCCTGACTTTCGTCGTGCGCACAAGTACTTAGCCCTCCTCTATGCTGGCCAGGATAAGACAAAAGAAGCTCTCCCGCATCTCAAGAAGGCGATCCAACTCGGCGAAGCCGATCAGTTGATCTATGGCCTGTTAGGTTACGCCTACACACAGCAGGCTAAACCGCTGGCTGCCGAGGCTGCTTATCGGCAAGCTTATTTACTCAATCCCGACGAATCACAGTGGCGTTCAGGCTTAACTCTCTCTCTTTACCAGCAAGAAAAATGGGCTGAAGCTTCTGCGATGTTAGGGGATCTTTTAACAGTAACTCCCGAATCTTCGGATTTTTGGAAAATGCAGGCCAACTGTTACCTCAACATGGAGCAACCTCTTCGCGCCGCAGAGAACTTTGAGATCATGCGCCTCAAGGGATTAGCAGATGCTTCGACCTTGCATACATTGGGCGACATCTACAGTGATCAAAAGAAGCCCGTCCTTGCCTTGGGTGCTTACCTAGCAGCTTTGAATATGAGTGACACCCTTGACGAGGAACGAAGCCTGAGGACGGCTAAGATTCTCGCAGATTATGGGGCTCCGCGCGAAGCCTCGAAGTTCATCGCAGCTTTACGAAAAAAGAAGGGCTCTCGGTTAACCCGTAGCCAGCAGGTCAAGTTCTTGCTCATCGAGATCAAGATTGCCAAAGAAACGAATCAACGCGCGCAAGTTGGCTCTCTCGTGCGGAAGGTCCTTATCTTGGAGCCAATGAATGGTGAAGCTCTTGTCGAGAATGGGCTCTTCCTCGAGCAACTAGCCGAAACGGCGGAGAACGAAGAAGAAATGGTAAGTTTACAGGGAAGAGCACAAGGTCAGCTGAAGCTAGCGATGAAGAATGAGGACGCTGCGATTCAGTATTTAGCTAACCGCAGTATGGGTCAGATGTTAGTGCGGCAACGGGACTTTGCGGAAGCGCTGCCATTCATTGAAAAAGCAATCACTCTGAAAACTAGTGATGGTTTGACCCGATTTGCTCGTCAGGTGAGCGTTTTTGCCGAGCGACAACAAGAACGCCGTGAACGAGAGCGCGCGGCGCGAGAAGTCCTGCGAGAAGAGCAAGATAAGAAAAGGGTGGCCGAGGCCGAGGAAGAAAAAACTAAGACGGATGAAAAAAACTAAGGAAACAGGAGTTGGGTTTTTTCTTCTAGGAGCTTTTTTCTTAATGGGATCTTTGGTTTTCGGTAATGAGGCTTTGGATTTGTTAGAGGGAAAGATCACGGAAGACCAAGTGACGGTAACCGAACTCTTCAAAAAGAAAGAACCGGAGATCTTGCCGCAAAACCAAGAGCCCATTTTAAACGATGAACGAGATTACTCCTCTCGTTGGAAAAACCGTTTGGAATCTACTGGAATCGTTTATCAGAGCGATAGTCATCCCGCGGTCACTCGAGTTGCCTTGGACGGCCTACTGGAGTGGGGGCTTGTTGAGGGAGAGGTCGATCAAGGGAGCGGACAAGAGCAAAACATCTCCGATAGTCGACTAAAGCGACTGCGGATCGGTGGGTTGCTCCGGACCTTCTATCATACCGATCTGGAAGGTCGTGCGGTGTTTGATGATGATGGCTATCAAGGGATCGATACGCTCAAGGCGACGGTGAGGCTAAATGAAACCGTGACTGTGGAAGCGGGAAAATTTCGACCACCTTTCAGTCAAGAATATCGTCGCGATCCTAGTGTGCGGACAACTCCTGATCTGTCGCCTATCGTTGCTCAGATAGCGCCTGCCAATACCCTAGGAGTTCGATTAGAGACCCAGAAGGGACCTTGGCAGTTTGGGGTCGGATGGTTCAGTGGAGATCAGGACCGAAATATTCCAGAGCTTGATGGCAATGGTTTTGTATTAGCAAACGTGAGCTATACCTTCGATGGTAGGGCAGTCGCTGAGGAGTCGGAACAGACAGCAGAGAATCGAGCAGCCCAACCGGGGCATCAAAGATGGCATTTCGACTATCTCTACAACACGTCCTCCGATTTGGAGGGCGCAATCCCTAATGGGCAACGTCACTTGGTCTCGACTGGGATCGAGTTGAGTAGTGGGAGATTTGATTTCGGAGGTGACTTCCTCTTGGCTAATGGCGGGGAGGAAATGGCTTGGGGATTAGTTCTAACTGGACGCTACTGGGTTATTGAAGAGAGCTTACGTCTAGTGGGACGTTATAACTATGCCGGCACGGATAGTCCTGGGGGGCTTTCGATTGGGTATGGAGTGCCTGGGGCAGTAGGGGATAGCACTCAGGCTCTACTCGGCTACAGTACGGTTTTGCCAGCTGATGAGTTTCATTCCTTTTATCTCGGTCTCGATAAGCATCTCATACAGGATCACCTCCTCCTCTCGACCGGAGTAGAATTTCGTTTCCTTAGAGATGATAATAGTGGTGATTCTTCTGATGCCTTTTGGCGGGCTGGTGGTCGTGCCGCTTTCTAAACGGGGCACCTAAAGGGTAATTTGCTGCTATTGACGTTGATTACCGAGAATTTTCGGGTCGATATAATTACCAAATTTAGTGAGCCGGAGGCATGTGTTCGAGAGCCAGATTGGCGGCTCCGATCATACCTGCTTCATTTCCGAAGTGTGCGGGAAGAATGCGAAGGTGTTCTTTGAAGGGGTCTCCGATTTGGGCAAAGAGCTTTTCCTGAAGTGGTTCGAAGAGTAGGTCACCTGCTTTCGAAACCCCGCCACCGATGATGATTGCTTCGGGGTTGAGCAGAAAGACGGTGGAGGTGAGAGCGCTGGCTAATTTTTCAGCAATCCCGTCCCAGACCTTCAGTGCGATAGGGTCTCCTTCTTTGGCCAACTGCGAGAGTGCTTTCGGAGAACAGCTATCCTGCGAAAGACGCTTGCCTGCTTCGGTGTAAAGCTCGCGTGCTTGCGCTACGATTTCGTTATTTCCGATGTATTCTTCGAGACCACCGTGATTGCCGTAGGGGCCGGTGCGTCCTCTGTAGTCGATGGAGACCATGCCGAGTTCGGAACCAACCGAATTGGCTCCCCGAGCGAGTTTGCCATCAATGACCAAACCGCCCCCAACTCCTGTTCCTAGTGTGAGCGCGACGAGGTGGTTGTAGCCTTTGCCTGCCCCGACTTTCCACTCGGCATAAGCCATCGCATTGGCGTCATTATCGACGGTCACTGGCAGCTGGAGTCGTTCTTCGAGTTCTTTTTTGAAGTGGATATTGACCCAACCTTTCACGTTGGTCAGTCGATGCACTCGCCCCGTGGCAAAGTCCACAAAACCAGGCATACCAGCTCCCGCAGCTTGAGCGTTGGGGAAATTTGTTTGGAGGCTTTTGACGGTGTGGGCGATATCGTCCATCAAGGATGCCGGATCAGGATAGTCTGGAGTGGCGATAGGAGGAGCTTTATCGAGAACTTCTTTTCCCTCAATGACTCCGATTTTGACGGTGGTCCCTCCGAAGTCGATACCAATGGCTTGCTGCATACTGGTGAGCATAGGTTGCACCGCTCTCAGGGGGAGGTTTTTTTTGAGATCAAAGGGAGGATTTGGAGTGGGTTTGCGGGTGTGCCATACAGCCACGCTTTTTTTGGTTCGCGCTGGTCATTTCTGAAGTGTGGATGGTAAGCCTTTGTTAAGAAAAAAACCGACCTCCTCGCCACTATGATTCCATTCGAACGAAACCGCCAACAAACTATCCCTTCCTCTTCTCTAAAAGTCATCGGCCTCGGTGGTGCTGGTGCTAATATGTTAGATCGCGCGGCTCTCGACGGAATGGAAGGTGCCGAGCTGCTTGCGCTCAATACCGATATGCGCACTCTCGCTCAATCGGTAGCTAATGAGAAAGTGCAACTGGGGCCAAATCTGACCAAAGGTCTCGGTGCCGGAGGCGACCCTGAACTAGGTAAACAGGCTGTTCTGGAGGTGGAAGCCAAGGTGCGCGAGGCGGTCAAGGGGCGGAGCATCGTTTTTTTATGTGTGGGTTTGGGTGGCGGAACGGGTTCGGGCGCAGCCCCACTAGTGACTCGTTTTGCGCGTGAGGAAGGAGCCTTTGTCGTTGTTTTCGCAACCATGCCATTCTCTTTCGAAGGGCAACGCCGTCGTGACCAAGCGGAAACCGCTCTCAATGAACTCGCGGTACTCTCCAATGCCTTGGTTACCTTTGATAACGGAAGGATGGGTGAGCTGGTTTTGGCTAAGCAAGGGATTCACGAAGCCTTCTCAGCCGCAGATCGAATGATTTCAGAGAGTATCAAGGCTGTTACCCGATTAGTAGTGAAGCCCGGTTTGGTGAACGTGGGGCTGGATGACTTGATGACTGCTCTCAAGACAAATCGTTCGCGTTGTCTCTTCGGTTCCGGAATATCAAAGGGAAAGAATCGAGCCCAAACTGCTCTCAAGAACGCGCTTTCGAGTCCGTTGTTAGATCGTGGTAGTCTTTTGAATGATGCTGAATCCGTCTTGGTTCACGTCAGCGGGGGGGCGGAGATGACTCTTTATGAGGTAGAGCTCCTCATGCAAGGCCTCACCAAACACGTGCCCGAGTCAGCGCATATTCTCTTTGGTGCCGCCATTGATGAGGCGATGGGGGATTCCCTCAGTGTCACCGTGATTAGCGCGCTGCCGGAGAATAAGCTGACCGCTACCATGCCGGGAAAGCCTGAAGGGGGGGAGTCGATATTCGAGGCTGTTGATGAAGAAGAGTTAGAAGGTGAGGATGAGAGCACTGATCCCGGGGGGACATTCGTACCCGCAGTGAGTTTCCTTGGAAAAGAGGAACACCAGGTTCCTCCTGAAGAAGAAAAGATCTCCCAAAGTGTTGTTGAGGAAAAAGAGGATATTGAGCCAGAGGCAGTGTTGGAAGAAGAACCACTTCGAGGAAAGGTGGAGAGCCCGTTCTTGGATGATGAAGACCTAGAAGACGAGGAGCTAGAAGACGAAGAGTTCGATTCGGTAGAGCCAGAAAAAGAGTCCTTCGTGAGCCCCATTACAGAAAGGTCAAAGACAAAGGGGAATGACGTTTCCAAGAGTTCTGAGCAGCCTGTTAAAGAGGTAGCCCCAGAGAAACCTGTCGAGAATACCAAGAAAGAGGAAAGGACAAAACCAGTCGAACTCGAGGAGGTTGTTGAAAAAGCAAAGAATGATCTCAAGAAATCGCAGAGCAAAAAGGATGAGGTTGCCGAGGAAGAGGCTTCTGTTCTCCCAAAAGATGCCCAAGAGGATCAATTATCAGAGTTTGATGATGAGGACTGGGCCGAGGTTCATAAGCCGAAAACTTCTCGATCAGATCGTAAATCTACCGAGAAAAAACGTCCCACACCAGGACAGGCCGAACTCGAACTCGATGGCGGCCCACGAGGGCGCTTTGAGGGAGAAAGTCCGAATCTCATTGATGGAGAAGACCTTGATGTCCCTCCTTACTTAAGAAAGAGGGCCAAGTAAGAGAAAGTGCTCGTTGCGATGAAGTTTACGCCAATTTTCAGAAACCTCCTGATATTTTACCTAAATAGATTTTTGAAAAGAATAGACTTTTTATAAAATTACTTTATTTTCAAGGTCATGGGATGGTTTTTCCTACTGCTAATTCTTGCGGTTCTTCTAGCGCCTCTAGTTTGGGCGATGTTTCGGGTCTCAAGAATGAGATTCGAGGATCCGAGTGGGGAGATCGTTGGGGTTGATCAGGTGCCTGAAGATGTGCTTCTCAAATTAAAGCGGCAAGTAGAGCCCCTCATCGGTTCTGGTTTTGAATATTTGGGAATGCGTCTAGAGAGACGTGGAGAAGGGGATTACTGGCAGACTTTTCTACAATCAGCAGGAGGAATGGTCTGGGCCGTTGCTGAAGAAGGGCACGACTCGATGCAGGGCCGTCAGGTGAGCCTCTTGAGTTTTGATGGCGAGGGATCAGTCGCACTCACTCGCGATGGCGAAGGAATTTTTGGCGCTGAGGAAGCTGGGGTAGAGATACAATGTCAAGCCTACGAATCAGCCTTAGCGCAGGCCGAAAGCCATGCCGCATTGTTAGTGAAGACCGACATGTCGGTTGTGCCGGTAGAACCGGAGGATTTTTTAAGCCGTTATCAGCGCCTTGCGCATCATCGTCTAGATTCTTTTTTTGATAAGGAGTGGTTGGTCGAGTCTGCTGAAAAGGAATTCCAAGTTCCTCTCGCCAAGTTGCCACTCGTAGCTCTTTCTTGGTTGAAGTTCGGTTGGTCTGAGCGCGCTCGGAATAAGGCAAATGTTTCGTGGCTGTTAGAGAGTAAGATAGTAGAATCAGTCGAGCCTGAATTGAAACCTGAGGTTGAATCAGAATCTTTCAGCGAAGAGGCTAGAGCAGAGGCTGTTCCCGTGTTGAAAGAGTCATTGATGGCTGCCGAAGAGCAAGAGGAGTCACTGTCTTTGATGGATGAGGTTGCGGAGCCTGCTGAGCGTAGCGAGAGTCTAGAGCCAGTCCCTGTTGTGGGGGAGGTTGCTTCTGGTCTTGATGAAGCGACTCTTCCTAGAGCGACATTTACAGCGAGTGCAAAAACAACGGAAGGAACTCTCGTAGCAGCAATGCCCATTGGCGCGGCTGCTGCAGGTGAAGTTTTACCATCGCTGGTAGCGGATGCGGGGGTGAAGGCCCTTACTGACGAGATGGCGCTCGTCACCGATGGGGAGTCGACTAAGCAAGACCCTGTTGTGCTGAAAGATGAGATTCTTTCAGGAGAAGTGCTCACGGAGACAAAGGACAAGACGCTAGCTGAGAAGGCTCTCAACGATGCGGAAGAGAAAGCGCTCTCAAAAAATGCTTTTGCAGAGGATGCTCTAGCCGACGAGATCGTAGCACCCGACCCTGAAGTGGATTCTCGGCCGCCGATTCCGGAGGAAGATGGTTTGCCCCGAGATATGGCTCTTTATCAAAAGCAGTCTTCACAAAAGAGCTGGGCCTATTGGCTTGGTGGCTTTGCGAGCCGATCGCTCCTTTTTGTAACCTTATTCGCGTTTGCAGTCTGGATGGCTCAGACTGCTGGTTGGGGACTACAGATTGTTCTTTTTGGTTTCATCGCCTTGTTGGTTCATGAGGCTGGTCATGCTATTCTCATGCTTCTTCAGCGGAGCTGGGATTGGTCTCAATTCCTGATTCCTTTCCCGCGCGCGATGAAGGCAAAGCAATGGCCGGTTAAAGGTGGCTGGGGTGAGCTCTTGACTATTCTTGCCGGTCCCGTGCCTGGCCTTGTTTTCGGGTGGGCGGTCGTGACAGGAAATTTTTTGAATGGAGGAGGGAGTGATCTTCTTTTGGACTTTGCTGTCGCAGCGATTGTAGTCAATGGGGTGACTTTGTTGCCGTTTTTGCCTCTTGATGGAGGACGTCTTTTAGATCTCGCCTTTTTGCGAAAGGCTCCCCAGTTACGTACTGTTTCTCTAGTATTTCTCGGCCTTGTTTTACTAGCGCTCGCCTTCGTGGGTGGAGGCTTACTTGTTGGGTTGTTAGCCATTTTAGCATGGGCGGGTATTCCTAGTTCTCTTCGTCGTAGCAAGCTGTTGCCGTGGTTCCGCGCTAATGCGAAGGATGTCCCTGAACAGCAGGTGCTCACCGCCTTCAGTATTTCTCGCGAACGTTCACAGCGCAAATCTTTCCGTGGCGCTGGGGGTATTGCCAAGCTCGATGAGTTGATGGGGCTGGCTCATGCCAAGTCACTAGGTTTCTTTGGTGCGGCTCTTGTGGTCATTGTTTTTTTCCTAGCTGCGGTGGCGCCTTTAGCTCTCTCCGGTCCCAGCGTTGCTTCCAGTCTGCAGAAAACATTTGACCTCCGTGAGCGCACTAGCGCTCAGGCGCAAGAGTTCCTCGGTGAGCTGCGTCCTGTTCGTGCCGGGATAAGCGCTAACCCTGAAAAGGAGGCAGAAAAGGAGGCCGACGCTTTGGCCGACCTCTCAAGTTGGCAGGATCGCTTGGCGCGTAATCCCACTGATCCGGCGGCAGTATTTTCGAATGAATTGGAGTTGAACGCGGCTCGTGGAATGAACTGGCGTATGGCTGCTCATTGGATAGCAGAGTCTCCTGAGGATCGTCACTTTGTAGCTCGTGCAGCAGCAAAATCACTTCATCTGCAGGCTATTCAAGCCGCAGATAATGGTGACGAGAAACAAGCATTCCGTGATCTAAGTGTCGCTCTACGAGTCATCATTGAATGTGAGCCTAGGCATTCCCTAGAGGCATGGGTTGCTTGGTTTGAGCTCGAACGAGAGGTGATTGAGGAAGTCGAGGACGTTAGCTCTCGTTACTCAATCGACGATTCTTACGTCAAGTGGTACGAGAGCGCATTAGCTCAGTGTCCACGTCCCACTCCTAAGAAAATTGCCGGGTTACTCCTCGTAGACACCCAAGATCTAGAGTCTTTGGCGAAAGGCTTTAGTTTTGATCGTGTTCTCACTTCCTCGAAAGCTCTCCCCCCCGGTCAACGCTTTGTGGCTACTCTGAAAGGAGTGGGGGATATCGTTTCTGTGGAAGAACTTGAGGAGAAGGAATCTGTTGCGCACTCTTTTGCGGATGCCAGTTCTCTTAGCGACGCTATTCAGCAATTGCAGGCCAATAACCGCCTGCCTATTGGAATCGACGACTCTCTTCACCGGATTGGAAATCATTTCCTGAATCGCCAAATCGCAATTAGTGCCCTCAAAGTGAAGCGCGTGGGTATGCAAGGAGCTACTGCTGAACTGGCGCAGCTTCGCAAAGACTACGGTTACACCGCTCGTCTTGATCAGACAAATGATCGTAAATCTTTGAAACTCAGCCGACTGGATCCAGCCGGGGAGTTGATTGAGCGCGAATGGCTCCTTCAACAGTGATCTGTCTGCTGCCCGGTTAAGTTCTCCAAAGTGCTCTTTACGCAGCTCTGAGAACGAATACAGCCATACGTCGAGTGCGTAGGGTGGTCTAATGGAGGGTGTTTTTCCCGTGGTTAAGGGCGTGGAACGGAGTGAAATTTCCGTTCCTCGTGAGGGTTTTAAAATAAGTCAAAAATAGCCTCGAAAGTGATTGACGTGAGGCAGGGGTC
>CALFBF010000150.1 GCA_937949965.1 uncultured Roseibacillus sp.
ATAGTTTTGAAGAAGGCGCTCTGAAGGCGGTCAACCTTGGAGACGATGCCGATACCACAGGGGCTGTTTATGGCCAGATAGCAGGAGCATTTTATGGAGAGTCTGGGATCCCACGCTCTTGGTTGGATGTTCTTGCTTGGAGAAAGAAAATTACTCTTCTTGCCGATAAAATTTATGAGCATGCAACGAAACACTAGAATAGAAGGTCTGTTAGTAGGTGCTGCAGTAGCTGATGCGATAGGGCTACCGACAGAGGGGATGAGGCCAGCGAAGATTGAGCGCTTGGGGTGGGGGAACTCGCTCGAGCATCGTTTCTTCTTTCGGAGAGGTATGTGGAGCGACGATACCGAGCATATCATTATGATGACTCAAGCTCTTTTGGAGTCGGGCGGTGATGTCAAAAAGTTTAAGCGTGCCTTTGCTTGGGAGCTGCGATGGTGGTTGCTGGGAGCGCCTGCTGCAGTTGGGTTGGCTACCGCGAAAGCAATTGGCAAGCTCTCGCTGGGCTTTTCGGCAGATAAGTCTGGAGTGTTTTCTGCTGGCAACGGTCCCGTAATGAGAACCGCCCCTATTGCGGCGATGTTTCCACATGATGCCGAAGCGAGAAAAAAATTCGTAGAAGCTCAAACGCGGATCACTCACTCAGACCCGAAGGCTGCCATCTCGGCTTTAGCAGTGACCGAAGTGGCAACGCTATTGTTAGAGAGTGAAGAATTGCCTCCTCTTTTTCCGTGTTTGTCTGCGGTTTCCGATGATGAGGAATGGCAGGGCTTGGTCCGTCAGCTGAAAACCTCGATAAACGGTGGTCAGACCTTTTCGGAGTTCCTTGTTACGATTAATGTTCAACCAGAAAAAGGAATCAGTGGTTATGTTTACCAGACTGTTCCTGCGGTTCTGTTTCTGGGCATAAGGAATGATTGGGATTTTGAAAAAACGATTACAGAATTGGTCCGCGCAGGCGGAGATACGGATACGACCGCTGCCATTGCAGGAGCTCTCTGTGGGGCTTACGGGGGAGTGCAAAGTATTCCTCGCGAATGGGTCGAAGGAGTGAAAGATTGGCCAGTAGGTATTTCTCAATTTTCAATTCTGGCAAAGGCTTTGGAAAAAGGCACGAAGTCGAGAGTCCGGCCGCGTTGGTCTCCGATGTTACTTATGCGCAACGTGATTTTTCTAGGCGTGGTGATCCTGCATGGTTTTGCACGTCTCCTCCCTCTTTGTTTTCTCAAGGCGAAGATTTAGTCTGCTCAGTTTAATGCGAGGTTTGCAGGGTGAGTAATCGTTAGTTTACTACTCCACTCGTAGGCGGACGAAGCGGCTGGGGGATCCCGCAGGGATGGTTGCTTCGATGTATTCTCGGGTAGGCTCGTCGATGGTGATCTCGCTGGTGACCCCGGTCGAGGTCCAACTGTCGGCCTCTAAGGTGTCAGACCATTCCACGGTACCGGTGACGTCGGTGGCAGACTTGAGATGCCAAAACCCTAGGCGCACCGAATCTGGTCCAGCGATGAGTTCAGGGGCTTCCTCTTGAGAGGCTTGTCCTGGATTACCAGCGAGGAAGTATTCTAACAAGTTTTCAAGGCCATCACCATCTGGATCCGCATTTATCGTGGTGTCGGTAATTCCTTGCTCGGCAACCCAGGTCGAGAAGTTGCTGACGGGGTTTACCGCTAGGGTAAAGGAGAGAGACACATTTTCGGGTCTCAGGTTGAAGCGTTCGATGGTGATAGGGAAGTTGCCGACGGTTTCTGAAGGAGAGATGATACCTGAAATTTCGCCAGTGTTTTCGTTGAGCGAGAGACCATCTGGTAGCGTGCTGTCAGTGCCCAAGCGGAAGCGAGCAGCTGGGCTGAAGGCACCGCTGCGCAGATCGGTAATCAAGCTGTTATTGGCGAAATTGTTCCCTATGCCGGGAGTCACTCCTATTAAGTTTTCCTCATCGTCGATGATTGTTAGATTAAAGCGGCCAAGGGTGAAGCCGAGCGCAAAGGCTTCGATGATGAGGCTCCGATTCCCCGAGAACTCGTTATCGTCAATGATGGACAGAGGGAAGGTAGTGGAGAGTTCACCTGCGGCGATGGTGGCAATTGGCGGGACACTGATTTGGCTAGGATCTTGACTGCTGAGCGCGATTTCGAGGTCGCTGGTCTGAGGATCTTCGATACGCAAGATCCCTGTGGTCGCGTTCGCGCCTGCGTTTTCTAGAATGATCGGTGAAGCTAGGGTTAAGCTCAGAGCTTCGTTCCCAAGAGCACTACCCTCGGTGATTTGTATCTGATCGAGCTGAATGTTTCCTGAGACTTGCGCTAGGTATTGGAAGCGAATGTAACGAACCAATTGATTGGGGGTGTCGAGGTAGCTTTGGTCCGTCGGCCCCAAGTTGTTCAAGACCCGCAAGGCTTGATAATTGACCCCATCATTAGACTCTTCGATCAGAAAGGAACCTTCGGTGACGTTTTGTCCACCAGCACTACCGCGAAGACGGTAGGAGAGTGTCTGCGCTGGCGCGTCGAACTGAATCACGAGTTGATCTCCGGTGGAATCAAAGCGGGCTGAGCCGGGCGCGGTGTCGTCTCCCAAGTTGGAGTTAAAGAAGCCTACTCCCGAGCTGGTAAATCCTAGTGGGAGCCCGTCCCAGGGACCTCCGAATTCGAGGGGGAGACTCGCTGTTGCTCCGATTGCCCGTGGATTTCGCGTGACGGTGGCAGGGGTCGTGCTCCAAAAGGAGGGAGAGATGGCGTCACTTTCATTACTGCCTGTATAGTAGATAGATTCTCCTGCCCTGGCACTACCTAGATTGGGGCTAGGGGAGGTGCGGTTGCCGTAGGAGAACTGCATCACGATGGCTCCGGCACTATCACGCAAGATGACGGCGTCTCCCTGGTCGCCAAAGCTGGGCCAGCTTCCGTTAAAGAGATCAGTAGCGGTGCTGGGAACCACGAGGCTGAAGTCGGAAGCATCAAAATCATCGGGAGGAAGGAGGGCGTCGCGAGTGTTTCCGTTATAAATGACAATGGAAGTCCCTGCACGGATCTCGTCCCAAGCCGCTACGTCGGCAAAGCGTAACGGGAGCGTGAAGTTGGCATCAGAGAGAGCCCAGTTGCGGAGGGATGTTTCGCGGAGGACCAGGATTTCGAACCACTCGGCCCCATTCTGCTCCCCTTGGCTGAACTCATTAATGAGGGCTTCATTATTTAAGGTGGAATTGCTCCTTCTCAGCACGAGACCGCTTTGATAGGAGAAGTTTTCCCCGAGCTGAGAGCTAGCAGGAGGTCGGTTCAAGCAGTTTGTCGCATTAGTGGTGTAGGGTGCGCTGTCACTAATGCCGTCGTTAGAACGGACCTGAGCTCGCCAAAGGAGTCCGGCATTATTGGGAGACGCAGGGAGAATGCTACTCGTGATGGCTGTTTCGTTCCACACTTCACCGTCGGCGGAGTTTTCCCAACGATAATTATAGGTGAGAGCTTGCCCCTCAGGATCGTTGCCGGCGAGATCAGTGATGGAGAGCTCTTGATCGGCGAAGGCTTGCGGAGCGGGGGATAAGTTAGCAGCGCTTACAGTGGGAATCTGGTCCGCGATGATGAAGGTCACTGCTTCGGAGGTAGTGGCCTCTCCCTCATTATCAATTGCGACTGCAGTGAGACTGTGCGCGCCTAGTCCCGGAGAAAAGCTGAACTCGAAAGGAGCTGCGCTGTCGATACCCAGCGAGTCTAGGCCGTCAAAAAGTTCGACACTCGCGACGGAACCCGGGTCACCATCGATCGTAAGATCAGTGGCCTCAATGCTCACATCAATCGTGCTACCGGGGCTGAAGGAAGAATCGGCGGTCGGAGTAGTGATCGCGACTTCTGGCCCCGGATTGCCCGGAGCTGCAGCGGCCCCGTGAACAATGAGGGTGAGGGCATTGAGTAGTCCCGTGTTGCCAACCTCTCGGTCAGAAACGTTGACTGTCCAAGTACCTGTGGAAGGCTCGCCCCAGTGTCGCACTGAGCTGAAGGTGAAGCCCTGATAGTTTGCGCGCGTATCGGTGCGACGGGCTTCTGCAAGACGGCTCACCGTACCACTAGGAGAAGTCAGGGTGACCGCCAAGTTTCCACGCATGAGATGATTCGCCGTGAGCTGGAGAGTAACGTGCTCGCACCGGATCTCTTCTCCCTCGATGGTGAAGTCAATGGACACCCCCGCAGCATTATTATCGGGGATTGTTTGGTTAATGTTTGTTTGCGACACTTCGGATGAAGTGGCTTCGGCCAGGTTTTCCCAATCTGCAGCTAGCTCTACTGCCGCGCTCGCATCGGCGAGACCAGCACCATATTTGTGGTTGAATGATAAGCCCGCTCCATTCTCCGTCCAGTCTGGGTCCGCAGGATCGTTCATCCGAGCAGAGGTCAGGAGAATCTCCTGTACGTCTCGCCAACCCAGCTCAGGATTGCGTTCCAGCATCAGCGCGATTATCCCCGCAACGGCAGGGGCAGAGGCCGAGGTGCCGCCAAAGTCGTCAGTGTAATCCGTGCCTTGATAACCCACTGCACCTACGAGATCAGTAGTGGTAATACCGGTGGGGGTGAAGAGTCCACTTGAAGATCCTGCTACTACCAGGTTGGCTCCCGGCTCGGAGTAAGAGGCCTGTTCGCCACGGCTGTTAGTCGCAGCAACGGCAATGGTGTGAATGTTGTTCGCAAAGCCATCATAGTTCGAGTCGTCCTGAGATCGACGTCCATTCCCTGCCGCCCATACAAAGATTGTTCCTCGGCCATCGCGTCCAGTATCGGCGGCGTTGGCAATGGCGCTACGAGTAAGAATTCCCAAGTTCGAGATTTCACCCGAATCTGGGGGACCCCAGGAGTTCGACTTAATCTGGATCATATCGGAGCGATGAGCCATAGCCTGCGCCTGTTGGAAATCAGAGACTGCTGCCGAGATGAGGCGCATCCCGACCAAGGTGGACTCAGGAGCAGTTCCCGACACCCCTATACCATTATTGCCCACCGCCCCTGCTATGCCGGCACAGGAAGTGCCGTGAAAATCGAGGATATTAGGGTTTGGAGTCGGGTCGTTATCGTTACCATTCCAGTCAAAGTCTAACAGAGTATTCACATTGGCCACCAAGTCGGGATGAGTGGTTTGGAGCCCATCGTCTACAATCCCAATCCGGATGCCACGCCCCCTCACTCCATCAGTCCCGTCATAGCGCCAAGCATCCTCGATATTGAGATCACTACCCACACGCGCGAGCCCCGATGCTCGGAGATGCCATTGCTGACTCACGAGTGGATCGTTCGGCAGGGCTTTTTTCGCATATTGAACGGCGAGTTGAATCTCGACCTCATCAATGCCCGGTGTGATTTGAAGTTCCCTCAAGGCAGCCATAGCAGCAAAAGGATCTGCAGCCGATACCACAGCGTGATTTGGAGCGAAAGAGGGACGTTCTTTCAAGGTGATTCCAGCAGGGAGGGGTGGGAGGCTCTCACTATCAGATAGCTCGATGGTGAGATCGCGAGTCACAATGTGGCGTGTCCCACGAATTCCTTCTTCGGACTCTCGATAGAGCACAGGATGGACTAAGTTCTCAGTTTCTAATTCGGCTAATCGGCTTGCTAGTGTCTGTTCTGTCGCCGGGGGATCAATAATAACGACTTGATCCTCTCCTTCCGGGAGACGCTCGACCGCTTCGTCAAGGGCGAGCACGAAAGTCTCCGTCACACCCTGATACTGAGTGGTAAAAGGAGTGGCAGATTTTGTTAAATTTTTGGAGACTATAGCGCCTAGAGATTGTTGTCTAATACCAGTTTTTACCTTGGGGATGGAGCGCGAGCCTTTGCTTACGATTCCTTTCTGCGACCAAGTGAAAAAGCCTCCCAGGAGAATGAGTAAGAGGCTTAATAAGAAAAAATTCCGCAATCTCATAGTATATACATTAGCAGTTTTGTGCTTGGGCGTCGAAAAACCAAGCTTAATCTGACGAAATCTACCTCATCCTAGATTTCGTTAGGAAAGTTACTTCCTGATTTCCCGTAAAATCCCAGTGCAGCCATCCGCCATAATATCCGCCACCAGCTCGAAGCCCTCCTGCCCCCCGTAGTAAGGATCTGGCACCTCCTTGTTAGAAAACTCCTCGCAAAAGCTCATAAACGGCCTCACCCGAGAGCACTCCACCTCATTGCGAGCCAAGCGAAGAATCTCCCGTCTGTTATCCTCATCCATCGCGACAATGAGATCAAAGTCCGCAAAATCCTGTTTCGAAAACTGTCGAGCCTGTCCAGTCACGCGGATTCCCCGTTGCTCCAGCGTCTCCGTCATCCGAGGATCAGGACCTTTCCCGATGTGATAGCCAGCCGTACCAGCAGAATCTAACGACACGTCCGTGATGCCTTCTTTCTGCAAAAGGTCACGCATCGTATTTTCTCCCGCTGGGGAGCGGCAAATATTACCCAAGCAAACGAACAAGATCCGAGTCATCGCCCTCAAAGCTGGCTAAATTTCTGCCAACTGCCAACTGCCAACTGCCAACTGCTAACTGCCAACTGCTAACTGCTAACTGAAAAACACCCCCTCACTTGACGCCGTCTTCCTCCTCGTTACCGTCCCCACTCATGTCCCAAGTCACCATCTATCATTACAATCACTGAGGATCGTCGCAGAATGCCTTGGCGGTCGCCGAGGAACTAGGAGTCGATCACGAAGTCATCCTCTACATCAAGACCCCGCCTGGTCGGGAGGAGTTAGAAAAGATAGTCACTGCCCTGGAAGACCCGGTGGAAGACCTCGTGCGCAAAGACTCCCTCTTCAAAAAGCATGACTACAATCCTGATGACTACGTAGGCAATCCCGCAGCCGTCATCGAGATACTGCTCAAGCACAAGCAACTCCTTCAGCGTCCCGTGCTACTCAGAGGCGACCGAGCGATCATCGGTCGGCCCAAGGCCCGCATCGTCGAGTTCCTTAGCGAGTAAGATCACTCCTAGGAAAGAAACAATGAGGGCCCCCAGAGACCAACTCTGGGAGCCCTCATGGATTGCTTACGAGGAAAGACGCACCTGCGCGCCCTCATTCATCAATAGAACCGTAATCCCTCGCCAAAAGTTACCACCAAAAACCCTAACCTCTAATCTAGACTTCAGCGCCAGCATCAACCTAGTCGTGGAGCTGGTCGTGAGTGGGGTGGGCGTCCCGCCCACCATACCCGCCCACCATACCCGCCCACCATGGTGTCCTGAGACAGCTCCCCCTCACGGCCACAGCTGCCAAAGCATCCTGTATCCTAATAGTCAGACGTGATTGCCCAGCGCAGAAAAAGAGCACTGAACTACTAGCATCGAAGTGCTTCCAAAGTCAGCAACAGTCTTTTGACCCTACAGTGAAGGAGAGGGTTTAATACTGGGTTGCGAGGATGGGGGAATGGCGGGCTAGAAGCCCACCCCACGGACACGGCTTCTCTAGAAGTTTTTTTGAAATCACGGGAACTACGGGTTGTCCCCGGAGGAACCATCGCAGCCGCGCTGATACCGCCAGAAGCTTATTGAAATCACGGGAACTGCGGGACGGAAGAGAGGCGAGGATCGCGCTCACAGATGGTCCGCCAGAAGCTTTTTGAAATCACGGGAACTGCGGGAGTTTCTAATATTTCAGTTTTTATTACAGACTCCCGCCAGAAGCTTTTTGAAATCACGGGAACTGCGGGTCAAAAATGACGACCAACAAGAAAATTAAGAAATCGCCGCCAGAAGCTTTTTGAAATCACGGGAACTGCGGGCGCATGTATTCGATCGGCTTAGTAATTCCAAGGCCCGCCGCCAGAAGCTTTTTGAAATCACGGGAACTGCGGGTCCGGGCGCTCGCAAGGTCTAAGAATCAACCTTTTAGGTGCTAGCTTGCGAGTGCGAACGTATAAACCGCAACCGGGAGTAACTCGTATTGCTAAATTTTCGCATTTAAGTCTCCTCGTAGCTAGCTTGCGAGCGCGCACTAGGAGATGGGCTGGCACCACAGCACTCGTGATTTCAAAGAGCAACGAAGCTCAAAGGCGGAAAGCTTCGGGAGTTGTCACATGGACGTCTGAAAGCTTGTAGTAAATTCTTCGAAACAACAAGTTTGAAGATTGTCAGATGCAGGGCACGTACGTTTGTGGCTAGCCTCTAAATAATCGTGACACGGGAACGTACGGTATAAGGCTGTCCTAGTGCTTGGATTCGCATGGGGTTGGCAGATTGTTCGGGCCCGAGAGAGATGAGAAGGATTTGGTCGTCTTCGTGATGTATGATTTGATCGAGTTCGTTATGCAGTTGTTGGAAGCGGAGTTCGTCGAGAGGACACTCAAAAACAGAATACTGAATACGCGAACCATAAGACTGACAAACTTTGGCCACTCGGCGCAAGCGCTTGGGGTGGGCGATGTCGTAGGACACGAGGTAGCGAGTACGCTTCATAGGGGGAGAAGAGGCGAGGTGTTAGAACTTATTATCGGGTGGTGAATCCGTGATAACTATCGGCGTCACCTCGCAGATAGCGCCAGAGCTGGCGAGTCTGTACGTCGAGCATCCGGCGATATGACATTTTGTATTTAAATTGTGGGTGAGTGATTTCGGTGTCGAGACGGCGAAACCATGCGCGCCAGAATTGTCTACGTCCATTGTCTGTTAGAAAACATCCGCGAGTGGTCTGGATGAAGTCGGAAGGCCCGAGTTCTTGTCGATTGAGGAGGGAGAGGGCTACTGAATCTGCGATAAGGGGGCGGAATTCTTCCATCAGGTCGAGAGCAAGGGCTGGACGTCCGTAGCGAGGTTGATGGAAAAAGCCAATGAAGGGGTCGAGCCCAACTACATGACAGATGCCAGTGAGTTCTTTGGCTAGCATCGAGTAGGCGAGCGAGAGCAATGCGTTGAGGGGGTCACGGGGTGGTCGACGATTGCGACCATGGAAGTCGAAGTGCTCACCAGCAGTGCCCTTGAGCATAGTGGTGAAGTGACCGAAGTAGAGGGCTGCCGCTGCACCTTCGAGACCTCTGAGGCGATCCAGCTCGGTGGCGTCGTTAGTCTGATCTCGTAAGGAGGCAAGCTGGGCTAGTGTCTCTTTCGGTGCGTCGCCGTTGCGCATCAGGAGGACTCTTTGATTATGGATTTTGCTGCGAATAATTTCTCGCGTGAGTAGAGTGCGTTGAGCTTGCTCTTCGAAGAGCCGAGCTTGCCCGAGGCGGGCATCGATGCCTGATTGCGGGAGACCCGCGGTGAGACCAATGAAACGTCCTGCGGGTGAGAAGTGAGCGAGGGGGATGTTGCGTTCGAGTAGGCTATGGACTGTTTGGGTGGAGTATTGGACACCGCCGTATAGGTAAACGGCCTGGATTTGTGCTAGGGGCAGGGCAACTCCATTTAAGAAATACCCATAAGTGACTCAAGATAAGAGTTATCCATGAGGGCGTATAATCGCCTTCCTCGGAGGGCTTCTTTCGGGTGTTTTTTATCGAGCTTGAGAATGTTTAGCGTAATTCGCCGTA
>CALFBF010000151.1 GCA_937949965.1 uncultured Roseibacillus sp.
GGTTTTGCAGACGTCACCGATGGTGATACTACTAACCCTGGTGATGACGCGACCAATGCGAGCACTACTGATAACGAGATTCCTGTCACCGTAACTGCTGGCGAAGCAGATACAGGCAACAACTTCGTAGAAGAGCAGCCAGGTTCAGTAAGCGGAACCGTTCTTGCGGACACCGACAATGATGACCTCGGAGACGACCCGATTGCAGGAGTAACTCTCGAGCTCGTTGACGCAGCTGGCAACGTAGTAGCAACTACGACTACAGACGGAAGTGGTAACTTCCTCTTCGAAGACGTCACCCCTGGTGACTTCATCGTTCGCGAAGTTCAGCCTGCTGGTTTTGCAGACGTCACCGATGGTGATACTACTAACCCTGGTGATGACGCGACCAATGCGAGCACTACTGATAACGAGATTCCTGTCACCGTAACTGCTGGTGAAGACGATAATGGTAATAACTTTGTCGAAGAGCCACTCGGTTCTATCACAGGAACCGTCCTTGAGGACACGAATGGTGATGGCATTGGTGATGCGCCAATCGCAGGAGTTGTTCTTCAACTGAAGGACGCTGCTGGAAACCTCATCGATGGTGATCCATCGACTGCTGGAGTGCAGCCTATCACGGCCACTACTGATAGTAGCGGAGTATACAACTTCCCGAACCTTCCTGCTGGTAGCTATCAGGTTTGCGAAGTTCAGCCTGCTGGGTTCCTCTCGGTAGGTGACACTGACGGAGCTAACAATGACATCGTTGGTGACCAGACTCCTATCGTAGTAGAGCCCGGTCTTGCTAATGGTGGAAACGACTTCGTCGAACTCGCCGAGAAGCCTGATAGCTTTGCAGACTTCCTTGCGGAGTATGCTAGCGAGTTGGGTGGAGAGACTGCTCCTTCAGACAACCCTGACGGAGACATCTACAGCAATGCGCTTGAGTATGCCTTGTGGTTGAACCCCGGAAGTGGAGTTCCGAATGCAGGCGAGTTCTGCATCGAGAAGGATGCTGAAACCCTAGAGGTGCGCGCAGAGTTCTCCCGTCGTCTCGGTGGTCTCTCGGACGTGAACTATGTTCTCGAAATCGCAGACACCTTGGGCACTCCAACGGTATGGACTGACGTCACAAGCGTTAGCCCGACGATTGTCACTAATGACCCGGAGCTGCCGATTGATTCCGAGCGCGTTGTCTACGAGAACTTGCAAACTGCGAGTGAACTCTCGGCCGCTAACTTCGGGGTAGCTCGCTTGCGAGTCGAGCTCGACGCCAACGGCGACGGTGCTATCACTGCAGATGAAATTCATCACACCGACGTCTTCGGATGGCAGTGTGTGGGTCATCAGGACCGCGTTTGCGCGACCTATAGTAACCCCTTCAGCTTGAAGCCTTCCTTCAGTGGAACCTTCGGAGACGGAGCACTTACCCTCAGCACCGATGCGAATGGTAACGTGACCCTCGACGTGAGTGACTCTGCAAATGGAGCGGACTTGAGCGCGATTGCTGGTAAGGACGGAGAGTATTACCTCCAAATCACCAGTGGTGCTCTCGAAGGACATCGCTTCGACATCCTCGGTGGTGGTGTTGATACCATTACTCTCGTAAATGATGATGACATCTTTGAAGAGACTGTCCCAACCTTCAACACCCTCAACGGGTTGCCGGCGGACAGCCTACTCAATGGTGCTTCATACGAAGTGATTCGTTTCCGCACTGTTGATGAGCAGTTCGATCGTCTGACCCAGTTCGCTGGTGAAGAGGATACAAGGTTGGATGACTTGACGCGCGTGTTGCTATATAACAATCGTCGCACCAATCCTGGGTTCGATGTTCTTGGACTTACTGGAACTAGCACCGCAGATTCAAGATGGGTGTTTGTCGATGAGTTCTTAATTGCAACCGACCGGGGCGGGTTACGTCTTGACCCCTGTGGAGGAGCTTGGGTGCATCCGCGTAACTCGGATGATATCCAGAATCCAACGACACCTGCTCCCGTGGTCATGATTTCGGTTGGCCTCGTTGCTGACCATGATCAGGTCTGTCCGCTCGACGATGGTTTCAACCTCCTCGGTGCGATGTGGCCTCTCGATCAGACTCCCGCTGGAGTTGATGGACGTGACTTCACGGTTGCAAGTGGATTGGTGGGCGCAATTGACCCAAGTGAATCTGCTGAACTGCTCTTTTGGCAGGCAGATAATTCGGTCGATGTTGCAGGTTCCGTTGGTGTAAGTAACTCCTACCAGAATTATCAATTGATTGATACTGGCGCGATTAACCAGTGGACCTTAAATCCCGACCTGTTTTTGAGGAATCAGGATGAGATCCTTATCTTCGAGTCTCACCGGTCTCATTTCTTGAGATTAGCTGATGGTAACGAGATTATCTCTCACGTCTATCCTCAGCCAAACTTCTAGCCTTAATTGGGGGAAGGATTCTTTTTTAAAAGTATCCTCCAAGGCGAAGAAACTAAAGAGCGCTACCGAGTCCGCCTTGGTAGCGCTCTATTTTTCCTAAATTTAAATTAATTTTCAAATGCTGAATGGTTAAGTCCTCTTAGTTGTGAAATTGCGACATAATCTCAGAAAGTTCTTTGTTCATTGATTATTACGTTTTAATAAATTCCACCTAAGTTTATTTTTCTTATCAATTTTTTACTCAAATCCCTCCTATGAAAAGTTTTACCCATTTTCACTGCACTCTGGTTTGCAGTATTCCATTTTTGTTAACACCTTCACTTTCAGCCCAACAGATTGTCTGGGGAGGAGTCGGATCCAGCACTCTAGGCGTTCCCGTCGTTCAGAGCGATGGTAGTCCAATTACCCTGGCTGAATTTTCGATTGAATTTGGAGCCTTTACGAGCGGCTTTACGCCTACGACTTCTAATATCGATCAGTGGGTGAGTAATTGGAATGTGTTTGACGCGATCACTGATCCTGACTCAGACCCGAGTGACGGCTTTGTTCCAAATCCTGGTGGGTCTAGTGGATCAGCTTTTGTGGGACAAGCAACTTTGAGAGGAGGCTCTCCTTTAATTCTACAGAATAGTTCGGATTCGGAAGATGCGGATCCGAATTTTGCTTTTGCTCCGGGCTCTCAAGGCTACGTTTTTATTCGTAATGCTGATACCACTGGGGTTGGGAGTGAGTTTTTACTCTATACGAGTGAGAATAATCTTGGTTCAGGTGATAATATTTGGGCATTCCCAACTGCGGGAGGGAGTCAACAAACGACCGGCTCTCTTGTGTGGGGGATTGAAGATACTGACACCGTTATCTTCGGTGGAGCCAATGGCATCACTGGTGCCGGTGAGTTCACTGATACAGGAGTTCCGGTCATCCGGACTCATACCTTCGTGCCCGAGCCATCGACCAGTCTTTTTGTTCTCCTAGGAGGACTTCTCGTCCTTCGTCGTCGTCGATAGGCGATTACCGAGCATTTAATTTTTTAGGGAGCTTCTGTTAAAGAGTGCTCCCTATTTTTTTGCTCTCACAGATCGAAAGGTGGTTTGACTCAAATCGCCAGTGAGAGCTTCCATGTGAGCACGGAGCTGTGCTTTCTTATCTTGGGAAGCGGGTTCGTCGGCTAGGTTGGTCCACTCATTGGGGTCCTGAGTATGATCGTAGAGTTCTTCCGCCC
>CALFBF010000152.1 GCA_937949965.1 uncultured Roseibacillus sp.
AGGTAAGGCATGCTTACCACGATGGAATCGGTAATGATAGGTCGCGATTTCCCGCTCATTATAAGTGACTTGTGAGAGGACATCACAGACAAACTCCTTCTTCTTCGGGTTCACCATCCGGCGATAGTCATACCCGACAGAACGGCCATCATGGGTGCTCACGCGGCTCAAGACATCCATCCCAGTACTACTCTCTTGCCATTCTAACAGAAAATAGGAACCACCCGGCAGGTCTACTCGCTGGAGGAATCCCTCCTCATCGTAACGCATCCAAGTCTCGCACTTACGCTTATCCAGATGACAGGTTGCGAGATAGAAAACACCGTCTTTGCCCTTCCGCTCTTCGAAGATCACCTTCTCAGTATTGGGCAAAGTGAGGACAAAGCCCTCCTCAGTCCGATTAAGAGACTCGCCACGCCACCACTTGGACTGGGCCCAATAGCGCCCCCCTGCCTTGTTAGTAGGGAAATAGGTGCAAGCGTAGCCCGAGGGTTGACGCACTTGGATAGCACCCTCCTCGCCTCCGGTGAGTTCGTATTGAAAGCTGTGGAACCACTGATGGCCACCTCCAAAGGGAGTCTGCCCAGTCTGACCACGCCGCCGGCTGAGGGCCTTGCGAGAGAAATTAACCCGTCCTTTGCCAGGCACGTTCCATAAAGACAAATCATCAATGGTCCGGTTAACAGAACCACTGAGAGAAGTCACCGGATTGCCATCGCTATTGCAGTCCTCGGGACTCTCCTCATCGGGACAATCGTCAGGGCAATCGTCAGGAGCATCATTATAGCAGGGATTTGCGCCCTCTTCCGCGCTGAGAGAGGGTGCCAAAGGCAGCAGTAAAGCCAAGAGCGGAAAGGAAAGTAAGTGGAGTTTGAGGATGGGTTTCACAAGAATTAGAAAAATTGTTTCGGGTAATAAAAATAGGAAGAAAGTAGACTTAAGGGATCACAACGGGCTCCGGGACGGGCTCGGGGGCCTCTTGACTAGGTAGGAGCTCGGGCAAGGGGCCATAGAGAGGACCTAACCAGAAGTTAAGAGTCTTGCGGTCACCCTCGACAAGGGCCTCGATAGGCCATGTTCCTTCAGTCTGGGTGACCGAAAAAGTAAAGGAAATCTGACCAGAATCATCTATCACGAGTTCCTCTGAAGAGACTATTCCGCCACCCGGAAGACCAAGATAAACAGTCTTCCCCTGATAAGAAGAAGGATAACGCAAAGATAAATGAACGGTAGTATCAGGAGC
This sequence comes from uncultured Roseibacillus sp., assembly GCA_937949965.1. Lineage (GTDB taxonomy): Bacteria > Verrucomicrobiota > Verrucomicrobiia > Verrucomicrobiales > Akkermansiaceae > Roseibacillus. The sequence goes on from CALFBF010000152.1 coordinate 1,244, forward strand.
TAAAAACACGCGGGGAAAAACGCCAGCTTGATTGGGACGTCGCACAATCTCGCGCCCGGAGGCCTGAATGGTCAAAGTAACAGGGAGACCTGCTCGGGCGATAGAATCTGGCCAAGAAGGAGCGGCGAAAAGGCCCACTACACTGGGATCCAAGCCGAGGAATTGGTGGTGAGAATGCTGACCGAAAACTAACAAGCGAGCCGCGAGGGGCTTATCATCCCAGAGAGAAAAGTAAGCGAAAGGGTCTTCCTCGGTTCCTAAACGAGTATCCAAGGTCGCTCGAAATTGATCAAAGTCCTCTCTGTCACCCGACCAAGCAGGCCAAGCAAGAGGAAGCTGGGGAAGAGCTTGAGCAGTGTAGATGCTAGCGGCGGAGCTATCTGCCAGGTCAGTTACAGACACCCGCTCATCAGCAAAACCAAAACTGATTGCAGAGAGACTTACGATAGCGCGCACCCCGAATTTAATTCGCACATTTGGTAGATACTGATAAAAATCAATCACTCACTAACAAATCACCAAAAGGTAACGTGATAGCAAGATGTTTTTAAGAAAAAATTATCTACACCTCACAAATCATTGCTACCACAAGAGAAAACAACTCAAAATCATTTAGTCATTAATTAACGAGCTCTTCTAACTAGAAAAAAGATATGAAATTCGTATCCATTAAACACCCTGCAAGGCACTAAGGGAAAGCCTCAGAACGCTATCCGGTCGGAAGCATGGGAAACCACAGACACCTGGCGATGTCTTTCAGGCCTCTCTAATTGAAGGGTATCACTTTGCTCCTATGAGCAACCCATCTCCGCGATTGCCCTAGAGGCGACTCCCTGCTACCGAAAGCTCATGTCAGCGGTTACCGTTTTTGCACCTGCCACCGTGGCGAATGTTGCTTGTGGATACGATGTCTTGGGCTTCGCCATCGATGCCCCAGGAGATTACGTCGTCGTGCGGCATTCGGATCAATCCGGTCTCCGCATCACTGCCATCACCGGTGACGAGGGCAAGCTCCCATCCGAACCCGCTAAAAACACCGCAGGGGTGGCTGCGCTCGATTTGCTTAATCATCTTGGCAAAAGTGACCTCGGGATCGAAATGGAGATTCACAAGCGGATGCCCTTCGGGAGTGGTCTTGGTTCCTCGGCGGCCTCCGCTGTTGCCGGGGCCTTCGCCGTCAATGCCCTCATTGGTTCCCCTCTCTCCAAAAAACAACTCCTCCCTTTCGCCATGACGGGGGAAGCTTCTGCAGATGGGGCGTGGCATGCGGATAATGTGGGGCCTTCCCTGTTAGGAGGCATCGTCTTCGTAAGGGACAATGCCGAGTTGGACGTGGCCAAGCTCCCCGTGCCCGACAATCTCTGGTCCGCGGTGGTGCACCCTGATATTGAAATCCTCACAAAGGTAGCTCGCGAAATTTTACCGAAAGAGATTTCTCTCTCAGATGCTACTACTCAAATTGGAAATCTGGGAGGACTCATTTGTGGACTCATTCAATCGGACTACGGGATGATTAGTAGAAGTATTCACGACGTTATTGCTGAACCACGTCGTCAAAAACTGATTCCAGAGTTCTACGAAGCCAAGCGAGCTGCGATGGCTGCAGGAGCACTTGGCTTCAGCATTAGTGGTGCCGGTCCTTCGGTCTTCGCGCTTTGCGAGGGTAAGGAGGTTGCCGAAAAAGCGGGAGCGGCCATTAGCAAGGTTTTCTCCGCCATTCCTCTCTCAAATCAACTCCACATTTCACCCATCAATACGGAAGGGGTGCGAGTGGTCGCGGAAGTGCCCGCACTGAGCTAAGAGTACTCGCTAGGAAATCAACTTACCCTCTTTCAACAAATCTCCACTCTCCGCAGTATGGCTACCGCATTCTACTCCACCAACAATCGCCAACACGTCCAGCCGCTCAAGGAAGCCGTTCTTCGCTCGCTGCCAGCGGATCGCGGGCTCTATATGCCTGAGAGCATCCGCCCGCTACCGGACTCCTTCTGGGAAACTTGGCGAGATCTCTCGCTCGGCGAATTGGGCTTCCAAGTGACCAAGCATCTCCTTGATGGCGCGATACCAGATGAAGAGCTTAAGCCATTGGTATTGGAAGCAATCAACTTCCCTGCTCCTCTCCATCCTCTCAAAGATGGGCTCTCGGTGTTAGAACTCTTCCACGGACCGACTCTCGCCTTCAAGGACTTTGGAGCCCGGTTCATGGCTCGCTTGATGGGTCATCTGACCAAGGATGACGGCCGCGAACTCACCGTTCTCGTTGCCACCTCTGGAGATACCGGCGGTGCGGTAGCAAGTGCGTTTCATAAAGTCCCAGGCACTCGGGTCATCATTCTCTACCCTCAAGGAGGGGTCTCAGCCCTTCAGGAAAAGCAGCTCACTACCCTTGGCGATAACATCACGGCCCTAGAAGTGACTGGTACCTTTGATGATTGCCAACGGCTGGTTAAAGCCGCCTTCGCCGATCGTGAGCTGTCGGAGAGGTTGAACCTGACTAGTGCGAACTCCATCAATATCTCGCGACTAATCCCCCAGTCCTTTTATTACTTCGAAGCTGCTCGCCAACTCCCCGAAGGTCAGCTCCCTACCTTCGTGGTGCCATCGGGGAACTTCGGCAACCTCACGGCGGGGCTCTTGGCGCAACGACTGGGACTTCCGATCGCTCAGTTCGTGGCCGCTACCAATGCGAACGATGTCGTCCCTCGCTATCTCCTCAATGGGCAATACGAACCACGTCCCAGCGTCGCCACGATCTCGAACGCGATGGATGTTGGCGCTCCTTCCAACTTCGCCCGCATGGTCGATCTCTTTGCTCGTCCCGCACAACCGGAAGCACCCACGCTAACAGAAGCTGATGCGCTGGAGGACATGTCTGCTCAAATCCAGGGTCTCGCCTACACCGATCAGGTGACTCGAAGTGCTATCCGAGAAGTCTGGGATAAGCATCGCTACGCACTCTGCCCCCACACTGCGGTCGCTTATCTTGCGGCCAAAGATCGGGAGGGGAACAATCCGAACAAACAAGAGCACCAAATCCTATTAGCAACGGCTCACCCCTCCAAGTTCCTCCCCACCATGGAGGAAGAACTCGGCCAGGGAATCACTCCCGTCCCCGAGCGACTCGCCTGCCTTGCGGAACGTGAAAAAGTGGCCGAAAGCATGAAACCAAGCGAAGAAGACTTCCTCGCGTGGCTGCAGAAATAGGACAAAGAAGTCTTGCGTCTTGGGCAAGGTGGTTTTGGTTATTTATCCATGACCAAGACCGATCGCGACTTCCTCTTCAAGCTCCTCGAAACCCCCAGCCCCACGGGATGGGAAATGCCAGGCCAAAGGGTGTGGGCAGATTATGTGAAAGACTTTGCCGACGAGGCGGAGTGCGACTCCTATGGCTCCACTTGGGCAACCATTAAGGGAACTTCCAAGAATATCCTCATGTTGGAAGCTCATGCGGATGAAATTGGCTTCATCATCAAGCATATCGAGAAGGACGGCTTCCTAAGACTCGATCGCGTGGGAGGCTCAGACGTAGCAACTGCGCGAGGACGCCGCCTTCGTATTCTCGGTGATCAAGGCGAAGTTCCCGGCATCATTGGTAATACCGCGATTCACCTGCGCCGTGATTCACTCGCTAGTGAAAAAGCCCCCCAAACCCACGAACTGTGGGTCGATGTTGGTGCGTCCAATCCTGCGGAAGTTGCCGCATTAGGACTACGGGTCGGCCATCCTGCAGTCTATCAAGACGGTCCCATGGAACTCGGGAAAGACCTCCTCGTCAGCCGTGCGCTCGATAATCGTATCGGTGGCTACATCATTGCACAGGCCATGAAGATTGTGGCGGCAGCCGAGAAGAAACCGGCATGGACTCTCGTCTGTCTCAATGCGGTGCAGGAAGAAATTGGTGGTTTCGGGGCCAAGATGGCGACCCACCGTATTCATCCGACTGCTTGCATCTGCCTCGATGTCACTCATGCCACCGACACCCCCGGGCTCAGTGCAGCCAAGACGGGTGATGTGAAACTAGGAGAAGGCCCCACCCTCACCCATGGCGCAGCCAACCACCCTCTCGTCGTTGAGCGCTTGCAGAAGATCGCGAATCAAATCAAAATACCCGTTCAGCACGAAGCCGTGAGCCGCTTCACGGGAACAGACACGGACTCCATCTATGATGTCCACAGCGGAATCCCCTCAGCCCTCGTCTCCTTGCCCCTGCGCTGTATGCATTCCGTAGTGGAAACGGCACATCAAACCGACATTGCACAAACCACTCAGCTCCTGGCCAATTTCCTACTCAATCTAAAACCAAAGGACTCCTTCTCTCAGAAGCTCTAAACGGTACCAGAAAATAAAAAGGTGAGGAAACCCCTCACCTTCTTCTTAAAAGATTTGCAAACTAACAGCCCCCTTAAGGATTACCAGTTGTGGATATCGTCGTCGAAGTCCTCGTCGGAATTTCCAGAATCATTACGACCTCTTCCATTCGGTCCAAGTGACCAGATATCAAAGTCAGGATTATAGGCATCGCCTTGCTGTTCCCCGTTCTCATCCACTGCGCGGAGATAAAAGAAAGCCTTCTTGTGTTTGAAGGTGTCCATAATCAATCCATCTTTAATCTTACGCTTGAACTGATCACTCGCCTCGGGGTCGAGCTCTGGCATGTAGACTTTGGTATCATTGCGGATACCATCCTCGTAGAGTGCTTGGTAGAGAGTCACTGAGCTCCGGTCCGAACCGTCACCACGGGGGAATTCTCCGTTGTCGGCCTCGTATTCTTGAATCTTGTTCTCAAACAACTTCACCTGCACCCGAGTCTTCTCGATCTTGGTATTGAGTAAGGCCCAGCTGCCAATTCCGATGCTCATTCCCATGAGAACGACAATGACGGCGATCACGGTCAGGATTTCCACCAAGGTGAAACCCTTGCGCTGGCGTGGACGAGGCTTAGAAAACGTTTTCATAGGTTTAGGAAAGGGAAAGGGCGCAAAGTTCTGTTACTGCTGCATGGTCTGGATAACCTTCATCAAAGGGAGGAAGAGGGCGAATACGATACCACCCACAACCACCGCCAAGAAGACAATCATGATTGGCTCGAGGATCGAGGTCAATGCGGTGACGGCATTATCGACCTCATCATCGTAAAC
>CALFBF010000153.1 GCA_937949965.1 uncultured Roseibacillus sp.
AGCAGAGCGGCGGTTTTGCGCTCGTGAATGGCGACGAGTTCGGGATGACTGAGGAGGGTGTCTTCGCCTTCGCCTTCGAGGTCGAGGACTTGGCCCCCGATCAGCTTTCGTGAGCCAGCACAATCGGCGAATTCTTTTAAATAATTAGCTACGGTGTAGCTAGTATTTGGCGGGGTATGGGCGAGGAAACGGAAGGCTTCCGCTTGGAGTGCATCACCTGCTAGCACGGCAAGGGCCTCGCCAAAAACCTTGTGTGAAGTTGGCCGACCTCGACGAAGGTCATCATCATCCATCGCTGGGAGGTCGTCGTGGACGAGGGAATAGGTGTGGAGCAGCTCAGTCGCGCAGGCTGGGTAGAGTGCTTCTTCTTCCCGTCCGCCACAGGCTTCTGCTGCTGCTAGGGTGAGGATGGGGCGGAGCCGTTTCCCACCGGCAAAGACCGAGTAACGCATCGCTTCATGCATTTTGGTAGGAAGGTCGAGCTCGGAAGGCAGGTGGGCGTCGAGATGACTGTCAATGAGTCCTATTTTAGCAGAGAGGTAGCTCTTGAGCGGTTCGCTTGGCATGGCGGCATCAGATTCCGTCTTTGCCGGGGGATAGGCAAGAACTTGCCGTTGGAAATTTTCCTCAAGCTACGTGTTTTTTGGTGGAAATGATAGTAGCTCTTACTGGGAGCGTAGCTTCAGCTTCCGAGTCAGGTAGAGGACGTCCTTTTTGATTTCAGCATAGGTTGCCTCTTTGGCACGCCAGCGGGCGATGAAGACGAGATGGTGGCCAGGGTGAATTTGGTCCCCGATCTCGACGAGGGTGGCGCGTAGGAGACGTCGGATATGGTTCCGCTCATGAGCTTTTCCAGCCTTCTTAGAGGTGATGAGAGCGTAGCGGAAGTGATCGAGCTCTGGCTTTGGCAGGGCAGCCAATACGAGGTGCTTGCTTGCGGTCGATTTCCCCTTTTCCCTTACTTCTTGGAAGTCAGCGTGATCGACGAGAGTCAGCTTGCGAGGAAGTTTCATTGCGATGAGAGAGCGATCGTTTACCACGAAAAAACCGGAGCGGGGTTGCCGTTCCGGTTTCGAAAAATTGGATTTTCTGGACGGTAAGGTCCAGTGTTACCGGAGCACTTACTTGGTGTTGTGCTGGACGGTGTGGCGCTTGAAGTGAATCTCCGCTCCCTTGGGGAGAAGACGCTTGCGGCCTTTGCGACGGCGTTTGCTGAGGATATTGCGACCGGCTTTGGTAGCCATGCGGGCGCGGAAGCCGTGCTGACGTTTGCGGACACGCTTGGAAGGTTGAAAGGTTCGCTTCATGATGGTCTATAATTAAGGAAAGGATTTCGGCAGGCAGCCATCCACTGCCCTGCAGGGCGAGCGGGGCGGAAGACTAGTCATCGTTGGCAGGGTGTCAAGACAGGAGAAACACTTGCTTAAAAATATTCCTTCCCCGTATCGACTGAGGTGGGTAACCTCCTGCCAACTCATGGCGTCCACCAAAATATTCATCGTTAATAACAAGCTTGGAATTCATGCTCGTCCAGCAGCTCAGTTCGTCAAGATTGCGAGCCGTTTTGATTGCGAAATTCGTGTCGAGAAAGATGAGGAAGAGATTGATGGTAAAAGCATTATGGGGCTCATGATGCTTGCTGCAGGGCATGGCTCTCAACTCAAGGTAACGGCCGATGGCGGTGATGAAGCAGAGGCTCTTGTAGCTCTTGAAGAATTGGTTGGCCGCAACTTCGAAGAGTGAGGACATTCGGTTTGGGAATAGCGTTTGAGTGCCGAGATACATCCCTTTTTTTGAGGTTTATTTGCGCGGAGACTCGCTAAAAAGCGTTGAGAGGTGCAATCATGTTTTCCCAACGAGGGGATTCATCCGCTTTGGGACGAGCTAGAATGATATCGTGATCGGGCACGATTACGGTGAGAGGATCAATGATGAGTTGGGCGATTTCGCGATGCTCTGCATTACTGGGATCTGCGAGGAGAAAGAGAATCACTTTGACGAGATGACGAAGGGGAAATTCGTGATCGGTAGGGAAGAGAGGGTTTTGAGTGGGATTTTTCTGAAAAGAGAGGGCGAGCTTACGGGTGGCCTTCGCATTAGGATTGAGTGAGAGAGCAAGCGCGAGGCATTGCGCGGTGGCTCGCCGTTGGGCTGGATTTTCCAACGCGTTCGCACGTCTAGCAAGGATGAGTAGGTTTTGCGCGAGAAGGAGCTGTCGATCGGCATCGAGTTCCAGTGCGTCACGTCTGAAGAGGACAAGGCCCCGAGTGGGTGGGATGAAATCCGCACGAAGGGTGCTGGTGGTAAGTAAGATTAGGAGCAGCAACCTCATTGGAGGTCCTTGATAGCAGGAAGAGAAGTATGCTGCAATTGCGGGGGGAAGACAGTCGCACTTTTTCCCATGGGAGATCGTCAAGAGAAGGGGACTTGTCTTAGACTTCCGACATGACGAGTCATCAGGAACAACGATTTCTATGCGAAACGGAGGAGGAAATCATGTTTTATGATACCGACTGTGGCGGGGTCGTTCATAACCTAGCGTACTTACGTATGGTCGAGAAGTGCCGCACGCGTTTGGCTGCTAGCTTGGGCTTTGAGTTACGTGAGATGGGTGAGACGGGGCTCTTCCCCGTCGTGGTCCGCACCGAGGCCGACTATCGCAAGCCCGCTCGGCTGGCAGATGTTCTCGTGGTGCGTGGTTGGTTAGCAGAGTGGGGTAAGGCTCGCTTTTGGTGCGAGTTCGAAGTGTATCGCGGGGAGGAACTCCTCTTGACTGCACGCCAAGCCTTGGCCCTGGTGCAGATGCCGGAAGGGAAAGTGCAACGTCTGAAACCGTTGGAGAATGAAGGACCGGTCTAGTGGTTAGAGGCAGTCTCGGTCTTTTTCTCAAAGTAAAGAATAGCGGTCTTGCCGTAGTCCTTCCGCTTAATGAGTTCCAATTCGATGAGCTCTTCGGGTGAAGGGCGTTCCGCTTCTACTTCTAAGACTAGGATGCCTCCTTTTTCCAAAGGGAGAGAACTTGTTAGAAGAGGGCCTGCAAGATCGGGCGCACCATTACGGTGATAGGGGGGATCGGCGAAGATGAGATCAAAGAGCGATCTCTGCTGAGATCCTGTTAGGTAACGTGAAGCGTCGCTTTCGATGATGCGCGTATGGGGGAACTTGGTATGAGCCACGTTCTCACGCAGACAGCGTAGCGCTTGGGCATCGCTATCGACGAAGTGACAGGAGGCCGCGCCTCGAGAGAGGGCCTCCAGACCCAGTGCGCCAGTGCCCGCAAATAAGTCGAGCACGCGAGCATCAGGGATGACGTTTCGTAAGACGTTGAAGATGGCCTCGCGCACCCGGTCGGAGGTGGGGCGAGTGACGTGGGCGGGTTCTTTGAGACGAGTTCCGCGATGGGTTCCGGCGATAATTCTCATGGGTTGGCTAAGGCGTCTTCCGTGATTTCGTTCGCGATGAAGTTCTGGATGAGTTTGAGAACCTGTTTCGCGGGGAGGAAGGTATTGTGCTTGCTGGTATTAATCAGGGGGTTTGGCAAGTGACCTTCGAAGTGGAGGTCACGGTAATAGCGATCAGGAGTTTCTAACGGTCTGAGCCACGAGCTAGTCCATCCTTGTGAGATACCGCTTCCTATCGCGATGTTGGTGAGCCTTTCATTGTGTTCAGGATCTACCACGATGCGCAATACCGCTAGGAGGTAGCCACTGAGGGGAAGCTGACCGTTACCTAAGAGTGAGAAGCGCTCCGAGCGTAGCGAGAATTGGGGAAGATGAAGGCGGACGTTTTGAAGGTTCAAGGAAGCTCGTGCAGTATCGAAGTGAAAGTGCTGCCCTCTGAGTTCGGAAAAAACTTCGATATCGTTCATCCCGAAGCTACTGTTCACTCGCCATGTATTCGGCTGGAGAAGGTCGCCACGACCGACAATCGTCATGGCAGTAGCTTTGGCGCGGATGTGAAAACGGGTTTGCTCGTGGAGGATATAATCCGAAAGAGGCTGGCTTGGGAGGGTAGCGTGGAATTGGAAGTTTCGTTTGTTCTGACGAGGAGAAAAACCCCCTCCAACAATGAGATCGAGGTGAGGCGTCTCAGATGGTTTGCTTGTAAGTTTGGGGAGAGAAAGGGAGAGAGAGGACTTAGGGAGAATCCAGCGTTCATCTTTCCACTGCACGGGCAAGGAGTGAGGCCCGAGCAGAGTTGTGTTATTAACGGTGAGCTTTTCCCACTGGATTTTGCCTTTGGTGTCTGGCCCTGCGAGAGGGAGATCAGCATCAAGGGCTTGAGTTGCGATGGTGAGGTCCTTGGTAACAGAGTAGAAGTTCAGAGTAGCCTTGCGGAGCCTTAACCAGAAGCGGAGTTCGTCAGGAGATTCTGTCGCCCTTGGGTGAGGTTTTGGAAGAGGCTTTGGGGCTTCGTTGGGAGTTTTGTTAGGAGAGATTTTGGATGGTTGGGGACTGTTTTTGGGAGGGGTTGCAGGCTGGGGTTTTTGGACCGAAGGTGGCTTTGGAGGCGAGGGAGGAGTTTTTTGCGGAGTAGTGGTTTTCGATTTTGGGGAAGATTTTATCTCTTCTGGTTTGTTCGAAGCAGGAGGGGCTGGTTCAGCGATGATAAGGTATTCGACTGGGATATTGAATTCGGGTTCTTCGAAGATTACTTCTCGAAAGAGTTTTTTCCCGCGAAGGAATTGACCCCAGTAGGGTTTTATTTCCGTGTTTTTGAGAACGAAGAAGGGGCGAATTTTTTCTTGATGAGCTCCCTCCACCCCTTTGATACGAGCACTGAGTTGTTCAATTGTGATTCCATTCCAAGGTGACCAATGCGCCCCGGCAACTTCCCAAGAAAGAGCAGGAAGTCGTCCCTGTAAATTCTTGGCCAAGAAGCGTTGACCGAGGCTGCTAGTAAGGAAGAGATTACTCCCAAAAAAAAGAACAAGGGTTAGGAAGAGACCTAACAAGACACCCTTGATGAGCCATCTTAAAAAACCTCTGGATGAGTGTTTTTTCACCCGAGTGAAGGGAGGGAGGCTAGCGCTTAATCGCGAAACGGATAACCATACTCTTATCGAAGAGCTTGCGTCCGGTATCGGAGACTTCTTGGATGCGATAGACGATGAGCCCGTAGCTATTGTCGGTCAGCTTACCAATCGCGAGGTTCTCTTTCGTAATTCCGAAGCCATCATCGAGCTCCATCTTCCACTCCTTACCCGACCAAGCACCGAGGATGCTACGCTTATCGGCATTGATGTCGGCGATGCGTTTCAGGGTGCCACTAGTAGTGGTGAAGGTGTCACTGCTCGGATCGTAGAACATCGTTGTGAGATCAGAGGCGTTGCCAGTGGCTCGGATACGCCACTTTTCACCTTTTTGTTCTAGGCGAACGATGATCTCTCCTTGCGGAAGGGGTTTCATTTCACGCTGATCCCACAGTTCGAGGTATTCCTCATATTCTGTTTTGGTCAGGCCTAATTTTTCATGAAAGGGGAGCGGGATACCAGGCTTGGCGTTCTTCGAATATTCCTCGAACCAATCGGGATCAGAGACGCGAATTTTTTCCACCTTATGGATGTACTGTTCAATCTCTTCCGGTGGCACGACTGCTACGATCTCACCCTTAACTGGTTGGTTCGGGGTGAGGTAGTCGGTGAAAATCGAGGGAGCATTCTCTTGGGCAAAAGAAAAGGGAGTGAGTAAGAGTAAGAGGCCAGTGAAGAGGGCTTTCATAAAAGTTGGTTTCTAGGGCAAGAGCTTCGTCGGCTGGGCAGGAATCTCAAGTCTTTATCCCGAGCGATGCGCAGGGACTGTTTGCGAAGAAGGTAGTAAATGCAAAGAGCTAGAGACAAAAAAGGACTCCCGAAGGAGCCCTTTTTCGGATTTGATGGGGGTCAGGCGCACGGCCTGACAAGAGAGTTAACGTCATCCTCCGCCTCGGACCGAGCGGCTTCGGCTCACATGTCCTCTGCTGACGTGCCCTCGGGAACTGTGACTACGGAAGCTGCGGCTGCTGAATCCACCATGGTGAAACGAGCGGGAATATGACGAACTGCGACGGGAGTGGCAGTTACAACGGAATGGTTGGCGATAGTAGTTATAGATGGGGCGGCGATAGTTGTTGAAACCACGCACCACTCGCTTGGTGTAGATTGGACAACCACAGCTGGCGTGGCCGCTTACGTATTTGTGGCTAGAGCCAATCTTGAGGTGGATACCAGCCTCGGCTTTCTCAGACAAGGCGACGAAGCTGACCAGAAGGGCCGTCAAAGTAGCGAGTAATTTTTTCATAGTTTGGTGTTCCTTTCTTTTGTGAAATGGGAGTTCAGAGGATAGGACCGGGCCATTTTGCAAAGTATTCAATGGAGAAGACTTTTTTCACGAATTTTCCGGATGTGGGACCATCCCTTTTGAAAGAGATTACCCGTTTTCCAGATTAGTAATCCCGAAACAAGTACAAGTAGAATAAAGAAGCACAGGGCTGGCAAAGGTGCAAAGGCCATCAGAGATAGCCCACCGAGGACAAGGCCGTCCTCGCCTACGCTTGCGGCAATATTGGAAGCTGGTTCCGGCGAGAGGTTGATCATGAGGCGTCCCCCCGCCTTGGCTAGATGGGTGGTCAGCGTCGTGCCTCCGGCGAGAAGCCCCGCAATCACCGCAATGGTCGGGTCGAGTTCTCCCAAGGCGGTAAGAGTGAGCATCACCCCTCCCACTGGCCGGATGAGGGTATGGACAACATCCCAAGTGGAATCGACCCAAGGAATCTTATCGGCGAAGAATTCGAAGAAGAAGAGAATGCCCGCCACTCCGATGATCCATGGGTCAGCTAAGACCGAAAGTTGCTCATGGTTTTCTGCTAAATCGAGCCACTGGAGGCGGATGGCAAGACCGGTGACAAAAGTGGTGAGGTAGAGATTGATTCCAGCTAAAGTCGCAAAGCCAAGGGCTATTCCGAGTTGTTCAAGGATTTCCATTTTGACCGCAAGATAGAGGTTCTCAGGAAAATCACAAGTTGATCGGAGGGTGAGGGGTTCGCGTTCGGTTTTGGTAGTAATGGAATAGTAGTAAGATGTTCGCTACTCCGGAGCAGAGCTTGTAGGCTCTTGAGGCGAAGCTGTGATCAGAGCGACCCGAAAGCCAATGTTGTGCGATCGAGTGTAAGGATAAGCGCTGTATCGGTACGCGCTTCGGCAGCTGCTACCCTTCCGGTTCCAAGTGCCTCCTCGGATCACGCGAGCTTCTCCTTCTTGGGTGACGAGTGGGTCGTCTCCTCCAGGTAATTTCTCGTGGTAGAAGTCGTAGCACCATTCATAGAGATTACCGTGCATATCGTAGAGCCCCCAAGCGTTTGGGGGGAAGCTTTTGACTGGAGTTGTTTTTTCACGGTAGGGTCCCTTGGACGCTTTTCCATAGGGACTCTTTCCGTAGAAGTTGGCCTGCGTGCTAGATAACTGGTCTCCGAAGCTAAAGACCGTCGTAGTGCCACTTCGGCAGGCATACTCCCACTGTGCCTCACTGGGGAGATGGTATTGTTGCTCGTTTGTAATGAGGCCCTGCTCACGATCGAGGAGGGTGAGCTGCTGGCAAAAGAGAACGGCATCGTCCCAGCTCACAAAGCACATCGGTTGCTCTTCTCCAGAGGCAGCCACTTGTGTGACTAGCTTTGCACCCCGACCTACAGGCCCTTTTTTGGTTTCGATTTGTTGCGCGATGCTCGTTTTCATGACCGCGAACCATTGGCTCTGAGTGACTTCACTTTCCGCGAGAAAAAAATCTTTAGTTAAGGCAACGTCAGTTGGTTCTTCGTCTTCGGATCGGCCTACTTCATCTGCCGGGCTTCCCATTCGAAATTCCCCAGCACTTATCGGTAACATGCGAAGTCCAATCGAGCTCACTATTGGCTCGTTGGCTAAAATTGTAATGAGAGAAAGTAAGGCTAAC
>CALFBF010000154.1 GCA_937949965.1 uncultured Roseibacillus sp.
TCCACAGCGCCACAGATTCGTTATCCTGATTGTTATGGAATTGATATGTCCGAGATGGGCAAGTTTATTGCCTTCCGAGCCGCTGAGAGTCTTCGTAAGAAACGAGGAGAGGAGGCTCTTCTCGAGAAAGTTTACCTGCGTTGTCAAGAAGAACTCAAGAAGCCAACAGAGGAGAGAGTGAATGCGGTGCAGGAGGTTTATGAAGGCCTTAGCACAGAAGAGATTTCAGCTGAGATTGCACTATTAGTGACACCTGATGATATGAGTTGGACTGGGGAAATAGAGATTATTTATCAAACAATCGAAAACCTTCATAGCTCGATTACTCAAGAGTCTGGCGATTGGTATTTCACCGGGAACTACCCAACTCAAGGGGGCGTCGGAGTCGCGAATCAGGCCTTCATTCATTACTACGAAGGCAAGGTTGGTCGCAGTTACGATCTTCCTTCATGATTGCGAGGTTGTGGGAGAGTTCCTCCTCCGTTTTTCCGCAATCGCAACCACTAGGAACCAGCCACCGACGAGGATGAGAGCATCGACCTCGTTCGGCTTTTGAGTCGTCTTATTCATTTGTGAAGGCACCGCAGTCGCTCGCCAGAGAGCGCTTATCTCGAAGTTACCGACCTCGTCCTGCATACGGAAGACGGCCGATCCGAGACAAAAACCGACGATGCCCGGTAAGAGCCAGCTCGGGGGTTGCCACTGAATCAGGGTGAAGCTGAGCACAGCGGCAGCGAGATAGAAGAAGATCCAGAACCAAGCGTCGTGGTTGCCGTATTGGGCGGCGTCGTTGAACTGCCAATACATGGCGAGCAGAAAGAGACTGCCGAGGGTGATTTTTGCGATTTTCATGCTCAGACAGTGCCTCCCTTGCTCTCTTCCGTCAACGGGGAGGAAAGAGGGAAGTGTTGGGGTTGCGGTGGGTTGAAGAAAAGCATTTTGCCTGCGCAAATCTAAGGTAAAGTCCTGCTCATGGCTGAGGTGAATGTTCTCTTTGTGTGCACGGGTAATACCTGCCGTAGCCCGATGGCCGAGGGGCTTTTTCGTCAGGCTGCGGAGGGGATGGGCTATACTGTTTCTTCGGCAGGTGTGGCGGCCTATGGTGGTTCCCCGGCCAGCCCGGAAACGGTAGAGATCTTGGACACCAATGGTGCTAGCTTAGCGGGCTTTGGGAGCCGTCAAGTCTCGGAAGAGATTCTGGCAGACGCGAGTCATGTCTTTTGCCTAACGAGTAGTCATCGAGAAATCTTGGAGCAGCATTTTCCCGAAATGGCGGATAAGTTCTATCTCGTGACCGAGTTTGCTGAGATTGATGGCCAAGTGGGACGAGATATCAGTGACCCGATCGGCTGTGGAAGAGAGGCTTATGCACAAGTCGCCGACCAGTTACAGCAGTCGATGGTGGGGATTCTTGGTTTTCTTGCTCTCAAAAAGTAAGCTGCGAACGCAGAATCGACGTTCGCAAGCAGGGATGATTTTGCTCTTATCGGAGTTGAAACTTGCGCGAAACTCGCTTTTCGCCATTGCCTTTCCGGTCTGATCGGGGCAGGGAGGGGGGGACAAATTGTCGATTCTATGAGTGAGGTAACATTCCCGAATTTGCGCGTGGCCGTAGGGGCCGATCACGGTGGTTTAGAAATCAAAGCTGCCTTGATGGCTTGGCTCGAAAAGGTTGGTTGCACGGCACAGGATTTCGGCACCAAGGAGGAGGGCTCTGTCGATTACTCCGACTTTGCCAATGAGGTTTGCCGCGCGATGACCGATGGCCGTTTCGACTTCGGCATTTTGGTCTGCAAGAGCGGTATTGGAATGTCGATCAGCGCCAATCGTTGGCATGGGATTCGTGCCGCGAAAGTCAACAGCGTCGAAGAGGCTGAAGTCACTCGTTCGCACAATGATGCCAACGTGCTTTGCCTCGGGAATATGTATGCTTCTCCTGAGGAAGCGGTCGTGATGGCAGAAGCTTTTCTCAAAATGACCTTCGAAGGCGGACGCCACGAGCGCCGTCTCATCAAGGGCTCCGGCAGCCGCATTGCGGTGACTGATGGCAAGGTCTACGACATCATCGCCGGGGAGCATGCTCGCCAGCGGAGTCACGTTGAGCTCATCGCTTCCGAAAACTTTGCCAGCCCCGCCGTCATGGAGGCGCAGGGCTCGGTCCTCACCAACAAGTATGCCGAAGGCTATCCCGGCAAGCGCTGGTATGGCGGATGCGAAGAGGTCGATAAGGTCGAGTCTCTCGCTATCGAGCGCGCGAAGGAACTCTTTGGTGCGGAGCACGTCAATGTGCAACCTCACTCTGGGAGTCAGGCTAACACGGCTGTTTACTTTGCGGTTCTCAAGCCTGGGGATCGTATTCTGACAATGGACCTCGCGCATGGAGGTCACTTGACTCATGGGCATCCTGCCAACTTCTCAGGTCGCCTCTACGATGTCGTCCATTATGGTGTCACCGAAGGCGAAGAGACCATCGACTACGATGCTCTCGAAGCACTTGCTCACGAGTGTAAGCCCAAGCTCATCACCAGTGGGGCCAGCGCCTACTCTCGTGTTATCGACTTCGAGCGTATGGGCAAAATTGCGAAAAGCGTGGGGGCCTATCTCATGGTCGACATGGCTCACATCGCCGGTTTGGTAGCCGCAGGCGTTCATCCTAGCCCCGTGCCACATGCCGACTTTGTGACCTCAACTACGCATAAGTCCCTCCGTGGCCCTCGCGGTGGCATCATCCTTTGTAAGGAGGAGCACGCGAAGAAGATTGATGGTCGCGTCTTCCCCGGTGTCCAAGGGGGCCCTCTCATGCACGTTATCGCGGCCAAGGCGGTTTGCTTCGGTGAATGCCTTAAGTCTGGTTTCCAAGAATACCAGGAGCAGGTTGTGAAGAATACTTCTGCTCTCGCCAATCGCCTCGCTAGCCACGGACTGCGCATCGTTTCTGGTGGCTCCGAGAACCACGTTTTCATGGTCGACCTTCGTCCCATTGATATCAATGGCAACGAGGCCAGCATCACTCTTGATAAGGTGGGCATCACCGTGAACAAGAACGCCATTCCTTTCGACACCGGGAGCCCGATGAAGCCGAGCGGAATTCGCATCGGGACTCCAGCGGTGACTACTCGCGGGATGAAGGAAGCCGACGTCGAGCAAGTGGCAGACCTCATCTACGAAGCCCTCACCAAGAAGGACGACGAAGCTGCGCTCAAAGACATCCAGTCCCGCGTCTTCGCCTTCAATAAAGCCTTCCCGATGCCTTACTAAAATTAGGCCAACTGAAAAACGAACAAACTTTTTAAGACTATGTATGATCTCATTGTAATTGGTGGCGGCCCTGCTGGCTATATCGCGGCGATTCGCGCAGGCCAGTTAGGTAAGAAAGTGGCTTGTGTCGAAGTCGAGCGTCCCGGTGGCACTTGTCTCAACTGGGGTTGTATCCCGACCAAGGCTCTTCTCAAAAATGCTCATCTCTATCATCAGATGAAGCATCAGGCTGCCGACTTCGGCATGAAGTTCGATAATCTCGAATACGATTGGTCGAAGGTCGTCAGCCGCTCTCGTGGCGTTGCCGACCGTCTAGCAGGTGGAGTGGAATTTCTCTTCAAGAAGAACAAAGTCGATTACCTAAAAGGATTTGGTTCTCTCGAAGGCCCCGGTAAAGTGGGTGTGGAAAAAGACGGCAAAAAAGAAATCCACGAAGCGAAGAACATCATCATCGCGACCGGATGTAAGCCGCGCGAATTACCTCCCTTGCCCTTCGACGGGAAAGCGGTGCTCTCCTCTAAGGACGCCATGATTCTCAAAGAGCAGCCCAAGTCGATGCTCATCATCGGTGCGGGTGCTATCGGAGTCGAGTTTGCCTACGTCTACAATGCCTTTGGCACCGAGGTGACTCTCGTGGAGATGCAATCTACTATTCTTCCCGTAGAAGATGCCGAAGTTGGGAAAGCGCTTCAGAAGTCTTATAAGAAACTCGGGGTGAATTGCCTCACCGACACCAAGGTCACTCAGTTCAAGAACAACGGAAATAGCGTGACGCTCACTGTTGAGAATAAGAAAGGCACGCAGGACCTCACTGCGGATACCTGTCTTGTCGCCATCGGCGTGGCCCCCGTCCTACCGGGAGGAGCGAATCCTGATCTCGATGATCGTGGCTACGTGAAGATGAACGAGCGCTACGAGACCAGTCAGAAGAATGTTTACGTGATTGGGGACATCAATGGTCCTCCTTGGTTGGCTCACACCGGTATGTTCGAGGCCGTTCAGTGTGTGGATGGCATCTTTGTCGAAGGTCACACTCCGCGTCAGGTCGAAAACTTCCCAGGCTGCACCTATTGTTATCCCGAAGTTGCTTCCGTTGGTAAAACAGAAGAAGCGCTCAAGGAAGAGGGAGTCGCCTACAAGGTCGGTAAGTTCCCCTACCAAGCTCTCGGAAAAGCACAGGCTATCGGCGAGACCGAAGGTTTTGTGAAGCTTCTCTACGGTAAGGAGCACGGCGAACTTCTTGGTGCTCACATCATTGGTGAGAACGCCACGGACCTCATTGCTGAGATGGGACTCGCGCTGGAGATGGAGCTCACCACTGATGAGATCCACGGCACCATTCATGCCCACCCCACCATTGCGGAGGCTATTCACGAGGCGACTCTCGATGCCGATGGTCACGCCCTCCACTTTTAAGCGGTAACAATGGGTTGTCCGACTTGGACGAATTTTTTAAGAAGTGTCGGGCGGGTTTCTCGTCCGGCACTTCTTTATTGAGCGATGAATCTTTCGAATTACCAGTCCATGGACCCACATCTTCTCGTGGGTCTCGTTAATACCGAGCTCCGTAATCATGCGAGTAGTTTACAAGACCTCTGCCGGACTCATGATCTAACAGAGTCTGAGCTTATTGGACGTCTTGCTCAGGGCGGCTACGAATGGCGTCCAGAGCAGAAGCAGTTTCGTTAACTTTAGGTAACGTAAGGGAGCGCGGGCTTTCAGCCCGTCCCACTGCAATCACAGCTCCAAAGGAGCGCCTGGATACCAGCATATCCCGCAGGGCTATGGCATAATAATAAGCGTCAATCTAGAGGTCTGAAAGACCGGAGGATGCGCTTGGGCCCAGACAGACAGAATGAGTCACTTGGAGGTGCTCGTTTTTCTTCTGAAGGCGTATCTATGGAGATGCATCCAGCGGTCTTTCAGACCTTGGAATTTCTACTGATGGGATCATAGCCCTGCGCTTTGCTTCGGGCTATGCTGGTATCCAGACGCTCCTTTGGAGCTTTGGAACGGATTTAGATGCTTCTGAGATTTTCTATGAATTGCTGGACGAATGAGACTCTTTATCGAAACCTTGTTGCCGTTATAGGGTTGTAAAGAGTCTAAGCACTGCGGGCGCAGAAATCTGCACTTCATCTCTTGATAAAGTTATTTCTTCTTTTTAAATCGCGTGGATTCGAGCGTGTTCTCGCTGCCATTACCTACCGTTAGGGCGGACTGAAGTCCGCGCTCACTCCCTCATCTAACTCGATGATTTCTTGGCCGCTTTTTTGGCAGACTTGCGAGGCGGGAACTCGAATCCGATTTTGCCATTACTGCTGTCCAAGGTGAGGTGGGCCGAGAAGGGGCGTTTGGTTCGCTTCGAGACGAAGCCGGGGATGAGTCCCGTTTTTCCTTCCGAGAGAAGCTTCATTACTTCCTCCTTAGGGAGCTCTTTTTGCAGAATCGTCTTACCAAGTCGGAAACCATCGGGGCTTTCAGATGGCTTGAACTCCGGGACGTGGAAGGCCTTTTCTGTTTCGTAGACTTTGATCTCTGCGTTCTCGCCAGCAATAACGACGGTGCCGGCGAGCATGTCATCAGTGAGGTCTTCTGCTGATTCGGGTTCGTCACTGTCGAAGACGAAGCCCGTCTTCCACTTACCGAGTTTACCCGTCTTGGAGACCTGCTGCTTCAGCTCCAAGGCTGCTGAGAATGGCTTGTTGAAGCGCGACATGAAGCCGTCTTGTTCTTCGAGGAATTTGGAAGTGAAGAGGGTCTTGGCGTCCTCAGGTTTGAGTTCCTTACCCGCGATATACTTCGTGATGCGGAAGCCACAATCAGGAGTGCGGCATTCGTAGGTCGCATCCGTGGTCTTCAGTCCTTCAGTGCCACAGTTGGGGCAGATGCAGTCGAGGTCGGGGAAGCTCCGATTGACCATCATGGTCATGTGCTTTTGGGCGCGAGCAACGACGTCTTCGGTGAAGTCGACAATCTCTTTCATGAAGACTGTCCGCTCGAGCTTACCTTGCTCCATCTGTCGCAGCTTCGCTTCCCAGTCTCCGGTCATGGAGGGAGAGATGAGAGCTTCCACTTTCATTTCTTCTAACAGCTCAATGAGACGGAGGGCTTTGCCAGAGGCATAGAGTTCGCGTGCTTCACGAGCGACATACTTTTGTCGAATGAGACCCTCAATAATACTCGCGCGAGTAGCCGGAGTGCCGAGGCCGCGCTCGGACATCGCTTCGCGGAGTTCGTCGTTGTCTAACAGTTTTCCTGCGCCTTCCATCGCGGAGAGGAGGGTGGCTTCATTGTAGCGAGCGGGAGGATTGGTCTGTTTGTCTTCGCGAGAGATTTCAGAGAGTTTGGCTGCTTCGTCTTGTTCGACTGGGACGAGTTCGTCTTTGCCAGCGGCTACTCCAAGGGAACGGCCGTAAACGGCAAGCCAGCCCAATTCGACGAGGACCTTACCGTCGGTGCGGAAGGTGTCGCTGTGCCCAGGAGTGGGGATGGTGGTGAGACGCTTGGTGACTTCGAAGACGGCATGAGGATAGAAGACGGCGAGGAAGCGCTTGGTGACGAGGTCGTAGAGTTTGCCCTCTTCTTCGGACAGCTTCACCACCCGGCCAGTGGGAATGATGGCGAAGTGATCGGAGACCTTGGCATTATTAAAGACCCGTTTCTCGAAGCGGATTTGACCTTTCTTGATGGTGTCTTCGGCCCACTGCGCGAGGGGATGGGAAGAGTTCTTAATGTCCTCGGTGATGGTTTTCACGTTGGGAAGATAGTCTTCCGGGAGATAGCGCGAGTCGGTCCGAGGATAGGTGAGCATCTTGTGGCGCTCGTAGAGGGCCTGCGCCAGCTGTAGGGTGCGGCGAGCCGAGAAACCGAAACGACTGGATGCTTCCCGTTGTAGGGTGGTGAGATCGTAGAGTTGGGGAGAGATTTGCTTCTGCGGCTTTTTCTCCTCACTCACGGTGCCGGTCTGTCCGGTGCAGCGTGCGATGATGGCATCAGCATCTTCGGTTTTCCAGATACGTTCGGCACGCCCGTGCGGCTTGTCCTCTTGCTTTTGGAAGTCGAGGTCGACCCACTTGCCTTCGTATTGTCCGGCCTTCACGTCGAAGGTGGCGTGCACCTCATGGTAGGGCTCGCTGACAAAGGCTTGGATTTCGCGTTCGCGCTTGGCGAGAATGGCCAAGGTCGGCGTCTGCACGCGACCAGCTGCGGTGATATTAAAGCCACCGTGGCGTGAGCGGAAACAAGTGAGTGCGCGCGTAGAATTAAGCCCGACGAGCCAGTCCGACTCCGAGCGGCACTTTGCGGCGTCACGGAGAGGCTCCATATCGGTGCCCTCGCGTAGTTTTTCCCAAGCATCTTGGATGGACTTGGTGGTCATCGATTGCATCCAGAGCCGTTTGACGGGCTTCTCGATTTTGCCGATTTCCATGATGTATTGAAAGATGAGTTCACCCTCACGGCCGGCATCACAGGCATTGATGATGAGGTCGAAGTCCTTCTTTTTGGCCAGAGAGAGGATGTGCTTGAGACGGCCTTCCGATTGCTCGATGGGCTGGAGCTCGAAGTCATTTGGGATCGCGGGGAGAACGTCGAACTTCCAAGGAAGATTCTTTCCGTTGGGTCCGGTGGGCATCTTGAGCTCGACGAGATGACCGACAGCCGAAGTAATGGCGGCATTCTCGTTTTCAAAGAATTGAGCATCGCGGGATTTCCCCTTCTTCTCGAATTTACCGAGGGTGGGGGCAAGGGCGCGGGAGAGATCGGTAGCAACCGATGGTTTCTCGGCAATGATTAAAGTTTTGGCCATCTGACGCGGTGACTTAACGGACGAAACGGCGCTTTTGCCAAGGATTTTTCGTTAAAGTGGCAAGAGAATCAGAGTTGCGAGGGGTGTTGGTATGATTTGTTGCCATTATTCGGAGCTTGCGCAGCGGGTCGGAAGCGTCGTCGATCGAAGCTATTCTTGAGGTAAACGACTTCTTCTTGAATCTTGAGAGGTGGTTCTGGAGTAGAATTCTGAATTTCTGCCTTAAGTTCTACCTGAATTGGAGTCTGACAATGGGGGCAAGGGCCAGTCGCTACGGTTTGTTGGATCGTGAGCCGAACCCCGCAAGAGGGACAGGGGAAAGCAAGTTCGATGGGATGATCGTGCGACACTAGCTACTACTTAAGGACTCGAACGTAACGTTGGCCAGCGATTTGTTTGGCAAGACCTTTCATCTCCAGACCAAGTAAAGTGGCTGAAACGGTGTGAATGGGCTCTCCGACTTGCTCGGCGAGTTGGTCCATGGTGACTTCCTGACTACTTAGTTTGGTCAGCAAGCTGGTCTCGATCTCTGTTAGTAGAGGCCGCACGGTTACTTTGGGGGTTGCTGCCGTTGCTTGGCTCTGAGGTAGAGAGGGCCTTGCGTTTGCGAAAAGAGGGAGATCTTGTAAATCGCTCAGGATGTGGTTCGGCTCTGATACCAGTATAGCACCATCGCGGATGAGATCGTGGCATCCTTCCGATTGCGGGCGGTCGACGGGGCCGGGGATAGCGTAGACGGAGCGGCCAGCCTCCGCAGCCATTCCCGCAGTGATGAGCGAGCCCGATCGCCGAGGGCATTCGGCCACGAGTAAGGCGCTAGCCCAGTTAGCAACGATGCGATTGCGCTGGGGAAAGGTTTTCTTGTCCGGGGGCTGGCGTAGAGGGAACTCACTCACGACGGCACCGTTCCCATTAGCGATGCGATCAGCAAGTTCCCGATTTTGGCTAGGGTAGAGATGGAGGAGTCCTGATCCGAGAACTGCGATAGTGCGTTGACCAGCATCAAGTGCGGCGAGGTGGGCTTCGGTATCAATCCCGAGCGCGAGACCCGAGATAATGGTGTAACCCGCTCGCGCCAGTGCTTGTGAAAACTGCCGCGTGACACTGCGGCCGTAGTGAGTACAGCGACGTGAACCGACGACGCCGATAGCATGATGATCGGCAGCGGTGATTTCGCCACGGATGTAGAGTAGTAGTGGTGCATCGGGACAATGTGCAAAGAGAGAAGGCCAGAGCGGAGAGTCGCGAGTGAAGATGGAGATGCCGTGTTGCTCACAGAGAGCGAGTTCGGCTTCGGGGTCGGTATACTTCTGCCACTCTGAGATGATAGTGGCCCCTTCTGGTCCGATGCCTTGAACCGATTGCAGCGTAGTTCGCGATTGCTTAAGAATGGTTTCCGCATCGCCGAATTTTTCTAACAGCCTCCCTACTCGGATGGGTCCAATTTTTGGCAGCGCATTCAGGGCGAGAAGGGCAGTGAGCATAGTAAGAGGTTCGGTTCGTCAGGGATAAGTTGTTACCAAGTAAGAAGCTGTTCAGGGAAGGGGCACTGCTCGCAATCGGAGTGATCTTGGAGACAAAAATCCTGATAGATCTGTAACAGCCCTTGTTGTTGCCATGCTTTCTTCAGGAAAGAGGCTTTCTCGGGTCGATCTCCAAAGAGCCGATAGGCCGCCCGTTTAACTCGTTCTGAGGGGGCGGTTCCCGCCAGCTTGGCGTAGCTTGGCCAATGCGTGTGCGCGTCTTCTGCGAGTTGAAGGGGATAGATGATATTAGCAAGGAAATCCTGCCCCCGCTGTTTCCCGAAGAGGGCAATTGGGCGTGTACTTGGCTTGGAGGTGAGAGTGTAATGATAGTTCCAAAAGGGATCGTCGCTCTCCATGATTTTCTTGAGAAAAGCGGGAGGAGATTCGCGTGAGAGCTTCTCAACCGTAGGCCAAGAGCGCAGTAAGCTTGCGAGAGCTGCGATGCGCCGCTGGGGATGATTGCTGGGCCTCACTCCTGCCAGTCTCCAGGGCAATGATCGCGGGTCAGGGTGGGGCCGGTTCTTCCACCAGCTCGACCACAGTTCGGACAACCATTGATGAGACTCCTCGGGAGCCGATTTTGGCAAATCAGGCGCTAAGAATCCCGCTAACCCAAATAGATAAGCACTACGATCCAGCGGTGGGAGATTTCGTAGTTGTGCGATTGGAGCCCGTTGCGCAAGCAGAGTCATCGCGAGTTGATTCTGATGATAGCCCAAGGCATTGGCGAGAGCCTGCCAGAGAGCCTGTGCATAACCGTGTGTTTCTCGGACACAGAGGAAGTGATTCGCCTTCAACTGCGCGCGGTGCAGCGCCGCTTTTTTAATTAAATCTTCCACGCGATTGGGAGCCATCTGTGAGAGTGGGAAAGAACAGCGACCTCGTGTGACGGGTGCTTGCGAAAGTGGGGGTGGAAAGAGGGTATCGAGTCGCTCCGAAGGGATACGAACTTGAGGGACTTCACGGTGCTCACTGGTTCGGATAAAAGTCGTTCGCGAGGAAGACTCGATTGAGAGATGAAGGACCACCTCATCGAATTCCGAGTTAGTAGCATGACCGTGGCTCTCCCAATCGCTCGGTTTGGTATCGAGCTCAATGGGGCCGGTGAGTAGCTGTCCCGCAAGATAGATAGCACAGTTCAGGAAGTCCGGCCCAGGACCATGGTTCCATTCTCCAAATTGCCGAATCGTGACCTTACGTCCATCTGTCGTCAAAAACTCTCGCCCGAAGTGCCCAGCGAAGAAGAGAGATTGAAGCTCGATCTCATTCTTGAAATGTGCCCCTCTTTCCCCAACCCAACCGCGTTGTGCGGCAGATAGGAATTGAGAATAGGAAGGCATATAGCGATAAGTTTTTCAAGTTTTCTCAAAATCGCAAGGAAGAAAACGTTCAGATGAACTATAAAAATGTTCGGGCTTCATTCGCTTGTGCGAGTGAGAATTCTACTCAGCCTAAAAGAGCTTGCGCCGCAGTGACCGAATCTAACAAAAGAGCTTCCAGATCTGTTGTGGGAACGACCGCTAAGCCGGCTTTACAGGCGGTTTCTAGCTGGCGGAGTTCTTCGGAGAGTTTGGAAAGTCCAAGGGTCGCTGAAGAGCCAATGAGTTGATGATAGGCAAGGCCAGCTTCCTTTAGGTTTCCTTCCAGAAGAGCTTGCTCGGCCTGGGCGAGACGTGTTTGAGCATCAACGGTGAAATCGGTAAGAATTTTTAGGACAAGGTCAGGTGCATCGCTGGCAATTCCTTGCAGTTGTTTCGGATCGATCACGGAGGGGATTATGCTGTTATTATTTAAGGTAAAATAATATTATTTCAAAGATAACAGAATGGGAAGCAGGAGATCACAATTAATTGTTGCAGATGATGATCGCACGATTCGTCAGCTATTGGAGTTCCATGGTAAGAAGGCTGGCTTTGAGGTCCTAGCTGTTGCTGATGGTGAGGAAGCGATGAAGTTGGTTTCCGAGCAGACCGAGGTGATTCTTCTCGACCTCAATATGCCTGGGAAGGATGGGTTCGAATGTTTAGACGATCTTGCCAAAGCTCAGTTGAAGCTACCTGCAATCGTTCTCACTGCAGATCAGGATATTCAAGATGCGGTCAAGGCGATGAAGCTGGGAGCGTTTGATTACATCACCAAACCTTTCGACCCAGACGAGCTGATCGCCGTACTGCTCAACGCGAAACGACTGAGTCTTGCGCAGCGAGAAAACGAAGATTTGAGGGAGGAAATTGGCGGGCCCAGGGCCGAGGTCTTCATGATTGCGGAGTGCGATGAAATGAAGGATATCGCGCGGAAGGCCGCGAAAGTGGCCAAAATTGATTCAACCGTCTTGATCACGGGAGAAAGTGGCGTCGGCAAAGGCGTGTTGGCACGGTATCTTCATTCTCTAAGCGGTCGTTCGAGCCAGCCTTTTGTGACGGTGAGTTGTCCCACTCTGCCGAGAGAGTTGTTAGAAAGTGAACTCTTTGGTCACGAGAAAGGAGCGTTTACGGGAGCGGTGAAGCGTCGCATAGGCAAAATAGAAGCAGCTCAAGGAGGGACTCTCTTCTTGGATGAGATCGGGGATCTTCCTTTGGACTTGCAGCCGAAGTTCTTGAACTTCTTGCAGGATCAGGAATTTCAACGGGTCGGAGGAGAGAGCACTTTGCAGGCGGATGTGCGAGTGATTGCAGCTTCCAATGTCGATTTCGAGCAACAGGTCAAAGACGGGAACTTTCGGCAAGATCTCTACTATCGACTGAGTGTAATTCCTTTCGAACTGCCTCCTCTTCGCGAGCGAGTAGATGAGCTCCCAGCTCTCTGTGAGGCTCTCTTGCAGAAGGTTGCCAAACGGCAGCAGAAGGCTGTGAGCCTAAGCGCGGAAGCGGCAGAAATGCTCTTGAGCTATGATTGGCCGGGTAATGTGAGGCAGTTGGAGAATGTGCTGGAGAGAGCGTCGGCCTTTTGCGAAGAAGGGGTGATTCAGGTAGAAGATTTACCGCGAGAAGTTCGACAAGAATCACAAGGGGAAGACTTGGCTCTCGCCGGATTGGGCGGGATCACACTTGCCCAATTAGAGGTGCAGGCCATCAAGCAAACGCTGTCTTTGTGCAAAGGAAATAAAGCAAAAACAGCGAGACAGCTTGGGATCACCGAGAAGTCAGTTTACAACAAGATGAAGCGCCACGGTCTGTCCTAGCGTTCCAACTCACTCAAAAATATGAAAGGCGTTATCTTTACCACCTTCCTAGAAATGGTGGAAAACAAGTGGGACTACGATCTGGTTGATCGAGTTGTCGAAAAGGCAAATCCACCTTCGGGAGGGAGCTATACTGCGGTTGGAACCTATGATCACTCGGAGGCCGTTAGTCTAGTGGTCGCACTGAGTGAGGAAACGAGTATCCCTGTCGGAGATTTGCTCAAGGCTTTCGGTGAGCATTTGTTTGGGATCTTGATTAATGCTCACCCTCAGTTTGAAGCTGGGGTCGAGCATCCTCTTGATTTCCTGCAAGGGGTCGAGCGTTACATTCATGTGGAAGTGCGCAAACTGTATCCCGATGCCGAACTCCCTCGCTTTGATTGTGAGCGGCTTTCGAATGATGAGTTGTTGATGCTTTACTCCTCGGTCCGGCATTTGGAGGATTTGTGTGAAGGTCTGATCCGAGGTTGTGTGAAGCGCTTCGCGCGCGACTGCACAATTGAGCGAGAAACCCTCGGAGACGGACGGGAACAATTTACGATTTGTCTAACAGCCATTGAGTAAATGGATGAGACTCAAAAATGGGAGAAGAGGCTGCAGCGTGAGCGAACCGCACGTAAGGAAGCAGAGCGTCTGTTAGAAGAGAAGAGCTTGGAGCTCTATGAGCTGAATATTCAGCTACAAGAACAGGTCCAAACTCAAGGAGATGAGTTAGTTCGGAGGCAGGCTCTTGTTGAATCGATCTTTCGCTCCGCCATGGATGGCATCATTCTTCTGGACGGGATGGGCAGGATTATCGAAGTCAATGATGCCGCTATCCGGATGCTTGGATATTCACGTAAACAGTTGGTTCGTCGCCGTGTTTCGAGTTTGTTGGCGACCGGGGGACGCCCTGCTGCAGTGCGGGCTTTTCGACAAGCGCTGCAAATCGGCTACTGTCGTCATGAAGGAGATCTGAGGAGAGTCGATGGTTCGGTTTTCCCGGCGGAAGTGGTCGGGAGTGGCACCGAGGTCGGTGGGGAAAAAGTAGTGATCGGGATCTTCCGTGATATAACTAATCGAATCCGGACCTTAAGCGATTTGAAAATGGCACGGGATGACGCGCAACGGGCGAATGCTGCCAAGTCGCTTTTCTTAGCTTCGATGAGCCACGAGATTAGGACTCCGCTTAATGGCATTCTAGGCTTCACGGAGATGGTTCTCGATTCGGCTCTCACCGCAGAGCAACGGGGACACCTGCAACTGGTCACGAGTAGTGGGAAAATGTTGCAACAGATCATTGATGATATCCTGGATTTTTCCCGCATCGAAAGTGGCCGCATGGTGATCGAGCATCGAGCTTATGCGGTGGCAGAGATGCTACGAGAGATGCATGTTTTTCACGAGCAGGCTGCAGCGGAGAAAGGATTGAGTCTAGCCCTCGCGATCAGTGATCGGTTCCCAGAACGGGTTGTGGGTGATGTCACTCGTGTTCGCCAGATTTTATCCAACCTTGTTGCCAATGCGATCAAGTTTACCAAAGATGGTGGGGTGGAGATTGCTGCTGATTGCGACGGTCAGAATCTCGAAATTTCGGTGATGGATTCGGGGATCGGGTTTGATGATGAGATTGCGGAATCGCTTTTCGAGGCCTTCTCTCAGGCAGATGCTTCGACCACTCGGAAGTATGGTGGCACGGGGCTGGGTCTCGCCATTTGTCGGCAGCTTGCTCAGGCGATGGATGGCCGTATTGAAGCGGAAGGAAGAACCGGGGAGGGCGCTCGCTTTCTCTTTACCTTTCCTTTTATTGAGGAAGAGGGGCAAGAGGATGAGGCTTCTGTAGCGGCTCAAAAAACAAAAGCAGAGAAGCCTTTGCTCAAAGGACGAGAGGTTTTGGTTGCGGAAGATAACCCCATTAATTCACAGCTTATCACCCTTATGTTAGAGAAGATTGGGATCGTGCCTCGAGTAGTGGAGACTGGCGTGGAAGCGCTCGAAGAATTGAAGAAAAATTCTCATTACTCGGCAGTCCTCATGGACCGATATATGCAGGATATGGATGGGATCGAAGCGACGCAAAGAATTCGATCTGGTGAAGCTGGCGAAGAGGCCAGAAGGATCCCGATTATTGCGGTTTCGGCAAGTGCGCTGCCCGAGGATCAACAGCTTTGTCTCGACGCAGGGATGAATGCCTTCTTACCAAAGCCTCTCAAAAGCGAAGACCTTTTGAGTCAACTCAAAGCCCTTGAGTGAAGCTGCTCTGTGACTACTCGCTGAAGCTACCCGGCTCCTTACGAAAGGCATGGTAGTGTCCGAGATTTTGGTCCCATAGATAGACGTGCCAGAGGTAGGATCGATACACTAGGCGACAGTTCTCTCGAATGAAGAGCTCTTCACGAGCAGAGGGGTATTCCCATCGAAGATTACGTTTTCGGGAACGAAATTTTTCGCGATTGAGCAGAATCCACACTCGCTCATCTTCGGCAAAGATTTCTTGCAGTTGGCCGATGCGGTTAATCACTTTGGCATCGCCGTTGCGGTCGCGGAGGAGCCCCTCATCAGAGTAAGTGAAGTCGTAGAGAATGGGGACGACCAAATCGTAATCGACCTGGCCCAGCTCCATCTTGGCGGCATGAGGATGGGGTTCGGTGATCATGACTTTATCCTCATCGCGCATGTTCGCCTTCACATAGCGAAGCCCGGAGATAGGGTCTCCTAAAATCTTTTCCTGGTAAGAGCCCGGAATGCGCCAAGGGCTCCAAGTCAGAAAGACGACGATTGCGGCGAGATTGCGGAGGAATCGGGCTCCTTGTGGATTTTGGGTCCATCTCCCGAGAAGCTCAAATGCAACCCACATCCCATGGCAGCCTAACATAATCCAGAGTGCGATGAGGGTGTATTGGTAGCGGAAGCTGGGGGACGTGATGAGGAGATTGAGAAAAAGAATCCCCGCCAAGAGGGCCACGTGAAGAGCGATGAGACGACGGAAACCCGTTCGTAAGGAGTAGGCCAAGCTTAAAAACCAAAACACGGATAAGGAAATGTGAAGCCGCGAATAGCCAATGAACATGGAGAAGAGATTGCCAAGTTCCCAGAAATTAGGCGAGATGGTGGCTTCGACATTGGGGGAAACTCCGACCGGGCGGGTCAGGCATTTCATCTGGAAGAGAAGGATATTGATCGCGACCGCTGCGGCAGTCACCCCGAGGGCGAGAATGGATTTGAGCTCCCAGCGCCATGGGACATCACGACCAAAGAGAACGTAAAGTACGACGAGGATAGGAATAAAAGAGATCGAAATCTCTTGGCTCAAGACCGCGAGACCAAAGCAGAAGATGGCGAGAACCCTCCACTTGGCACTCTTGCCAATGATGAAGCCTCGGATGAAAAAATCGATGAGGAGTAAGAGGAAGAGCTGTTGTTGCTGATAGAAGCGGGCGATGTGTCCGGTGAAGATGAGAAAGGGATGAATGGCAAAAAAGAAAGTCGCAATCGAAGCAACCCAACGACTGTGATAGTAGGTGCGAGCCATACGCCAGACGACCCATGCAGTCACGAGCGAGGTGAGGACGGTAACCATCCTCAGCACCCATAAATTCGCGCCAAATAACCAAGCGGCCAAGCCTGCTAGGTAGTGATAAGCAGGGCTTCGACTGTACCAGATGTCTTTCCCAATTTCGGGAAGCCCAGTTTTCGCGATTGAGGTGACGGCTTGGATGGAGGCGTATTCATCATCGTCGATCGGTTGCTCAATCACACGATAGCCGCGGAGGACTAGGCAGAGAGCAAATAAGGAGGTGAGAATGACCCAGGAGGGAACCTGCCAGCGAGGAGTGATTTTTTTCCCGCGTAACAAAGCGAAGACCATTCCCGTTAGGAGGGCGAAGACAAGGTAAGTCCAAGCCCAACTTTCGGAGCGATACCAGAGCGATTCACTGCGCTCAAAAAGGGAGAACTTGATCACTAAGGAGAGGCTGAGAGTGATGAGAAAACCCAGTGCAAAGTGGTCTGCAAAAATCCATCGTCGCCGGATCAGCAGGAGACTGCCAAAAGCCAAAACTGCAGTCACGAAAGCGCTCCGTTTCCAGGAATGGGAAGTTCGTTGTTCTCCGATGTATTTCAGTCTGGGGAAGTGTGTTCCCGGTCGCGCAACCAGGGGGTTAGCTTGGAGTTCAAGAGTACGTCCCTGCCATTCACTGCGCCATTGGTTATCGGTGCGGAGGGGTTGGGTGTTCCCATCTTTGGTCAGGATTTCCCCGTCGAGCGCAATGGCTACCTGACGGCTGCGCCGATATCCGAGATTAGGTTCTTCCAGAACGCGTAGTCGAATCTGGTTTTTCCCTTTCTTGAGAACGGGCCCAATGCCGAAGCCGTGTAATTGTTCTCCACCCCGATCCCTCAGAACCTCGGGAGGGATTCGCCAGAAAGGCTCTTCTAACACTCCATAGGGGTCATAGGTTGTCGCTTTGGGATCATCTGGGTCAGCACGGTCGTCGAGAAGTTCTCCCGCCGTCGTCGCGCGGTCGCGGTCCTTCGTGCGATTGAGGGTATTGCGGTAACGTTTGAAGTCGTTTTCGGTAGGGTCTCCGTGCCGTGGATTCTCGAAGCGATACCCGACCAATGCACTTGCGGTCTCATCGGGATCGAGAAGAGTGGGGAAGACTTCGAGGGGACGCCGTCCCATCCACTTGACCATCCAGCCGCCATCAGAGAGTCCTCTCGGTTCTCGCGAAGGGGGCTGAATGGCGACCTCATTGACGTAGAGCATGTAGGGTGCTCGGCTGGCTACCTTTACCCAAGCATCTTGGACCGCTTCTTCTTGATTCCATTCGTAGAGGAAGTCCTGTCCGGTAGATTCCCCATTACTGGCATCCAACTCGGTGGCCACCAACCATTCGCCGGTGAACTTTTGTTCGAACATCCCACGGGGCACAAAGGTAGTATGTGAACCCGAGAAGCGCCGCCCGACGATGGCGTGGTCCCAGTGGTCAATATTGGTGCCAGTTCGCACCCATTCCGCTTGCCCGATTTCCTTTGGGACGGGCTCAGCTTTCCAACTGGTATTCGAGTTGAGCGAAATGATCTCTCCATTTTCTAACTCGATTTCTCCCGTCAGCCGAAAGGCGACTCCTGCCCAACGAGCTTCCGTTTCGACCGAAATGGTATTGTCGCCAGGTTGTAAACTTTCTCGAATATCGAGAAAGGTAGGGACACGGTGATTTGCGTGCCCGGTCCATTGATACTCCCGTGGGAAGTTGTAGGCTACGGCGGGGTTACTGGTTACCACTCGCTGGCCGGATTCGGTGAGACCGTTTTGGAAGGGGCGTGTTGCTCGCCAGTAATCAGTTGCCCCCACGGTGTTTCCGTTGAGAGCGAGTTCCCAGCCGCCTTCGCATGCAATACAGAGCCAGGCATGGCGCACTTTTCCTGCTAGAAAAAAATCTTTGCGGAAGCAGCCAGTGCGCTGGTTTTCGTCTCGGACGCGAATCCATTGGCTATTACTAGGAAAATCGTAAATACGGCCGGGCGGCTCGGATGGGGCGATCGCGTTGCCTACCGTCCAGATGATCGCTCCTATCGCTAGTGCGATGAGTGCCGCAGACTTTAGCGATGTGAGAGCGTGCTTTTTCATCTCTTAAAGCCCCTTTGATTCTCGGCGAGCTTCTGCCGCTGCTAGGGTGTTTCCGGCTTCCCATTCTCCTTGGGCGAGGATGAGCCATGAAGTGGCTAGGACGCCGCGTTTGTCTTTCCGCAAGTAGGGCTGATAGAGTTGTGCGATTTCCTCGCGACGACGGCGGTTATTTGCGAGATCTCCGATTTGTAAGCTGGTGAGTTGATGGTGGAAGCGAGCCTGGATAGCGACCGGTTCCAGTTCGCAAATCCTGCCAAACTGCTCGTATGCTTGCGGGAGGCGACCAGAGTTAAAGTCATCGATCGTGACCCTCATCCAAGTCCGGGCCAGCTCTCGTTGCCATGCTCGCGGAAGATGCTCTCGTTCTCGATCCAGATCCGCGAGGCGCTCCTTGGCACGAGATCCGTATCCTTCGTTCTCGAGTTTCCAAACCTGATAGAGGATGGCACAAGGACTCTCTTGCGCAATGAGAGTTTCCATCCGACCTCGTTGTAGAATCAGGGTGGTGTCAAAGCTTAGCGCGGGCATCCATCGCTCGGCTTTATCGAGATGATCTAGGCAAGGTTGATACTTTCCTTGTAAAGCAGCAGCCTTCGCATTGCGGAGTTGGGAGCCAGCTTGCAGCACTGGCAATAGCGCTGAGCTTACCACTAGGAGGCTAGTACAGGCGAAGGCAATGGCCGCTGTTTTGAGGAGCTTACGGCGTCCTTTGTTTGCTCTTCCTTTTAATAACCCAAAGGCTCCCATCCCGAGCGCGGCAATCCCCAACCAGGCCATAAACCATCCCCGACCGACAAACTGGGAAAAGGCGGGATTGAGCCCGAACCACCAGATGATTTCTGGAATTTCTTCAATTCCAAGAGTGGTTAGAGAATCCATCGGAGTTCTGAAGGCACCCAAAAAGATGGGTGGGTCCTGCATATTCACTCCCAGTTGAATGTCGTTGTAGCGCTCCGAATGTGCACGGTAAACGTCACCTCCCAGCCAGGTGAGATTATCGTGTTGCTGTTGTAGCCACGCTGCGTCGCCAGAGGTCTTTGCGTCTTGTACGGTGACCCATTGGGGATACCACCAGAGCAGGGGGAAGACGATCATTGACCAGATGAAGGTCCAAGCCAGATAGGAGTGAAAACTCCGAAAATTCCCTTTGGAAAAACCAACTCCAATGACCAAAATCCAGCCCAAGATCGCGGCGATGAGTCCTCCCTTAAAAAATGAAGTGACCTCAGCGTCTCGGACCGTTGGCACGATGGTGCCTTCGCTTACTTCCCAGCCAGTTGGGAGTGTGAACCAGTCTTGAGAGAGGGATGCTGCCATGAGGAGCATTCCTGTTAGAAGAACGCCAAAAGCAGCCAGTCTAGCCATGGCTTTGATAGTCGAATTCGCTCTCTTTGGTAATCTCGATTAGATCCCCTTCGCGGAGAATCCAATGTCCTGTGACGATGACTTTTTCATCTGGTTCAATCCCAGAGAGAATCTCAGCAGATTGATCGTCGACGATGCCTACTTTTACTTCACGTGCTTCCCAGCTCTGATCGGGGCCGGGAAGATAGACCACACCCGCGCCAGCAGAGATAGAGAGCAAGGCGGCTCTCGGAATTGCGATTCCTTTTCTTTTCACGGTGAGACGGCCAAATCCAGTCATTCCCATCGCAATGGGGAAGGTTTCCACTTTTTCGGTGAACTGTAAGCGAGCTCGGAAGGTTGCGGCCCATTCCGGTGCTCCTGAACCACGCGGTCGTAGTGGTCGGGAAATTTCGGGACCACCCTCGTTGAAGCTGACCACTGGGGTGAGACGTTCCACAATTGCTGGCATGGAGACTCCTGGATAAGCCTCAAGGCGGACTTCGCCTGTTTCGTCTTTTCTAACAAATCCGAAGTCAGCTTGATCGAAGAAGGCATCAAACCAGAGTCCGCTCACAATGACGAAGCCCGGCTTACCCGGGTCAGGATTGTATTCTCCTTCTTTGATGAGCACTCGCTCGATAATTCCGCTCGCGGGAGCACGGACGAGATAGTTCTTAAGCTCAAGCTGCCGGTGGGCGACAGCCTCCTCGGCATCGCGCACGGCATTGCGTGCGATTTCTAGACTCTTGATCACTCCCTCCTCGGCCATTCCCATTCGGAGCACGGCCTCGCTCAGTTGTTGTCCGGAATCCGCAAAGTCTTTCTCCGCATCTAACAGTGCAGTCTTGGCAACTAGACCTGCTTGGTAAGCCTTCCGCATACGGTCTACTTTTTCGGTGGCCAATTCGTACCGCTCTTTTTCTGCTGCCAGATTAACGCTCTCCATCTTGGGGCGTTCTTGGGCCAGGACATAGGCGGAGCCTGATTCGACCCGGGCCAGCTCGGCTTTAGCCGTTGCCACCGCCAGTTGAGCACTAGCCAGCTTAATGTCGGCAAACTCGTGGGAAAGCTCTGCCATGATCTCTCCTTTTCCGACGTAATCTCCTTCTTTGAAGTGAATCTTCTCGATGGATGATAAGGGAATCACGGGCACGAGAACGGGATCGCTGGAGCAGACTCCTTCTCCCATGACATATCTCGTAAACTCTCTCTCTCCGGCTTGGGCGGTGGTCACGGGGAGCGGTTTTCCCAAACGGCGCATCATCGCGGGATAGCCGAGATTAGAGGAATACATTTTCGTCGCCGGGCTTAGGTAGCTTGGCAGGAGGACGAAGTATCCCATTGTGATAATGAAAATTCCGAGGATAAGCCCACCAATCAGCAGGCCCTTATTGTCTCTAACAAGACCGGAAAGAATGGATAAACGGGAGCTCATGATCGGAGGGGGAAGTGCACTCTCACTGAGTATAGTTTACCGATATAATTACTTAATGTAAGTTGAATTGTTGCGGATTGTGTTCGCCTTTAGCTTGCACAAAAGATGGCTAAGGCTCAGTGCGGTGAGTTCGGCTGCGATTTGTAGGACGCGCCACAAAACGGCTACTGCCATGGCCTCTGGGATGCTCATGTGGGTAGAAAG
Organism: uncultured Roseibacillus sp.; assembly: GCA_937949965.1. Classification (GTDB taxonomy): domain Bacteria; phylum Verrucomicrobiota; class Verrucomicrobiia; order Verrucomicrobiales; family Akkermansiaceae; genus Roseibacillus. The sequence goes on from CALFBF010000154.1 coordinate 21,373, forward strand.
AAAAAAAGTGATCCCTGCTTCTCGGACCCCGATTCCGCCAGGAACCCCGATAGCAAAGAATCCAATCAGCCAGGCGCTGCCATTTGTGGCGGCGGCGGAACCCCAATGATAGCTGCCGGGTTGTACTGCCTGCACAAGGAGCATTAACAATGCGGCGTGGGCGGCACAGAGAGCGAGGTAACTCCCCAAAGCACGTATGAGGGGAGAGAGGTGCCATTTCTGCATTTGGAGGGGTGCGAGTTTTCTCAAAATGATCCTCCGTATCGGAGGAGCTGCAAAGAGAATGCCCCCTCCGACTACTGCCATAGAGAGCACAGTCCAAGTTAACCATGGCGTGGAGTTCTCTTCGCTAGTAGTGCTTAATTTTTGCTGAAGCTCATTGAGCAAGGAAGGATCTAACAAAAATCCGATGCCTGCAATGATCATCCACGCGCCAATGGTGAGCAGAAGTTCTCCCACGAGGCTGGCTCCCGCAAGTGCTTTTGGGATGCCGATCTCTGGTGCTTTCACAATTCGAGAAGCATAGCCCCAAATCCCTCCTGGAAGCCACTTCAGGGCCTCAGACTGAATCCAGATGTGAGTTGCTTGGCTACGACTTCCTTGCCAACCGAGAGCCCTCAGGACATCGGCCCAGATCGAAGCATTCAGCACTGTGTAGAGGAGTAATCCAAACGCGACTAAGGCGAGAGAACCGGGATGTGCCGAGCTCGCGGCGGCGAGCACTGCGGGAAGGTTTTTGAATAAGGCAAAAAGCGGGATTCCAATCGCGCAGATGAGAAGGAGAGCTTTCCCAATGAGGAGCCCTTTGGAGCGGAGTGGTTTGTGTGCGGGCGTTGCCATTGAGTGGGATCTAGGGAAGAACGCGGAGTCGATAGAATTTTCGAGCCTCTTTGATGGCGTCGCGATCGAGATAAGAGTTGGCGGAGATCTGACCACTCAGTGGGGTCCAGTCTGTAAGATTGACTGAAGAGTAAATCTGGTAGGCCTTACCAGCCTCAGAAATCCAATTCAAATGGACATCTTGCCCCGAAATTGAGATTTGGAGAACTGGTGCGCTCACTGGCGCGAGATCAAAGATAATGGCCGATCCACTTTGAGAACCATTCGGGTCTGCTTGTGGAATACCGGCTACAATCAGTTGATTGGTAACTCCGACCGTTTGCCCGAGGAAATCTGAGGGGGCGGCCTTGCTGCGTTGAAGTTTGGTCTGGAATTCGCCATTCCGCTGAAAAACAAAGACTGCTCCGGCTGCTCCTATCTCGTTCTTATCTGCAAAAAAGGCCCCGATAGCGATCCGGCTACCGATGGAAACGGAAACTCCAAAACGTGCTCCGCGCTCATCAGTTGGTGGGGAGAGTGTTGCTACTAAGTTTCTCGTATTAGCGTCGAAGAGGTAGGCGCGACCTACTCCGGGGAGGGTGTCTTCATCATTATCATCGTAATTCGAAGCACCAATCACGAGGAGCCCATCAGCGATGGCAACCGATTCCCCAAAAGTGTCTCCTGCCGAACCATCTGGAGCTACTAATTTAGCGATTTGAGCTCCGCTGTTGGCATCGAAGAGGTAGGCTGCCCCAGAATCAGCTCCGGGCGCATTTGCAAAAGTAGCTCCTACGACAATCGTGCCGTTATCGATTGCGAGAGCACTCCCAAATTGGTCGAAGAGAGCGCCATCGTTGGCTACGAGTTTATGCTGCTCTTGCCCCGATGTCGTGAAGACGTAAGCAGCTCCCTGGTTTTCTCCGTCGTCACCGTCTTTCCACGCTCCCACGATAATGTGATTCCCGTCGGTAGCGACAGCGTTTCCGAAGTTATCTCCGGCCGCCGCGTCAGAGGCAGTGAGTTTTATTGGCTCGTAGCCTTCGTTGTGCACTTGGGTAAGGTCGAAAATCCAGGCTGCTCCAGAGCCATCTCCGTTGTCGTCATCATCGGGTACACCTATGATTGCGAGATTTCCTTTTAGCGATACCGAGCTTCCGAAAGCATCTCGTTCGACACTATCGGGAGCATTTAATTTGACGATTTCCTCTCCACTGAGAAGGTCGATGAGATAGGCCGAACCCGATTGGCGACCGAAGTCGTCATCGCCTGTTGATCCGACTAGGGCTCGAGTGCCGTCAACCGCCAGCGCCTGGCCAAAGCGGTCAAGCGCTGCGCCATCATCGGCTTGGAACTCTCGCTCAATTTGGGCAGAGACAAGGACCGACGGTAAGGCCACTGCGAGCAAGAGAATCAGGAGAGGGGATGCTTTCATTAGGTGAGTCTGTTAGAAGTCTCCATTTTGCTCTCCGCTGTAGCCATCGACTCCGTCCCACTCGGTCGTCGGATCGAGAGAGCCCTGATAGTATCCGCCGCCCCCGATGCTGTAAGCTTCCAGAGCAGGGGTGAATTGAATCCAGAGATCAGCGAAGTCTGAATCACTTGCGCTTTCATTTGGTCCTACTTCACTGCGGCTAATATCCTCCACCATGACGAGAGTGGAGTCCCCATCACTGAAGGTGAGATACTGGTCTTGAGTGCTAGGATTAGCATTAGTCATTGAGAAGAGAGGCTGTCTCCGAGTCTCATCACCGTTACCATGAGGGGTGTATCGATGGGGATTGTTAGTGAAACGATCGAACCGATTGTGTGGAAGAATTGCGAGCAAGACTTGCTTCCCCGCTAGACCAAGTGACTGAGGGTTAAAGGTCACTTGCGATCCTTCGACTACCGTTCTGTTGTCTAAGAGAGTCACCGCGTTCTCACCCGCGATAGCGCGGAACTGCAGAGTGCGGGGATCGACTTGGGCCATGATGTCATAGTCTACTAAAGCGAGGGTAAAGTCGAGTTTACTTCTATCTCCTAATAGCTCGATTGTTATTGGACCTGCGGTTGGTAACTTGAAAAAGTCTGCCGAGATTTCATAATCTGAATGATTCCAGCCGATATCAGTTAGGACCTCACTCACTGCGGAAGAAGCCAAGCCTGAATCACCGAACTGCAAAGTAGCGGGTGCGGTGGGCACGATTTCTACCATGAAGATGACGTCGTTGAAGTCATTGTCTCGTCCCGCGAAGATTTGATCTTCAAAGGAAACAATAAGGGGGTTGTTAGAAATATTGATTTGGCTAGCGATCAACTCCAATCCTCCTGGGTTTAGATAAGAGTCTTGATGGATTTTGGTGATTCCTCCGCGCCCTCCATCTGCGACGAGGCCAAAACGGAGCTCGGTCTCGGCAGGTAGGATACCAAGGCTGGCGGTCGAGCCAGGGATCAGTGGAGCAGTGGGTCCAGTGCCATATTTCTCCCAGAAAACAGTCCAACTACCGTTAGGATCGGCCGCATTATACCACGCCACCGAGTTCACGTTCTTGGCTCCGTCATAGATGACGGTCACGAAGACTTCGGAGTCAGCTTCCAGGAAGAACCGCTCTTCGTCGAAGCCACGCTTCTCCTCCTCCAATGGGATTCCGTCAGTGTTGCAGTTTAGTTCATACTTCACTTCGTTCCAGATCTCGCGAGCATATTGGTAGTAGAGAGGATCGACCCCGTAGTTGCGAATCTGGGCCTCGCTGAGCTCGAACTCGATGATGTTGTCGTCCAAGTTGCACAGCGCGCAATCGTCTTCAAGAGTAGGGATACCGTCGCCATCATCATCAATGTCGAGGAAGTTAGGGATGCCGTCGCCGTCTGAATCCAGAATGGTGCCGTTGTCGAGAATCTCGTCTGCATCGGCAACGCCATCGCTGTCGGTATCTGTATCGAGGTGGTTAGGGATGCCATCGCCGTCGAAGTCATCAGTGCCTTCATCACCATTCTTGATGCCATCGTTGTCTTGATCACGATCATCGAAGTTATCGAGATAGTTCGCGATTAAGTCGCCATCGGTATCGCCCAATCCATCCACTCCGTCGAGCAAGCCGTCATTGTCGGCATCATTGTCGAGGAAGTTAGCTAAGCCGTCTTCATCAGCATCTCCGGTGAGCTCGACATCGTCAGTCAGGCCATCTCCGTCGGAGTCTTGATCAAGGTGGTTCGGGGTGCTGTCGCCGTCAACGTCGAAGACATCAGGTATGCCATCTCCATTACGATCAGTATAGTCGGTGATAGAGCGGTCGCCCTCGTCTCCGTTGTCGATGGTGTCGGTCCAGTTACGGATGCCATCTCCGTCTTCATCGCCATTGGGATTGCAGGTTCCTCCTTCGAATTCATCAGGGGTGCCGTCGTTATCGTCATCGGTATCGGCTTCGTCATCAATACCGTCACCATCACTATCGACGACGAGGATGGCTTTGGGGCAGATGGTACCATCATTGATGCCAGTCTTCGGAGCGTTGGCAACCCACGTGACTTGGCCATTGCTGAGGTTGACCCGGAAGGCTCCTGTTCCTTTATTATCGAATCCATAAACGGTGCCATTGAAGTCGCAGATGAGCGCGCCAAAAGTCTTTCCGTTATTTCCTATGATCGTCGTATTTCCGTTTGTGAGATCGACTTTGAAGAAAGCTCCTCGGCTGGTAGAACCATACATATTCCCATCCACGGGGTTATAAGCGAGGTCGATTTCGGCTCCGCTTGGGTTTGGGGAGTGAGCGTGGCTCCGCACTACGGCGAGGGTTTCGACATCAATTCCGTAAATGCGACCACCTCCAGAGACCCAGTAAAGACCATCTGCGGCGAAGGTTCCCGCGACATAGGAACGAGGAAGACCGTCGATCAATCCGACCTTCGCAACGCTCCCGTCTGAGCCGATGCGTAATAGCTCTGGCGTGTTCTGAGTACGATTGAGACCGTAGATGTAATCATCCGCAGGGTTGTAGCCAATGGCATTGTAGTTCAAGCCATGATCGGTGTTTCCAAGGTTAATGAATACTCCTTGGGTCACATCGACGAGTGCGAGCTGAGTATTCGCGTTGTAAGATTCGAGCGCATATCCCGAGCAAGGGAAGGCGGGCTGGTGATCGATGTAGTCTGGGGTGCCGTCGGCATCGGTATCGAGAAACCCTTCTACGGAATCGAGGAGACCGTCGTTGTCGGAATCGGGATCGAGATAGTTGGGGGTGCCGTCGTCGTCGCTATCGAGCGTTAATGATTCTTCTTCATTCCAGAGACCGTCGCCATCGGCGTCTTCTCCTGGCGCATCAGGGGTACCATCATTATCAGAGTCACTATCCTCGTGGTCCGGGATGCCGTCACCGTCAAAGTCTCCGCTTCCTTCACGGTAGTCTTCGATCTGGTCGTTGTCGGAGTCGAGATCAACGAAGCCGGATTGTCCGTCGTTATCGAAGTCATTCCCACCATCGAGGCGGTCGGGAATGGTGTCGTTGTCCGAGTCGAGATCGAGGTAGTTAGGAAGCCCGTCGCCATCAAAGTCGGAAGCCCCCTCGAAAGAGTCGGCGAGGGTGTCGTTGTCCGAGTCCAAGTCGAGGAAGTTGGCCACGCCGTCACCATCACTATCCGTGGTGAATGGAATGAACGAGATCTCATCTAGTCCAAAGGCCGTTTGTTGGACTGTCGTCTTCACACTGTGGATGGAGAGGGTGACTTGCGTGTCTTCTCCGTTCACGAAGGTGGCGTAGGTCCGGCTCCATTCTCCGAGTTCGCCCCCCACAACAGGGACGCCGAGGGAGACCCCATTGACTCGGAAGTCAAGTGCAGGCTCTCGATTGGTGAGCGCGCTTGCGACTGCGGCCGAGAAGACGTAGGTCATTCCCGGTTCCACGGTTGTCTCTTGGCTCCAGACTCGCTCACCAGTCGTTGGTCCGGTCCAGATAACGAGCATCTTTCCGCCCCCGCTATAGTCACCGAAGGAGGCGAAATTTGCAGTGACGTCAGAAGGATCTTCCGCGATTTCGAAGGCGCCTTCGGGTTGAGCTACTCCGTCATCAAGCTCACTGAGAGTTTGAGAATAACTGGTGGAGAATGCGTCCTTTCCGCTGGAGAAGTCACCATTGATCACGAGCTCGCCTTGGCCTCCAAGGGCGAAGGCTTCGCGGTTGTTAGGAATGCCATCGCCGTCAGCATCCTTATCAACTCCATCCGGGATGCCATCTTCATCTGAGTCGGAGTCTAGGAAGTTAGCGAGGCCATCACCGTCGTTGTCTGTGATTCCTTCCACGGAGTCTCTGAGCCCGTCATTGTCTGAATCGTTATCTTGGTAGTTGGCTAATCCATCTTCATCGGCATCATCAAGGCCTTCGCGTTCATCGCTGAGACCATCGTTATCACTATCAGGATCGAGGTAGTTTGGGAGGGCGTCTCCATCCCGATTTGCGGTTCCTTCGATGGCGTCGAGAAGTCCATCATCATCGCTATCAAGGTCTCGGTAGTTGGCCAGTCCGTCACGATCAGAGTCCTCCGCACCCTCGATTCTATCAGGGATGCCGTCGTTATCGGAATCCAGATCTTCGAGGTCAGGAGTTCCATCCCCGTCGGTGTCTGGAGTGACATTGAGGTAGGTGCCGGCGGCGATGAGGTAGCATTCCACTCCGCTGATGCCTTTCCAGAACTCACTTCGGATCTCGATATGAGAGAGATCACTGAGCACGCGCAGTAGCTTGTCCTCGCTGGTGTCAAAACTCTCAGGCTCTATCGAGATGGAGTATTGGCAAACTTCGCCGAAGGCAGAGGGAGAGAGTTGGTGTTGCATCACTCCGTGGCGCAAATCAATATTCACTTCGATTCCCGAGTTTGAAACGAAAGCAAGGTCGCGCGTAGTAGTTGTCGCCCACTCCAGATCCAGTGCTTTAGTGAGAATCCCGAAGTGAAATGTTTGGCCGTAGGCGGAAGAGAGATCGCCAGTCCACTTACTAAGCCGGAAGTATCCGAAGCCTGAGGTGTCGTCATGGAAGGAGACGGCGGTAAGACCTTGCACTGTTTCTGAAGCTAGCTGGCCGCCACGGCCTGTGAGCTGAGCGGTTGTGAGGTCAAGATCGGCAGTCTCGAGGATGAGATCACCAGCGGCAAAGGCCGCGACGTCAGACTCGATTACGTCTGTTAGGTAATCTCCGTCAAGATCGTTGGCGGAGAGATTCGCCCCCCAGAGGTAAAGGGGGGAGAGAAAGACCCATTGTGAGAGAGTTTTCATAAGATTAAGGAGTTGGAGGTTAGTAGGGGCTGTTAGAATGTTTGCGGAATCACGTTTGTGATGACTTCAGGTTCACCCTGATAGACATTCAGCGTGAGGCGGGCGCAGCGGTCCCAGTCGAAAAGAGTCTTGGCATGTTGATGCCCGCGACTACCCAGTTCGGTGGCAAGGCTGGGATTATTGAGAACGCGTAACACGGCTTCCGAGAGGGCTTTTGGATCTTTCTCTGGGACCAGAAGTCCGGTCTCATTATCGATGATGACATCAACGATTCCACCGACCCTAGAAGCGACTACGGGCTTGCAGTTAGCAAGGGCCTCAATGAGGACGACACCCAATCCCTCGGTGTCTCCCTTATCATCATAGATAGCGGGGTGGACGTAGAGATCGCACTTCTGATAGAGCCGCCCCAATTCTTCGTTGGAAACGAATCCTGCGAATCTAACAGATTTCTCTAAGCCTAGTTCTTGGGCCAGTTCTTGCCATTCTGCTTTGCGATCACCTTCACCGGTAATGACCAGATCGACATCGCGTTGGCGCAAGATTTCGGGCATGGCTTTGAGAAGGACATCGATGCCTTTGCGCTGAATGAGGCGTCCGCAGAATAAGAGTAGAGGTTTCTCGTTTTTCTCCTGTTTAGCTTCCGCTTGGTCGGACACGGTTGCTCCGTAGGGCACGACCCGGGCCTCGACTCCGCAGAGCCTTTTGACTTCAGCCTTGGTATGGGAGCTGTTAGCACAGACCTCGTCTGATTGCTTTAAGAAGAAGGTGAGGAGGTGACGGATGAGGGAATTATTACGAGCGAGAGCGAGCTCGGCACCGTGGCACATGGAGACCACGCGCACTCCAAGGAGCCACTTGGGAAGCAGCGCCCACAGACCATGGGGGAAAGGCCAATGGATATGGAGTACGCGTGTTCCATCCTGTATACACCACTTCAGTACAGAAAGAACGCCAGAGAGAAGATAAGGAATGGTCAAAAGCTGGAACCAAATGGAACGCACCTTACTCGGAGCACCGGCATCGTGGGTGAGGCATTCCAGTTGTGCGGGAGCATAGCGGATTCTTCTCACAGAGATGCCGTCGATTGAGTGGCTCTTGATTCCGTGACAACCTGCCGCGTAGATTTTCAAGCTATCGAGGGAGCCGACCGTCCGGCTCGCCATTTCGCGCATCCACGGGACTTGATGATCATCTTGGAAGCGTGCGTAGGTCGAGGTCACGACCGCGACGCGTTGCTCGGTGTGAGCGTGAATTGAGGATGATTTTTTCATGACTTTAAAGAGGTGAGAGTTGGGAACTTAGGCGGCTAAGGTGACTGATTTCTCAGTTTGGTTACTGCGGACGAAGGGAGGCTGATGCTCACAGGAATCCGCCACTGGGACTTCATGATGTTCTTGCATGGTTTTGAAAACCTGGTGCTCGAGTTGGAGCCCCATGCCGATCGAGATCACGGCGGTCATGAAAGACATCATCCCCATCGATGCGAGGAAGGTGCCGATGCTGATTCCTGCCAATGAGCAGGCGAGTCCGGCAACAAGCAAGAGACTGCCCACTACTCCGGAGATTAAGGCGATACGACCGAAGAAGTGGAGCGGACGATCGCGGTAGGTCTTCAGGAAGCTGATGGTGGTCATATCGAACAAGCCACAAAGGATGCGCTTCACTCCATACTTGCTCACTCCGAATTGACGGGGGTGATGTTGAACGACGAGCTCCGCAGTTTCATAACCTTCGAAAGAGGCCAGAGAAGGAACCATGCGGTGCATCTCGCCATACATCGGGATCTTTTCGATCACCTCACGGCGGTAGCACTTGAAGCCACAGTTGTGATCGTGGAGCTCCACTCCAACCAACTTGCTCAAGACGGCATTGAAGACTCGGCTGGGGAGGACCTTGTGCCAAGGATCGTAGCGCTTCTTTTTGTAACCGGTAACGATGCCATACCCTTCCTGAATCTTGTTCAAGAAGCGGGGAATCTCGGTGGGATCGTCCTGCAAATCGGCATCCATCGTGAAGACGACATCTCCAGTAGCTTGTTCATACCCGAGAGAGAGCGCATCGGCTTTCCCCATATTCCGGCGGAAGCGGAAGGCGCGGACCTGATCGGGGTGAGCTTCTGCCAACCGGCTCATTTCCTGCCAGGTCCGATCTGTGCTGCCATCATCAATGAAAAGCACCTCGTAGTTCAGCCCAAGCTGTTTCATTTGGGTAGCGAGGCCCTTATGGAGAATGGCAAGAGTCTCTTCCTCATTCATGGCTGGAATGATGAAGGAGACGGATTTGATAGTGATGTTTTCGAGTTTCATGATTTCTTGGCTTTATCTGATTTCTTTAATCACTCCACGTGCCAACTCGAATCAACCAATTCGTAACTCGCTTATAAGTAGTTACTTAAAAAATAACTTCGTGTTCGTCCAAATTTGCCTTTTTGGAAAACACGGTAATTTTTACCGAATTAGGTTTTTGATTGCCGAAAAAATTACCGGGAAGAGGCAAGGGCCCAGTCAAAGAAAGAGCCCCATCGATAGTTTTTCTCTCCCACAAGTTGCTACCACTTTCCGCTCACTGATTCTAAACAAGACAAACGCCATCTGATATCGTATCCTAATGAAAGATTGAAAAACAAGAGAGCTTTAGCATCGACTCGCCAAGAGAAATGGCAGTGCGGGCTCTTTGTATCCAGAAGAGTCGTTGTGCTCACCATGGTCGCAGTGACTTCGGGATGCTTCAAAGTAGGCCCAGACTATGTGGACCCTAAGCTAACCGTTCCGGGTGATTGGCGTTCCAGCGGAGAGGGGGTGGTTGAGAGAGACTACTGGACTGCCCGACTTGATGCCGATCAGCAGGCTACTCGCACTGGTGCAGAGCTTTGGTGGCGACGGTTTAATAACAAGACGCTCAACAAGCTCATTAGCCATGCTCAGGAACATAGCCCCACCGCTTATTTAGCCGAGGCACGGGTTCGAGAAGCACGCGCTCAGGTCAATGTCCTTCGTTCCGCTTGGTATCCTTGGGTGGGGACTCGCGATGAGGTTCAGCTTAACGAATCCCTAAGCCCTAACTTTTTCGCCTCTTTAGAAGCAGGTTGGGAAATTGATTTATTCGGGAGGACTGGCCGCGCCGTTGAGGCCGCTCAGGCCGAATGGGAAGGAGCGGCAGAATTAAAGCGAGACTCGATGGTCATCATCACTGCCAATGTCGCCACGAACTACATCGCGTATTGTGCTCTCAGAGAACGACTGATCCGAGCCGAAGAAGCGACCGGAGAATTTAGAGAATTATTCAAAGTCCTCGCCGGAAGAGTGGATGCTGGAGTAGCCCCCAGTAGCGATGCCCAAGAGATCGAGGCCCAGCTCCAAACTAGAGAGACTCGCCTGCCACAACTCCGGCAAGAAATGGAAGTCGCTGCCATCCGTCTTGCCAATACCACCGGCATCTATCCCAGCGCGCTCGGAAGCATTCTAGAACAGGAAAAAGGAATCCCCGAGTTTCGTCACAAAATCCTCCTCAGCACCCCGGCCAATATGCTGCGCAATCGTCCCGATGTGCGTCGAGAAGAGCGAAAGCTCGCCGCACAGACCGCACGCATTGGCTTAGCAGAATCCGATCTCTATCCCATCCTTTCCATTTCGGGAGCATTGAGCTGGGAGAGTCGTTCGAGTAGCGATCTTTTCAACCAAGTGAATCGGCTCTTCGGGTTTGGTCCTAAACTGAACTGGCGGATCTTCCAAGCCGGCCGCGTTCGTCATCGCATTGCGGAAGAGAAAGCTCGGACCGAAATCCGCCTCGCAAATTACCAACAACAAGTCCTCGACGCCGTGGCCGAAATAGAAATCGCCCTCACTCGACTCGAAACTGAGACCGAATATGCGCAAAAACTTTCCGACGCTGTCGCAGCGCATAAGAAGAATACGGAACTCACGAGAGAAAGCTACCTCGCTGGTTTAATCGATATTCGGAGAGCCCTCGATGCCCTCATCGACTACCACGACACTCGCGATGAAGAAGCCGCTGCCATCGGAAGAAAAGCAGCCTTTGCCGCCGCTCTTTTCAAATCAATTGGCGGAGGACAATTAGCTCAACCCTGATTAACAACAGGTTGTAAAAAAACGGATTCCACTCATCCCACCCGTCGCCTGTTTCTTAGAGGTTCTTTTTGGCATGAATGATATTTCATTAAATATGCTCAAATCATGATTAAATTTCATGATTGGAATGAGATTCGTTCATTGTTACGCCGTAGGCGCATATCGTCCAGAAACACAAAAAATGAATCAAGTTACGAAAAAAATAGGAGTGGGAAGCCTAGTGGCTCTTGCGGGAATAGGAGCGGCTTCGGCCCAAGAGGCGGGAGAAGTCGCCCAAGTAGCCATCGACACCGGGAACACCGCTTGGATGATCACCGCCACTGTCTTGGTTCTCCTCATGACCTTACCCGGTCTCGCTCTTTTTTATGGTGGTTTAGTGAGGGCCAAGAACGTCCTCTCCGTCCTTATGCACTGTTACGCCATCGCCGGGTTAGCCTCCGTGATGTGGGTCATCGGTCTTTACACCTTAGCTTTTGACGAAGGTAGCACCGGCTGGCTCGGTGGTTTTAGTCACTTTTTCCTCAATGGCATCGGAGAAGATTGGGAAAATGATTATCCCGAAACCGTGTTCGTCATGTTTCAGATGACTTTCGCGATCATTACCCCAGGGCTCGTTGTGGGAGCCTTCGTCGAGCGGATGAAGTTCGCAGCCGTGATGGTCTTCACTGCTCTTTGGTTGATTCTCGTCTACGCACCAGCCGTCTATTGGGTTTGGGGTGGTGGCATCATGGCCCAATGGGGAACCATCGATCTCGCGGGCGGTATCGTCGTCCATGCCACCGCTGGCGTATCCGCCCTCGTGCTGGCCAAGATGATTGGGCCGCGTAAGGAGTTCCCCAAGAGCCTCCAGCCACCGCACAGTCCTGGCCTCGTCATGATTGGAGCTTCTCTGCTCTGGGTCGGTTGGTTTGGTTTCAATGCCGGTTCCCAAGGGGGCGCTAGTGAGGCCGCGGGTATGACCATGCTCGTCACTCACATCTCCGCCGCCACTGCCGCCCTCGTCTGGTGTATTGTCGAGCGTCTCAAGACTGGCAAAACCGGAGTAGTTGGCATCGCTACCGGTATGGTTGCGGGATTAGCGACCATCACACCCGCATCCGGTAATGTCGGGCCCATGGGCGCTCTCGTGATTGGCACCGCCGCAGGCGTGATTTGCTACTTCATGTGCGGAGTAGTGAAGAACAGCCTCAAAATTGACGACTCACTAGACGTCTTCGCCGTTCACGGTGTCGGCGGCATTCTCGGAACCATCCTAGTCGCCTTTCTCGGTGCTGAAGGCGTTCTCGGCGGCCTTGGCCTCTCCGCTGGCTCAGATGGCGAAACCTACTCCAGCATAGAGCAGTTGATCGTCCAGCTCAAGGCCCTCGGAATCACCATCGTCTGGTCCGCCGTTGCTACTATTATCATCGTAATGATTATTCGGGTGACGGTAGGGTTACGGGTTTCAGAGGAAGCTGAGAACGAAGGACTCGACTCCGCCGAGCACGGCGAAACCGCTTACAATTTCGATTAACGAATCGGAGGCTAAAAGCCCCATTCACACTCAACCCAGGCCTGACGGAATCACCGATTCCCTCAGGCCTTTTTCGTGT
>CALFBF010000155.1 GCA_937949965.1 uncultured Roseibacillus sp.
GGTAACTTACTTCGATTTGAAATCCGGTAAGCAGGGTATTGTCCACGTGGTCGGTCCCGAGCAGGGGATTACTCAGCCCGGAACGACCATCGCTTGTGGTGACTCTCATACCGCTACTCACGGAGCTTTCGGAGCCATTGCCTTCGGGATTGGCACGACCCAAGTTCGTGACGTGCTAGCAACACAGACTTTGGCGATGGAGTCTCTTAAAGTTCGCCGTATTGAAGTGAACGGCGAATTGCCTCCCGGTGTTTATGCCAAGGACGTGACCCTCCACATCATCAAGCTCCTCGGAGCTAAGGGTGGAATTGGATACGCTTATGAGTATGCGGGAAGCACCTTTGATAACTTTACCATGGAAGAGCGGATGACGGTCTGCAACATGGCGATCGAGGGTGGTGCGCGTTGTGGATATGTAAATCCTGACGATAAGACTTTCGAGTTCCTGAAAGGCAAGCCCTACGCTCCTAAAGAGGCAGAATGGGATGAAGCGGTCACTCGTTGGCAATCATTCGCCTCTGATGCTGATGCGGAGTACGATGATCTTATTATCATCGATGCTGCCGATATCGAACCGACCGTGACTTGGGGGATTTCTCCTGATCATGCTCTTTTTGTTTCTGAGAATGTTCCGGAAAGGACTGAGGAGACTGCCGAGGCCCTCGATTATATGAAGCTTGAGCCCGGTGCCCCAATTAAGGGGACCGAGATTGATGTCGCTTTCCTAGGTTCTTGCACTAATGGTCGTCTTTCCGATTTTCGCGAAGCGGCCAGATACCTCAAGGGGCGTAAAGTAGCTGCTGGGGTGCAAGCGATTGCGGTGCCTGGTTCTCAAATTACGGCTGTTCTTTGTAAGGAAGAAGGGCTGGATAAAGTCTTTGAAGAGGCTGGCTTCGAATGGCGTGAGGCAGGGTGCTCCATGTGTTTGGCTATGAATCCTGATAAGCTAGTTGGAGATCAGATTTGTGCATCTTCGAGTAACCGGAACTTTAAGGGTCGCCAGGGATCGCCGATTGGCCGGACTATTCTGATGTCTCCAGTAATGGTCGTTGCGGCGGCAGTAGAAGGTCACGTTGCGGATGCACGCGAGACCTTTACCTTTTGTGATGACGTTGCGGTCGTGTTGAGCCATTGAAGAATGACACCGGGGAGGTGAAGTCGTTGCGCCATTATTCATGACACCCGTCTAAGCTCTTTCTTTTCTTTTTTCCCTTCGATTTGACAAGCCTTTCCGAGACTACGGGCGCAGTGTAGGCGCACGGAGCGGTAGCGACTGAAGCCGTAACGCAACCCGTTGTCTCGGTCGCGCCCCCCGTTTGTCCCTCCTCCAACCGGCCCTCTTCTTCTGCTCTTTCTTCTACCAGCTTTGCCATCTTGCTGAAGATTTTCGAAAGCTTCTCTTCTAGCTTTTCGGACAGTTCTATCAGGTCGAGTTGAGCCCGAGTTTCACGGAGCTTTCTCTGTTGTTCTAAGCTGACTTTCGGGCACTTCAAAAGCCGATCACAGGGGGTCGCCGGAGAATCGTATTTCTTGTGAACTTTACTACCTTCACGTGTCTTTTCCACGAGTTTCATGACCGGACCGAAGTGGTTGAGTAATGGTAACCACGTGTTTTCGTAGAGGTCGGTGACGAGGTCTCGCACTTCGAGTTCGGCGATTCTCCCGTAACCTAACAGCTGGCGAACGTGGGTGAAATTCTTCTGTTCAACGTGGGCTTGGTCGTTCTTTTTGTAAGCTCGTGAGCGAGTCCATTTAACTGCTTTTTCACGCTCGAGAAGATACTCTTCTAGGACCGTGTCTAGGAACTCGCTTCCGTTATCACTATCAAACCCGAGAAGCTCGAAAGGCATCCGTTTTTCAATGCGCTCAAGGCCTACACGCACTTCATTGCCGCTGTTTCTCCAGAGTGCCGCCAGCTCGGTCCAACCAGTATGTAGGTCCGTTAGAGTAAGACTCTACATAAAATCGCCACTACTATTTCCTCCACCGTGCGACACAGTGTCAGCCTCCATCCAGCCGGGACGATCTACATCTTGAGGACCGCATTGGATGGGGATGAGCGTTTTCAGACGGTGAGCTGAGCGACCTGTTTTATGCCCCTTCCACTTCGCTTCGTTCGTCGCACGATGGCTCGCAGTAACACGGTCAAGACTACGCGCACTTAACGAGAGGATGTTTGTGCGTGAGCTTTTTAGGAGTGTTTCGTAGCGTTTTTCATAGCTATCTAACCAGAGCGGGAGTGTCTCTTTAAGACGGACTTAGCAGGGTTGTTCACTGCATTTCCAGATGACGATGATGACGGCTCTTTCAGGCTCGTCACAGCGCGGCTTGGCTCCTCTTCGGCGAGCCTTTTTTCCGAGCGTTACTTTCTCATTGAGAGCCTTGATGGTGTGCTTGCGTGTCCATCCCATAGCATCGCTGATTTCGTCAATCATGCGGCTCTTACCTTCGCGATTACGACTCGGATACCTTACGCGACAACTTTCCAAATATTCTTGCTGACTTTTGTGACTCATAATCCCAGGTAGTGTTTTTATCCGGGTGTCATTCTTTCTGGCACAACGACCTTCTTCAGCTTCTAAAAATGCCCTCCGTCAGTGTCATTCTATTTGTCGCAATGTGCGGTGCTCACATCCGCAGTGAGAGGCTTTCGGAACTTTCAAAACTATCGTAAAAGCATCCTTTTCTTCTACGAGAAGCTAACATCCCAGAATCAACGAAGAATCTAAAAAAAGGCTCACCCTTGTGAAGGTGAGCCTTTTGGAAAGAGGAATAAACGGTGCCGCGCTTAGCCACCCACTGCGAAGCGAGTGAAGCGGTTGATGGTGAGAGTGTCACCAAGCTCCTTACCCTTAGTTTCAACGAGTCCTGAGATAGTCGTGTCAGGGTCTTTGACGAAGCCTTGGTCAACGAGGCATTGCTCGCTGTAGAACTTGCCAAGTTTACCTTCCACAATCTTTTCGAGGATTTCCGGTGGCTTGCCGCTTCCTTCCATTTGTTTGAGGAAGAGGTCCTTCTCTGCTTGCACAAGGTCGGCAGGGATGTCCTCGCGGTTGAGTCCTGCTGGAGCTGCCGCTGCGATGTGGAGAGTGATGTCTTTCACGAGGTCTTTGAAGCTGTCTTGAGAAGGAGTATCGTCCTTTTCACAGCCAACTTCCAAGAGCACGCCCACTTTACCACCCATGTGGATGTAAGAGGCAATCGCGCCGGAACCAGAAACGTCAAAACGCTCGAAGCGAGAGAACTGGAGGTTCTCGCCGAGTTCAATGACCTTGGCCTTCACCGCGTCAGCGACACTGAGTTCACCTAGAGAAACAGTGAGTGCCGCTTCAAGGTCTTTTGCGTCAGAAGCTGCAACGGCGGTAGCCACTTCACTAAGGAAGGCTCCGAAGTTGTCGTTTTTAGCCACGAAATCAGTTTCGCAGTTGAGTTCTAACAGGATACCTGATTTGCCGTCAGCAGAAAGTTGTGCCGTAACGAGGCCTTCTTTGGCTTCGCGGTCTGCTTTCTTAGCTGCCTTGATCGAGCCTCGCTCACGGAGGTATTTGATCGCAGCATCGATGTCACCATCAGTTTCTTTGAGTGCGCCTTTGCACTCCATCATGCCCGCGTTCGTTTTGTCGCGGAGCTCTTTTACTTGAGCAGCAGTAATAGCCATGTCTTTTTGAGAGATTAGGTATTTAGGATGTTAGCGGGATTACTTCTTGCCGGCGGCGATGAAGGAATCGACGAGATTTTGAAGGACGAGACGGATGGAGCGCATCGAGTCGTCGTTGGCTGGGATAGGGTAGTCTACTACGGAAGGATCTCCATTAGTGTCTACGATTCCGATAATGGGCACCTTGAGGCGGCGAGCTTCTGCCACGGCGATGGATTCACGAGCAGTATCGACTACGACAACCGCATCCGGCTTTTTCTCCATACCACGGATTCCGTGTAGGTTACGCTGTAACTTCTCTTTTTCCCGGTTCAGAGCCGCCAATTCTTTCTTGGACATGTTCTTATACTCAGGCTGTTTTTCGATAGTTTCGAGGTAGCGGAGACGCTCCACCGATTGGCGGATAGTGGTGAGGTTGGTCATCATGCCACCGAGCCAGCGGTGATTGACGTAAAATTGTTCAGTGGCTTCCGCAGCCTCTTGCACAGCCTTTTGGGCTTGGTGCTTACAGCCCACGAAGAGGACCTTTTTGCCCTTGCCCGAGAGCTCGGAGAGGAAGTCCGAAGCCTTATCCAATTGGCGGACAGTTTCTTCGAGGTTGATGATGAAGATGCCACCCTTGTCCTTCATGAGGTAGGGCTTCATCTTCGGATTCCACTTACGAGTCTGGTGTCCGTAATGCACACCAGCTTCCACCATTTCTTTGAGTAGGTCGTTTACCATTGTCTTGGGTCCCGTGTTAAAGCACAGCGGGCGCTTCTGAATGAACTGCCGCCTAGGCCCTCCGAGAACTCATCCGTGGTTGATAAAGCGGCATTAATCGAAGGGGCGGCGGTGTTACGCGCAGGAGAAGAGTTTGTCAATAAGGGGCTTCATCATTTCTAATTTCGAATTGGCGGTCATGCCCTGTTCCAATGGCTACTCTGTAAGCAATTTACTTTTCCGACTGTTCTTAGTTCAGAGCCCGAAAAAGAAGGATTCTGTCACGATTAGAACGTTTTGAGTGACGCTGGGATATCTTGTGATCAGAAAGACTCTCGGATGAAATTTATCTCTCTCCTGACTTGGTCTAAGTGTGTATTTGTTTGGGGTTTTCGTTACTCGTTGACTTTTTGTGTGTGTGTTCTCAGACTTTTAAAAAATTGTTATGAAAATGTTAGCTCCTTTCGTTTGCACGCTAATTTTTTGCTCGGTACTGGTTTCATCCCATGGTCAGCAGACTGTCATTGATACAGATAATTTGATGGACGTTCTCGTCGGCAATGGATTTGCGCGACAAAGTTGGACTGAGGACGAACCTCTTCTCAAGTTAAGAACGATTATTATTTCGGGGAAAATTCATGAGGAGGTTACCAGAGACGTTGTTGGTAAATTGCTTTATCTGGACCATCTCGCTCCTGGAGAACCCATTGATATTTACGTTCGTTCAACGGGAGGATGGCTTGACGACTCTTTTTCGATTATTGACGTGATGAGTAGAATAAAATCTCCTGTGAATATCCATGCTATGGGTGTTTGTCAGTCTGCCGGAGTTGTACTGTTACTCGGAGCAACAGGTGAAAAAACAGCAGGTGTTCATTCAGTAATCTCGCCACATTTCAATCAGTATTTAGGTGAAGATTACTCTAAGAGATCTTCTAATTACAAACGTTTCGCGAAAATTTATAAAAATGAAACGAAGATTCCTTTTGAGTGGTATAAGTCAGAGAAAGAAAAAGATAAGTATTATCATTTGAGTGCTAAGCAAGCTTTGGATTTTGAGGTTATTGATCGGATTCGAGAAAGTAAATAATAACCTTATGAATATAGTTACTTCTTGTTTTTGTTTAAGAATTTTTAAGGATTTATCATCTTGCTATTTTTTGGGAATTTGTTGTCGTCGTTACTTTATGAGGCAAATGCGTTTATTTTTTTCTGCCGTAGTCATTTTCACACAAATTGATGCTTTATCTGGTGAAGAGGTTAATTTTCAGCTCAAATTTGAGCCTGATAAAACTTATCTCAACGATGTTCAGATGAGCCAATCCATGATGATGCCCATGGCAGGTCGGGAGCTGGAGACAAAGATGATGATGTCTTCGGTGGTTTCTCAAAAAGTGACGAAAACTGAGGAGGGCATTCAGGTTGTTCAAGCAACTGATACTGTGAATATTGATATGAATGCTGCGGGCATGAATATTAAGTTTGATTCTGAAAACCCTGAAGGTCCGATGGCGGCGATTTTCAAGCCGATGATGGATGCGAAAACAGCTGTTGTGCTCAGTAAAGAAGGAGAGGTTCTCTCCGCAAAAGCAGAAACTTTCCCAGGAATGGAAAACTTTGGTCTGAGTGCCGAAGTGATGGAAAAGGGCGCTACCGAAATCATGTCCTTGATGCCGAATAAGGTTATTCCCCTCGGTGAAAGTTGGAAGGTTACTTCTTCTCTTCCTCTTCCTGGGATGACTGAGAAGCCCACTCCTTTAACATATACGCTTACTTTCGCAGAGATGACTGATTTTGAAGGACATAAAGTTGCTAAAATAAATATCGAAGGTGTTGCTGGTGGAGAGGATAAGAACCTAAAAGTTACGTCAAAGGAATTAAGTGGAGTCATGTTTTTTGACCCAGAGATTGGACAGCCACGAGAATTGAAGATGAAGATAGGTCTCGAAATCTCAGTGCCAGGAGCAGCACAAGAAGGCGATAAGGCCAAAATGGCACCAATAGAGACTGAGACCGTGACTCGCCTTAAGGAGATTAAATAGAAAAGCGGGAAGTTTTTCTATTGTGATAAAATCATTTTCCAAAACTGCACCACTGTTTAGGGGCTATGAGATGACCTCTAGGATGAGATTGGGTTCTCCCGATTCTTAATCTGAGCAATGGCCCATTGGGCGTGTTCCGCGATGAGAGGATCGGGATTTTCCGCTGCCGTTTGTAGCGCGGGAAGATCGTCTCGCGAGCCAGTATTACCAAGTGCGACACAGACGTTTCGTAAGAAGCGGGGGTGCTTGGATCGCTTAATGGGAGATTTGCTAAAGAGAGTGCGGAAGTCGGCGTCACTGAGTGAAAGGAAGTCGCGTAAACTCTGTTCGAAGATGGCTTCCCGAGCATGTAGCTGGCTTTCCTGAGACTTCTTGGCGAAGCGATTCCAAGGGCAAATGGTTAAGCAGTCATCGCAGCCATAAATGCGGTCTCCCATCAAAGGTCGTAGCTCCAGAGGAATGGGTCCTTTGTGTTCGATCGTTAGGTATGAGATACAACGGCGGGCATCCATGGTGTGAGGAGCGGTGATCGCTTGGGTGGGGCAGGCTTGGATACAGGCCGTGCATTTGCCACAATGATTGGATTGCGGTTGGTCGTAGGGAAGGGCAAGAGTTGTTAGGAAGTCGGCTAGGAAGAACCAAGTGCCGAGCTCACGATCGATCTGGACGGTGGATTTACCATTCCATCCCAATCCTGCTTCGGTTGCAAAGTCCCGCTCCAAGACTGGTCCAGTATCGGTGTAGAATCGTTGTGTTCCTCCGTTTTCTTCTAAGAACTCATTCAGCTTTCGTAGCCGAGGAGTGATGATGTCATGGTAATCACGGTTCCAAGAATAGGAGGCGATACGGTAGTTGGTGGGGGGATGTGCACCAGTGTGGTAGTTGAAGGCTAATACGACCACAGACTGACAATCGGGGAGAACGATGCGAGGATCAGAACGGCGATCTGGGTCGCGAGCCATCCAAGCCATGTCCCCGTATTTCTTTTCCTTGACCCAATCCTGATAGACGTCGGCGTGTCGTGCCCGTTTGGCAGGAGCTATCCGTAGCTTCGCGAAGCCGAGTTCTTGTGCTTTCTCGGTGAGTTGGCGTTTCAGATTAGTGGAGTCGATGGCGGGAACATAACCTGACTGTGCTGACGAAGGGAGAGTCTTTTTTGAACAAGGGGAGACTTGTTTTTTTAGGAAGTGAGCAGACCTTACTTGCGTGGCGAAGGTGAAGGAGTTCCTAGGAAAGCGATGGAAGAAGGTGTTGGCGGTTTATGTGCTGTTAGTCATCGCGTCCCAGTTTTTTTTGGCTTGGAAGGGAGAGGATGAGCAGGTGGGATCTTCCCTGCAGATTCAGTTGCCTCATGGCATTCTAGCTTATCAAGAGTGGGGACCGCGTGAGGGTGTTCCTTTGATTCTTTCTCATGGGAGCCCCGCTGTGGACGGAGGTGATTTCAGCTATTTAGCCAACGAACTATCGCAGACGCGCTGGGTCATTGCTCCCGATCGGACGGGCTTTGGGCGTTCTAGTAAACGAGCGCCTGACTATTCATTTATTGCTGATGCCAAGGCTACTTTGGCTTTGATGGATGAGTTAGAGATCGAGCAGGCTGACCTGATGGGGTGGTCCTACGGAGGAGGGGTGGTATTAGAAATGGCTCAGCGCTATCCCGAGCGAGTGCGTAGTGTTGGCCTCTTGGCTGCGATCGGGATGCAGGAGGGCGAGGGGAGTGGGAACTACTACATTGAGCAGTTAAAGTATGAAATGCTACGAGTAACACTCCTTTGGTTGCCAGAAGCGATTCCTCACTTTGGTCTTATCGGGCCAGATTGGATTCGTCGTTCTTTCGTGCGAGATTTTGGCGATGCTGACCAACGACCGATGCGGGCGATTATCGAGAATTTGGAAAAACCGGCACTCATCGTCCATGGGAAGAATGATCCTCTCGTGCCAGCTTGGGCCGCAGAAGAACATCATGAACTCTTCCCTAACAGTCGACTCGATATTGTCGACGGCTCTCATTTTTTTCCGATGGGAGATCAGGGTGGAGAGTTAGGAGTGCAAGCTGTGCAGGAATTTCTAACTGATGTCGATGCTGGTCAAGATGTGGTACAAACCAACTACGCAACCAAGCGCAAGAGAATGAAGGCTCTTTGGTCAGGGGGGCCCGAGTGGCGGGGGTGGAAGCCTTGGTGGACTGTTTTCTTCCTCAGTGGTCTTGTTGCCTGGTTTCGGCCGCAATTTACTGTTTTTCTAGTAACTTTAGGTGGAAATTTTCTCCTGTGGGATGCTCTGTTAGGATTGGCTGGTGTTCTACTCGCGGTGGTATGTCGGAAGCTATTTCTCGCAGCGAAGGAACCGGAAGAAACGCTTCGAAAAAAAGTTACCCTCATGATCGTCAATCTACTCGCAGGAGGTATTATCGGTAGCTTTCTTCTTCGTTTGACCTGAGCGATGTTATTGACCAAGGGCCGCAGTCCAACCGATGGACGCCAAGCCAATCAGGAAGAAAAGCCCCAGTGCTAACCAGATGATGAAGCGAGTCTTCATGATTGTGGAATAAAGGAAGAGAAGCTTCACGTCCATCATTGGGCCAAAAACGAGGAAGGCGAGTCGAGCTGCCGTGCGGGCTGCTGCCGGTGGTGCGAGGGTTGCGGCGATAAAGGCGTCGGAGGTGCTGCAAAGGCTGAGAAGGAAGGCGAGGAGCATGAAGGCTGCTGTCTGTCCAAAGACAGAGCCTTCCATGGATTCCAGCCATTCTGCTCCCGGTGCGATACCAACGTTGAAAAGAGCGGTAATAATGACTCCGATCGTGAAGTAAACGCCCACGTCAGTGAAGTCTTTGAGGGCCGCTCGCATGGCAAGAATCAGCCGGTTTTCTCCCTCGTATTTACTTTCATCTCTCGCATCGTGATCGTGATGGCAGGGACCCGTGCTGCCACAGTCGTGGTGATGTTCATGATCGTCTTCGTGAGAGGCAGAAGACTCTGAGGAGGGTAGAACAGTGCTTTTGAGGATTCGTTCTATCGGGAACCGAAGTACAATCAGCCCCACAGTTACGGCGGCAAGATAGCCCAAGAGAACGCGAGAGAAGGTGAAAAATTCTGCTCGATCAGCCCAAGTCTCAAAATCAGGGAAAGCATTCCATGTGGAGAAAATGGTGATAGGATTGACGATGGGCGCTGCCAGCATATAGGCAAAGGCGCAGCTGACGGGCAGTCCTTTGGAGACCAAGCGACGAATGACAGGCACAACGGCGCATTCACAGACCGGTAGTAGGAGCCCCAGTAATCCTGAAACAAGAATCGCTGCCGTCTTATTACGAGGAAGCATACGCTCCATAGCACCTGTGGGGAGGTAAATCCCCAAGAACCCGGAGAGCAAAGTCCCTAACAGGATGAAGGGGGCCCCTTCAAAAAGAATCGATTTAAAGGCGATGGAAAAATTAACAAAATCATCCGGGGACACGCGGGAGAGCAAAGCAAAAAACCGAGTTAGGAGGCCAGCTTTTTAGAGAATCATTCCGAATGGCTGTTAGATTTCAGGAAACATTTTTCATCTCTTTGTTTGTTTAGTGATTTTTATTTTCAAGGCGTCCACACTTAGATCATTTCAATGGTTGCGGCGGGAGATGCTTGTGCTAGCGTCGAAGTGCCCGTGAAGGGCATTGTTAACATGAAACTCAAATTCGTATTCGCGATGATGGCTGCTGGCGGTCTCTTTGTTGCGCCTGCTCTTGCTGATCATCACGCTGATGACAAGAAGGCTGCAATGGAAGCTAAAGCAGAAGACTCGGTAGCTGCCTACGTGGTAGCTGCTAGTGGTGGTGGTTGAGGTGCTGCAAAAAAGGTCAGTTCGGCCTTAGGAACCCAATCTGGAGTTGCAACCGTTATTCTCTCAGGGCTTCGCGCTACTGTGATTATGGAGGACGGCTCAAGCCTTAGTGAAGCACAAGTGAAGTCTGCTATTGAGAGCAAAGGCATGACCTTTGTTTCCATGGAAAAAGCGGAACTTACCCGTCCAAAGGCTGCTTATGAACTTGCCGTTACTGGCGCGACGTGAGCGATCAAAAACGACAAAGCCCGTGCGGCTTTGGAAAAAATCGAAGGAGTGAGCGGAGCTTATGTCAATAACGACATTGCGCTTCACTTCTCGGAAGATACTGAACTCGATGAGAAAGCTGTTGCAGCTGCGATCAAAGAGTTTGGAATGAAAGTCAAAGGCTCCAAGAAAGTCGAAGAACTTCCATTCTAATTATTTGGGAACAACTTTCTGACAGTGGGCTCGTTGCTTTGTGCGACGAGCCCATTTTTTTTGAACGAAGAAGTTCTTTACGGTTTCTTGGTGGTTGAAGCCTGTGGAGGGTCGGAAGCTTTATCCATAATGAGGGCGACTTTTTCGAGGACTTGAGAGAATTCCTCCCGTTTGGCGAGGTCATCACTCTCTGTTGGATCGTTTTCGAGATCGTAGAGTTCGAGGTCTTGACCAGCACGTTGATGGGCTTTCCAATTTTCAAACCGTAATGCTCGCGAGTGTATGCTGAAATCACGATTTGCGAATTCGATGTAGAGATAGTCGTGCTTCTCCTGTTTACCACTCTGGGTGAGAGTCGGTAGGAGCGAGAGCCCGGTGTTTTGGGCGGGGATGTTTTGTCCTACTAAGTTGGAAAAGGTGGGGAGAAGATCGTGGAACCCACTGAGATGATTGCTCGTGCTTTTTGCGGGAATCTTTCCCGGCCAACGAGCGAGGAAGGGGGAGCGGATTCCTCCTTCATGCATATCACGCTTGTGCCCACGGAGTCCTGCAGTGGAGTTCCAAAATTGATATTCGTGACCACCCTCTAGGGCGGGACCATTATCACTGGCGAACATGACGATAGTATCGTCTGCGATACCTAAATCTTCGAGTAGTTTTAGGATAGAGCCTACTTCATTGTCTAGGTGTTCCATCATGGCAGCAAAGCCAGCAATGGGGTTGATGACGTCCGGGGTTGGTTGGTATTCGTCTTTTTCAGAATAAGTCGAGGTATATTTGCCAATCTTGCTATCATGTTCGGGGTATTTGAGCCGCCATTTCATGTGCAGTTCTGGCGGCGCATGCATGGCGGCGTGGGGGATTGCAGTCGGAATATAACAGAAGAATGGTTCTTTGTTTTTGGCATTTTCGGAGATGAAATCACGGGCTCCTTTCATGAGGAGAGTGCTGAGGTAAGTTCCTGTTTCGAGGGGGATTTCTTGTCCGTTATGGATGTAACTAGTGGGATAGTAGGTATGAGCAATTTTTTGGTTTTTCCATCCTATGAACTCGTCGAAACCATGAGTAGAGGGGAGTTCTGCTCGGGAAGCGTTAGTTTGTCCCAAGCCCCATTTGCCAAAGGCTCCGGTGCGGTAACCCGCCGCTTTGAAGACCTCGGGAAGAACAGTTAATTCTTCGGGTAGTGCGGCGAGTTCTTCATCCCCCATGTTGCCGCGGAGATAGCATTTTCCTGATTCTACGCCTGTCATGAGGACGGCCCGTGATGGTGAACAGACGGTGTTGCCGGAGTAATGGTTGGTGAATTTCATTCCTTCGTCGGCAAGACGATCAATATTGGGGGTGGAGAACTTTTCTTGCCCGTAGCAGGACAAGTCTCCGTAGCCAAGATCGTCGGCGAGAATATAAATTACGTTTGGCTTCTTCACTTCAGCAACAAGATGAAGACAGGAAAAGAAGAGTGGAATCAGCGGTAGTTTCTGCATAAGGAAATTTGGGTGTTGTAAGGCTTTGAAAAGCTTGTTTGGTCTCTTTTTAAACAAGATAATTGTTCTCAGGCGAAAGAGAAGTTTCAAAGTTCGTGATTATGTTTTTAGAAATTATCTCAGCAGTCCGATGACTACGGTAGCTGTTTTTTTACTGTGAATGAGCCAATGGGTTCCTCGAATAACCGTCTCACTATTAGCCCGGGAGAGTCGAGCTGATTTATAAGGGACGACCCAGTCTCCGAATCCAGCTTTAGTGCCAGTTAGGGTTGCGACTATATTGTGAAGTTCAACTCCTTTTCTAACTGGCATCTCATTGAGAGCTTGGAGTGCGACGCTATCAGAACGCAGACCAGTGACGGATTGGACGCGGCCGTTGAGCAGATCCATTCCATGTTTAGTGAGAGCTTCTTCGGGAAGTTGTTCTTTACCTTGTGAGGGATTGGTTTTGTTACGGAGGATATTGGCGGGCTTACGAATTAAGCCTTTTGCAAGCCAAGAGAGAGGACCTCTTGCGAGTCCAGAACCTTGGTTGGGAGTCGCTAAAAAGATAATCTTTTTGGGTTCAGTAAGTGGTTTGAAGAGAAATTGTTGGCGAAGGCGTTTTTTTTGTTCGTGAGGATAATTCACTTTTGAGAGAGACTGCGTGAAATACTGCTGATAAAGTCGTTCGGACTGTTCAGAAACTGAGAGTCGGCTAATGAGGCCGCCCATGGAATGGGCAATGAGAGTGGTTTCTTGTCGAAGGGGTCGATCATTTTTATCAGGATCGAGGGCTTGAGTAAGGGCGCGGAAGTCGCTTCGGAAATGGGCTGCGCTAATTACCCAAGGGTCTCCAGAGGGATAGAAGTAGTACCAAAATTGGTAACGATCCCAGAGATCTTCTTCAGCAGCGATGCGAGCAGCTAGCTTTTTAAAGTCGAAAGGAGTTGAAAGTAATCCGTGGATAAAGATGAGAGGAATCTTTTCAGGATTATACTCGGTGGCGAGGTAGAAACCACGACGATTACTCCACTTAGTAGGATTAATGAGGGAAAAAAAGCTTGCGAGAGGAGAGTCTTCTTTATGCTCCGCGTAGTCGAAGGAGAGTTCATGATTTTGCGCAAGAGAATAGCCGTCTAACTGTTTCTGATCTCGGAAGTCAAAGGCAGTGAGAGTGACGCTGCCATCTTTTTCGCTCCGCCCAACTAAGGTGCCAGGCTGGCTTGTGAACTGCCAAGCGGTCTCTGTAATCGGTTTTCCGGAAGGAGAGTCCTTATGGTGTAACATGGCCACCGTTCCTAGGTGTTTCTTGTTGTTATCATCTTTGGCGAAATCTCGAGCGGGGGTCAGGGTCGAGATTTGTTGAATCGCGGGGTGGCGATTAAGAAGTCGGATGGGACGTCCCGAGACTTCAGCTGGATATCCCTTTGCGCTCCAGTGCTCCACGAGCTTGCGAGTCAGGCGTTGTGGTAGATAGCCAGTTTCACTCGGTAGTTCGGGTGCTCGCGGGACCGAGCTGCACGCTCCTAGAAAAATCGTGAAGAGGAGAAGAAGCGTGCGCATGGTTCCCTGGCAAATTTTTGAAGTGGTGCTCTGGATGGATTGTTCGGGAAGAGCGAGCCCGAAGGGGGAAGTTACAGTGTGATCTTTTTACCGTCGTTTTGCGCGCTTTCGTAGATGGCACGAATAACGGCAACGGATTTGCGTGCTTCCGCAGCGGAGGTGCTGGGGTCGCGTCCTTCCGCAATGGCCTGCACTATTTCTTCGAAGTTACGCTGATGCTGGTAGAAGTTGATTGCAGAAGGATCATTCGCTCCCAAGCCTGCTTCCTGGCCCTTCATGTGTTTCGAGAGAATCTGGGTATCAATAGGCTCTTCTTTCATGAAGTCCCAGATCTCGAAGGCTTCATCTGCTAAGAAGACCGACCCTTCCGTACCAGCAAGTTGCACGCGAGCGGGGTGCCCGTCCTTTGACCAAGTGCAGGTTGAGGCTTCGATCACGCCGCGAGCACCGTTCTCAAATTCGACAATCGCGACACAGTGATCCTCCACTTCGATGTTCTCGTGTGCGAGGAGGGCGGTATTAGCTTGCACCGATTTGATAGGACCTGCGAGGTGCAAGAGCGCATCCACGGTGTGGATAGATTGATTCATGAGGGCTCCGCCACCGTCAAGAGCCCAGGTGCCACGCCAACCTGCTGAGTCATAGTAGGCTTGATCGCGATACCACTTGATGTAGGCAGAAGCCGAGGTGAGTTGCCCGAAGCGGCCTCCTTCGACTGCTGCTTTGAAGGCGTCCATCCCAGGGTGGAAGCGACGATTCAGCACCGCAGCGAGTGTCCTGCCATTGGCCTTGGCGGCGGCCATAAGTTCATCACAGCGTTCGGTAGTGACCTCAAGTGGCTTCTCCACGATGGCGTGTTTACCTGCATTAAGCGCGGCGAGAGTGGGGTCGAGGTGTGCGCCGCTAGGAGTGCCGACAGTTACGATTTCTAATTCAGAATCCGCGAGGAAGTCTTCCATGTTAGAGAAGCCTTTGGCGCCATACTCGGAAGCAAGTTTATCCGCTCGTTCTTGATTGAGATCAAAAACCGAGTGGAGAGAGCCGCCTTCCATGGCGGTGATCGCTTTGGCGTGAAAGTGGCCGATCATGCCGGCTCCAATGATTCCGAATTTCATAATATAAGAGAGTTAAAGCGGTTCCCGGTTGGTTTGACAAGTCACCGCGTTAGAACAACTACGCGAGAGATAATTGTTTTAGTCACCTGATTTGAGGACTTTGATAAAGGCATCTTGCGGGATGTTGACCTTTCCGAAGGCTTTCATCTTGGCTTTACCTTTTTTCTGTTTTTCTAACAGTTTACGCTTTCGTGAAATATCACCACCGTAACATTTTGCGGTTACGTTCTTACGCATTGCGCTGATCGACTCGCGGGCGATGATGCTACCTCCAATCGCGGCTTGGATCGCGACTACGAACATTTGTTGCGGGATCACTTCCTTTAGCTTTTCGGCCAGCTCGCGGCCGCGTGCTTGCGCTTTGTCACGGTGGACGATGGTGGAGAAAGCTTCTACAGGTTCTCCCGCGATCAGCATGTCCATCTTGACCATGTTAGCGGCGCGATAGCCAGCGTGCTCGTAGTCCATGGAGCCGTATCCTCGCGTCATCGACTTGAGGCGATCGTTGAAGTCAACCAGGATATCAGCCAATGGCACGGTGCCCGTGAGCATCACGCGGAACTCATCAATAGTCTCCGTGTTTTCTAACTCCCCTCGTTTTTCCATAATTAACTGCATCGCATCCCCGATGTAGTCACCAGGCAACATGATGAAGATACGCACCATCGGTTCCCGGATTTGTTCAATGACTTGCTGTTCAGGAAGGAAGGAGGGGTTGTCCACAATGAGCTCTTCGCCATCTGTCTTGGTGACTTCGTAGATTACGGAAGGATAAGTCGAGATGACATCCATGTCGAACTCACGGCGTAAGCGCTCTTGGATAATCTCCATGTGCAGGAGACCGAGGAAGCCACAACGGAATCCAAAGCCCAATGCAGTAGAGCTTTCGTTTTGGAAGGTGAAGGCGGCGTCGTTAATCTGCAGCTTACCCATCGCCACTTTGAGCGATTCGTAATCCGAGGTATCGATAGGATAAATCCCGGAGAAAACCATGGGGCGGATTTCCTTAAAGCCAGGGAGAGGCTCGGGGCAGGACTTGTCCTTGTGGGTGATGGTGTCGCCGATTTTGATCTCAGCGGTAGTTTTCATGTTCGCAATCAGGTAGCCCACGTCCCCAGCACCTAGACTATCTCTTTTGCTCATGCCGGGGGTGAAAACTCCGGTCTCCTTCACTTCATAGCTGTTGTCCGTGTGGAAGAGCTTGATGCGGTCGCCTTTTTTGACGCTGCCAGACATCACTCGGACGTAGGAGATCACTCCTCGATAGGCATCGTAGAGGCTGTCAAAGACGGAGGCTCGCAGGAGTCCGTCTTCGCTATCCTCTGGCGGAGGCACGAGCTCGATAACCGCTTCCAGAATATCCTGAATGCCGATGCCTTGCTTGGCAGAGCAGGGGATCGCAGTCTCACCGGGGATGGCAAGAATGTCTTCGATTTGCTGTCGACATTTGTCGACATCCGCAGCGGGAAGATCGATTTTGTTCAGGACAGGTACGATGGCCAGATCCTGATCGAGGGCCAGATTGACATTGGCCATGGTCTGCGCCTCAACCCCTTGGGCGGCATCAATGATCAGGATGGCGCCTTCGCATGCCGCCAAGCTACGAGAGACCTCGTAGGAAAAGTCCACGTGTCCCGGAGTGTCCAGCAAGTTGAGCTTGTAGGTCTTCCCATCCTTGGCCTTGTAAGACATTGTGACGGGGTGGGATTTGATAGTGATTCCTTTCTCCCGCTCCAGATCCATGGCATCGAGGAGCTGCGCTTTGGCATCGCGCTCGGCAACGGTTTGCGTGAACTCTAGGAGGCGGTCCGAGAGCGTGGTCTTCCCGTGGTCGATGTGTGCGATGATGGAGAAGTTACGAGTCAGACGAGTATCCATGGAAATAAGCCCAATGAGGGGGCGAGGGAGACTCTTGAATCCTGCCGAAAGAGTCAAGACAGGGCTGATGCCATCAGTGAAACAACCCGAAGGAGGAATTAAGCTAGCTGGCCTCTTTCTGAGAATATGCCTGTAGCAGCAGGCGGCAGTAACGCTCTCCATCGACTTCGAGTTGCATTAATGTTCCGCGAGCAGGGGTGGTCTTACCATTGCTGTTCCTAACAGAACAATCGAAGGAGGCGTAGCCCGTTTTGTTGAGCTGCGTCACCGCTTGGCGGAAGTTACGCAAACTCTCGTCGGTGAGGAGATCGTCGACGGGACGGCCCATCAAATGACCACCGAGGAGGCCTGTCATCTTCTCAATGTAGGGATTGACCTCAGAGATTCGCCCAAATTGGTCGTAACGGATGAAGCCGTCCGTGGCATTCGCGATCGAGCGGGCGAGGCTGTCCTCATAGGTGGTGCAACGGATCATCTCTTCTTCCAGATAGCTGAGGTCTCTAACGATGGCGATGATGAGAGGTTGTTCGTAGAGTTGAAAGTCGGTGAAGTTGATCGAAATCGGGATCGTGCGATTAGCACCGACCTTCATGCGGCATTCGAAGTGGGAGTTAGAACTTGTCTTAAGCTGCCTTAACGCAGTAAAGGCCGTGGAACGTCCTTCACGAGTTGTTAATTGGCTGACTCTTAGCCCAATCAAGCTATTCTTCGGTTTGCGGGTCATAGAGACCATTGCTCGATTCGTATTAACGATGTAGCCCCCAGCATCGGTAACGACAATCCCATCAGGGCAAAACTCAAAGAGTGAGCGGGAATATTCCTTTAGGCTCTTAGTCTTTTGGAGATCTCGCATTCGCCTCTCTTGTTCACAGAGAAGAGAAAGGATGATTTGTAATTTCTTAGTTTCGCATTCTTTATTTAATCCATAGAGAGTCAGTGTCTTGTTGAAGGGAGGGACTGGGATGTTCTTCACCTGCTGGCCAATAGGTTTCGACGATGAGCTACTTGAGTTGTCCACATAATTCACGTGTTCGCAGCCTAGGAAGCCGGGACAAAAATCGAGAATCGCAATCAAGTTTAGAGACGGGTCCTTCCCCATCCCGATAATTAAATCCTCGAGATCCGAAGTTGTGGATACTTGCTTAGGAGATCGAAGGTGAGGAGTAGAAATTACTCCGGAGACAGGAGAGGCTTTCACTCGAACAGGTTTACTAGTAGAGAACATAAGAAAACGACTTGACAATAAAGAAAAACAAAGTTTCAGCAATGATTTTTTAAAGAAGGAGTCGGCGTAATTCGTTAATTCCTTGTGGTTTCTCGTTAGATCCTCATTTACCTGTTAAAATATT
Organism: uncultured Roseibacillus sp.; assembly: GCA_937949965.1. GTDB lineage: Bacteria > Verrucomicrobiota > Verrucomicrobiia > Verrucomicrobiales > Akkermansiaceae > Roseibacillus. Next base: position 18,016 of record CALFBF010000155.1, read on the forward strand.
TCGAAAAACCAACAGAAGTCGTAGATTTTATAAAAAAATCGACAGTTTTCTGGAGGAGGCGGATTGAGCTCATCCTTTGAGAAAGGTCGGTTGAGCTTCTTCGAGGTCTTAAAGGGATGAGAAGGCTCGTTCCTGCAGGGCCTGATTGAGATTTGTGGAATGTAATTGGCCGGATACTTAAGCCCTGCCCTTTTGTCGTTGAGCGTGCCAGAGGAAGGCTCCTCCGACAATGATCAGAAAGACCGAGTAGAATTGGCCCTTGGTGAGGAACGAAAAGACCAGTGCCGAGTCTGGCACGCGGAACTGTTCTGCGAAGATGCGTCCTAAGGCATAGAGGATAAAGAAGAGGCCGGTTAGGATGCCTGAGGTGAGCTTCGGGAAGCGAAAGCGTAGCAAGATTAAAATGGCAAAAAGAAGAAGCCCTTCCAACAATCCTTCGTAGATTTGTGAGGGATGACGATTGAGAAGGAGAGGTTCAATTGCGATAGCGATCGCCTCATGTTCCCGGATCGCGGCCGTTAAGGCAGCCTCTCCTCCGTAGTTAGTCTGCAAAGCTTGTTCGAGAGTTTTCCGGGTTTCTCCGGTGGAGTTTTCAATGGCGAGTCGCATAATGGTGCCGTAATTCTCACTTTCTTGGCATTTAGAGAGAAAGGCGCTGCTCGGAAACTTGACGAGCCAAGGTAGCTTGGCTTGGGTCGTGTGGCCAAAGAGTTCTCCATTAATAAAGTTCGCGATACGGCCAAAGAAGATGCCGATAGGTGCCACGCACACCAAGCCGTCGCCGAGATGGCTCCAGCTCATTTTATGCTTACGAGCATAGAACCAGGTGACGATGATAATTCCAAGAATTCCTCCGTGGGAGGCCATTCCGCCATCCCAGACCTTAATGATCGTTAATGGATCATCGGCAAGCTGCGCTCGTCCCTCAGGAGATGGAAGCATGTAAAAGAGAACGTAACCTAAGCGGCCACCTAGAAAAACGCCCAGAAAGGCAACGTAAGCAATGAAATCCGAGACTTGCTCTGGCGCTAGAGGAGAGAGCTTTTTCTCCGCCATTTTTTTGAGGAGCCACCAACCAACGATAAAGCCTGCCAAGTAGGCGAGACCATACCAACGCACCTTCAAGGTTTCGGTGATCGAGAAAAAGACGGGATCAAGGTCATGGACATAAGCGGCAAGCACGCAGCTCTTTTAAGGAGAAAAGAGCCGCTGTCGAAATGAAATTGTGTATCTCGACGAATAGGTTTTGATCTTGCCCTGTTAGGAATCAAGGTAGCGTTCGAGGGACTCGCGCAAAGTGTGCCGCGCACGGAAGAGTTGGGATTTAACTGCGGAAACGGAAAGATCGAGTACGGCAGCAATCTCTTCATAGGGTAGATTCTGGTAACGGCGAAGAACCACCGCCATTCGTTGTTTCTCGGGCAGAGCTTCGATCGCTTGGTCGATGGCCTCACGGAGTTCTGCGTTCAGTTGTTGCTGATCAGGTTGGTGGCGGGCTTGGGTGGGAGGTTCTAGCTGATATTCGTCTTGCTGCTGGTCGAGTGAGGATTCCTTGCGTCGAGACCTACGCCGTGTCTCATTAAAGACGAGATTGCGTGTAATTGTGAAAAGGTAGGTCGTGAACTTCGCGTTCGGTTGATAACGGTGACGAGCTTTCCAGAGACGGAGGAAAACCTGTTGAGCAATGTCTTCTGCTTCGCTTGCTCGGCCCAGCATCTTGGCGATCGTTCCGATCACAACGCTCTGATGGCGCTCGATGAGTTCGCGAAAGACCTGGTGATCGCTCGTGGCTTGCACTTGCAGCATGAGCTCAATGTCTCGCTCGTTCTCAGTTTCAGGGTCAGGAGAAGGTTCAGACATCTTCGCGAACGGTACCATGGGTAGAAAAGATAGAACTCAATAGCGAGTGGGAAGTTGCGAGGAAAGTGTCCGTATTTCAGATTTTCTTTTTATGATTCTATCGCGCGCGAACACCGATTTTAACAGTTGAGTGTCTGGGAATTACTTGCAATTCCTCCCGAAGAATAATTTTTATGTGAACACAATGTGTTGACATGAATCGGTGAATATGTCAGTTTATTAAGGAGTGGAAGAGAACAACCAAAACGGATTTACTCTCGTAGAAGTTATCGTCGTTACGGCGGTGCTTGCGATCCTGCTTGTTCTGGGTGCTTCGCTTTTCCGTGGAATGGGACGCAGTGAGAGTCGTGATGCTGCCCGCACGCTTTTCTTAGCAGGTTTGAATAATGCTCAGACGCGAGCGTTAGTCTCTGGTGAACCGGTTGCTCTTGTAATGACCCCTTATGACCGAGGTCGAGAAGATGAACTGGGACGCTCGTTCACTCTTTTTGAGGTCCGAAAGGATGAGGTGACTGGGGACTTCATTGTCGAGAACCAACTCCGGCGTTGGGCTCGTTTACCAGGACGTTTCATTTTTTCGAAAGAAGAGACGGTAGCTGAGGAGGGGCAGAATGCTTTCGACCAGCCTGCGGTGGTGAGTGTTAGCGTGCGTGATACCAGAGATGGTTCGCAGCGAATGGTTGAGATGCCCGCCATCATATTCGGAGGTACTGGAAATGTAGTCTGGCCTGCAGGAGAGGGCGAGCTGGAGATTCATCTCACGGAAGGAGTGGTGCGTGAGGGATCGGTTTTTGGGCAGAATGAAAATTCGAATGATTGGCGCAAGCGCGAAGTATTTCTCGTCGGGAGGCAAACGGGACGAGCACGATATCTACAAACTCAGTGAAGACTTCACAAATGACAACTTTCCGAGCTGGTTACAATTTGACAGAAGTCATTTTGGCTATGGCTGTAATGTCAGTTTCAGTTCCCTTGATTCTCGGTCTGGTCGTTGCTGGAGGGGAGAGTAGTCGGCGTGCGGAGCAAGAGACGCGCGCGGTGATGACCGCTCGCTCAGTCTTCGAAGAACTACGCCATGCCCAAGAGGGCAATAGCGGGATCATCGCAGCTGATGAAATTCCTTGGGGGGCGGGTCCTGTCAATGCTGGGGTCGCTGGCATTGGCGGAGGTCGCTCTATTCCCGGCCCTCTCAGTGGGAGCGAGAACAGCAATGATGATGGATGGCTCCTGCTCGAACTCGATGCCGATGGTGCACTGATCGATCTTGCTGACGAGATGGATTATGAGGAGGGTTGGCGAGGGCTGAATGAGCGGGTCACTAGCATTGCGGCGGTGCGTGGTTTTTCACAAGAAGTTGAGGATGCCGAGATTTCGGAAGGGCAGCCTCTGCGAGTTTTTCGCATCGAGGTTCGGATTGAGACTCCTGCCCGTGCTGCGGCGAGGTCGCGGGAAAGGACAGTCTTCATAAAAAGTGATTCCTTGAGATGAATATTCACCGAACAAATCAAAGAGACCAAGGAGGTTTCTCTTTGTTAGAAGTGCTTGTCGCCGCCGCGGTGGGGACAGGGATTATCCTGATGATGGCGACTACGATGCAGGTCGGGACTAGTGGCTTTGACCAGGCCACTCGACGCATCGATGCACTCGTGGAGGCGAGGGCTGCGTTGGGTATACTGGCCGATGATGCTGCAACTATGATTGGTGGCGGTACTGATGAGTTCGGTTGGGCAGAGAGCGATGATCGTTTCCATGAGATTTGGTTTCTGACCCTCAAGCCCATCTCAGCTCAGGACCCCGATCGAGCAGTTGGAGATGTTTGTCTTGTGCATTATTTCACCGCAATTACGCCTGATGCCCCGGTGACGGACGCTGCCATTTCGCGGAAGCTTTACCGTCGTTTTCTAAGCAGTGCCGATCTCTTATCTCGTTTGAATAGTGGCACCTTACAGCGTCCCGAAGCAGACCCCGAACGGGCAGAGATCGTGGCTTTCAATGTCACTAGGTTTGTCGCTCAACCGCTTATCGATGATACCAATATCGGGCCTCTTTCTGAATGGGAACCAGGGAACGGGATTCCAACTTCGTTGGGGGTCGACTTTCAGGTGGTCGATGGGGATACCGCCGCTCTCTTTCGGAGAGAAGAGGACTGGAATATCCAGAGTAATGTTGCGCAAGAACTTTTGTTAGAAATTAATGAAGAGGACGAGTCGAGTCGAGGACGTGACTTCCGATTAAACCTAGAAATTGGACATGAAGGCTAGTATTTCCCAGATGACCGGTCGGGCTGGCTTTGCTCTCCCGGCGGTACTTTTAATTTCAACAGGAGTGATGATTCTCCTCGTTACTTTAATGACGGTTGTGGAACTCGAACGCACTACTTCAAAGGCTCGAGTGGGTGCTTATCAAGCTGATTTGGCTGTAGAGTCCGGCTTGGAAGAGGCCAAGATGCTACTGGCGGTAGCTACTGCGAGTGATACCTATGCTATTGCTTCGCTACCCTTTGCGATCGAGTTTGATGACAACGGAGATGGCAGCATTACTCCAGAAGAGGATGGGGAGCTAGCGCGCGATAGTGGCGAGAGAGGCCGGCCCTACCTTTACGCGATTCAGGGGCAGACTGATGGTGATGATCTGAACTATAATTGGCTGCCGCTGTTCGCAACTAATAATGGACCTAATACGGACGCCGCTGCGGGGAATGGAGTTCTTCTCACGCCGACAGATCCCGGGCTAGAACCTGCACAGGGAGGCGATCTCGATGCGGTTACGGCGGTGAATGCGGTTCCTCATCTACAAGCTCCCGTCACTTCTTGGCGTGTGATCCGCGATCAAGAGGGAGTTCCTATCGCACGCTATTCATATTGGGTCGAGGATATGCAGGGGTATATTGATGCCGAATATGTGCCTGGTAATACTCGTAGAGGAGCTCATGCACGAGCGAATGAAGGCTGGACGGATAATCTCTCGGAATGGGATTCTCAATTAGGGCTTATCGCACGAGATTATGTCGCCGGTGGAGGACGGGTACCTCTCTGGCCAGCTCCGGGGCTCAATCCAGGTTATGTCGAGGAGGTGCCGGGATTTTTTAATCCTGAGAACCGATTATTGAGTGAGGCTGCCATTCACACCATTGATCGCAGCACGGAAGGGGTAATGGATACGAGTAGTCTCGATGATCGATTGCGAACTCTAACAAGCCGAGCGCTGACACCGGCCAGCCTTCTTGCGCTCAATGGTGCTCAAGCACCTATTGAGCGCGTTCCTACTGGTCCGAATCGAGGACGCATTGCGATATCGAACGAGAACGAGGGACCTAGTAGCGAGAACCGATGGATCGAGGAGAATTTTACAAGCCGTAACCGAGAGTGGGAAGAGCAAGCGCTTATTCCCTTTGTGTCCGGAATCGAGCCTGCCGTGATGGGCTTTCCTCAGCTGAATTTGAATCAATTGTTAGAAGAAGCCGATGGCCCTAGCTTTGGAGGCCTCTTTTCACCAGCCAATCGGGTGGTGGCTCAGATGGCAGGTTTTATCAGTCGTGCACTTCCTGATTTTGCACGAGAGCGGCAAGGAGGGTTTCCGGAGGACTACCTCATGACTCTCTCCGCCAGTGCACTCGATTATGCGGATGAGAACGATCAGCCGGTAGTAAGCGAAGGAGCATTCCGTGGGATTGATAGTCATCCGTTCATTTCGGAATATTTGATGACGACCAGTTTCCAATGGACTTCTCATCCCGATGATGAAGAACCATCTAACCAGTTCCCCGAGCTGGGCGAAATGGAGTTGCAGGGAGAGTGGATATTACGCTCAGGTGACAATACTTACCTCTTATTCACCGTGGAGCACTTTTGCGAACTCTGGAATATGAACAACCATCAAGTTGAGGGTGATGTTGAGTTTCGCTTTGAGAATGCGTATTCGATGGATGTTCTTTTTGAAGAGCTGACCTTTAGTGGAGATGTCTTAGCGAACCAAGGTGGCCCTGCGAGTAATCGCAGTTGGTCTGTTCATTCAATGGTGAGAGACCCCCGCGAGAACGCCTTTTATAGTCCTGCCCGACGGGTTTCACTCTTACCTAATGAACGCCGTCTCATTCGTGTTGGTGCGGTTCGTTATGGATTGCGGATTGGAGATCGTTCCGCGTTTTTACCCCCTAACAGTTCCGGGATGGCCTTTGTTGATACCATTAGAGAACAAGTTCCCAATCAAGGATACCGCATGAGATGGAACGGCCAAGTGGTCGAACGTAGTGGGGGCGGAGTGTTTCGACGCACCATTAACCAATTAGTGCGACGAGAGACGGTGACTTCTGCTCAGATTTGTGGCACCTGGGGTGTGGCAGGGAGTTTTTATACCGGTAATCAGGATCTGAGACAATCCTGGTGGGCGGGCGTTAATGGCCGTGAGCAAGGAGCCGTTTCTGAGAATAGTTACCCTCAGAACTACACTCCTGGACGACGGAATGTCCGTATTGGTTCCCTTGCAGGACGGCCGAATGAGCCCTTCGCAAGGACACTTCCTTCGGAGTGGCCAGATGGTGGACACGATGAGAGTTTTGAAGTCGGGAGCTTTCGAGATTTAACTCGTGGTCTCAGCGGTTCAGATACACGCCCAGATGATCCCCGTTTTATTGGCTCCTTGGATAGCGACGGCAGAGGAGGGACTTACCTTGCGCCCGAAGGAGACTTTGCGCCCATCTTTCTCTCGAATCTCGGCCGTTATTTTAGCGAAACTGAACTCGGGAATGTTTTCGACCCTATCATGTGGAGGGGGCGTTCGAATCCGGGCCAAAGTGTCGAGACTTGGCCTTTTCGCGAACTCAATTTCGCAGAAGTCTCGCAGGTGAGTAATCGCTCCACCCCAGCGGTTCACGTTGGTGGGGGTAATACTCTCCGTATTGGGCGACCAGAACATGAGAGATTCACGAGAGAGCCGGGATTGCGCGCTTCTCGTCTGTTAGATCTCTTTCATTGTGGAGTTCCTCTCTCGCGAGACCCGCGCCGTAGGGTGGGGAATACGCGCTCTGTCGAGGGACATCTCAATGTGAACACTGCGCCACGAGAGGTGCTGCGAGCACTTGCGGCGGGCTTGTTGGTCACCGACCCCGCGATTGCTAGAGAGCTAGCCTTTGATACGCAGAATACTTTTGCTCCTCGTGTCGTTGATGCGGGAGAGCCGATCAGCGCTACTACTTCTGCTAGTTCTGGTGAGGGACGTTCGCGTGATGAGGCAGGCTTGATCGCAGATGCCATCGTTGCAGGGAGGCCTTACGTGTCACGTTCGCAATTGGCCGATCTCGAATATACTCAGGACCACCCGAATGAGGACCTCCGGGGTCAACCAGTGTTTGGGAACAAGCTTAATCATACCATCGGAACGCAACTTCAGCGTTCGGATCGAGCCGCAGAAGAGGTCTTTGCAAGAGTCTACAATAGTAGCACGATCCGGAGTCGGAACTTTCGGATTCATGTCGTAGGTCAGGCCCTTGAAGAAACTCCCTCGGGGCGTCTCCGGGTGAAGTCGACTCGCAAAAAGAGCTACCGCGTTTTCGCCGATGCTGGCAGCAGAAATGTGCGGACAGGTCAGCTCATTCCTGAGAATATCGAAATCGAAACGCTCTATGAAACGAATCTCTAGTTTATTAGTTCTCGTTTTTTTAAGTTCTTTTCTCGGTGCTCAAGATGTTGATCCAGCCAACTATGGCGTCGTCCGCTTCATGAATTTAGTTGATGCCGGGAGAGGGAACTTACAAATGGTGATCAATGGTAAAGCTCCCAAGAAGGACGGCTTTCGTCTCGGGCAACGTACTGGGCCCATTCCATTCCAGAAAGGCGCTCTTAAGCTCTTGCTTACTAAGGAAGGCTGTCTTCCTGCGGAACGTAGAATCGAGATCACAGCCGAGACAGCGCAGACGATCGTGATGTATGCGGAAGAGGATTTCGATGAAGCAGGTAAATCTCTGGGCTGGCAAATTAAGACTGCCCGCTTGCAGCAACACACGCCTAAAAAGGGGCTCGTGATCACTTTTGTCTCCTTCTGTAAGAAGGATGTGCTCGACCTTGAGATCGAGGAAGGTTTCTCCGGAAAATTGTTTAAACAGAGTGTTTATAAACTCAAAAGTACTCGCCTGCAAATTGCGGAAAGCGGTCGTGTCCGAGCAACCGTAAATTATCTCGGAGAGAGAATAGGAACCATCAATGTCGATGAAAACGGGAACTATATCGCCATGATTTATGAGGACGATGATGGTCAAAAGAAGATCGAAACCTTCTACGATCCCGAGTTCATTGCGGCTGGGGGTTAGGCCTGTTAGGCCAAGATCGGTCGCACAATATCGCCGTGGACATCGGTGAGACGGAAGCGGCGGCCTTGGAACTTGTAGGTGAGCGCGGTGTGGTCGATGCCGAGGAGGTGCAGCATGGTGGCCTGGAGGTCATGCACGTGCACGGCATCTTCGGTGTAGTGATGCTTGGTGGGGGAGATTGGAAGTCCGTCCGCGTTGACGATGTTGTAGCCGTAGTCGTCGGTATGTCCGTAGGAAGTCCCCCCCTTGATGCCTCCGCCAGCAAGCCACATCGAGAAACAACGGGGGTGATGATCGCGACCGAATTTATCACCATCTAGCTTGCCCTGCGAGTAGTTGGTGCGACCAAACTCGCCACCCCAAACTACGAGGGTGTCCTCTAACAAACCTCGCTGCTTGAGGTCTTGCACGAGTGCTGCCGAGGCCTGGTCGGTTTCTTTGCACTGTCTCGCGAGACCACCTTTGAGGTAGCTGTGTTGGTCCCACCCTTGGTGGTAGAGTTGGATGAATTTAACTCCTCGTTCCGCAAGGCGACGTGCCATAAGGCAGTTGGCCGCAAAGGTTCCTGGGTCGCGGGCCTCTTCGCCATAGAGAGAGAAGGTGGCTTCCGGTTCGTCCTGGAGGTTGGTGACCTCAGGTACACTGGCTTGCATGTTGAAGGCCATCTCATACTGCGTGATGCGGTCCATAATCGCTTGCTCCTCACTGAGCGCGTGTTGATGAGCGTGGAGGTCTGCGAGACGATCTAACAGTTGACGGCGTCCTTTGGTCGAAACGCCTTGAGGATTGTTGAGATAAAGAACAGGATCTTTGCCGGAACGAAAGCGAATGCCTTGATGCTCTGAGGGAAGAAAGCCCGATCCCCAGAGACGGGAGACCAAGGGCTGCCCCTTTTTGTTCTTGGTCACGAGCACCACAAAGGAAGGAAGGTTCTCGTTGGTGGTACCGAGACCGTATTGCATCCATGCGCCCATGGAGGGACGGCCGGCGATCTGGGAGCCGGTCTGGAGATAAGTCACCCCAGGACCATGATTAATGGCCTCGGTATACATGTTCTTAACGACGCAAATATCGTCTGCCATCTTTGCGGTATGTGGGAGTAGCTCAGAGAACCATTGTCCCGATTGACCGTGTTGAGAAAATTCGAAGGGGGAGCCTGCTAAAGGGATGGAGGATTGGTTCCCTGACATTCCGGTCAAACGCTGCTCTCCTCTCACAAAGTCGGGCAGCTGTTCGCCATGCTTTTGATTGAGGAGAGGCTTGGGGTCTAGGAGGTCAGCCTGCGAAGGCCCACCTGCTTGGAAGAGAAAGATGACTCGCTTTGCTTTCGCGATTAGGTGCGGCAACTTGTTGGGTTGGCTTTCTGCTGCCAACATGGAGTTCAGTGCTAGAGTGCCGAAGCCCATGGTGGAAGTTTTGAGAATGTCGCGGCGGTTGATCATGATAGCAAGATACGCTGGGTTTTAGGAAAACGGAGTGGGCCCATTAGGGTTTGATATTGACCTCATGGAGGTTCATGAGAGCTTGCGTAAGAGCTGTTAGAGCGGCGAGTTGGGGCGTGGTTTCAGTAGGCTTACTTTGACCTTGCGAGAGGAATTTTTTCACTTCGGAGAGGTTTTCTTGGTAGTGAGTGAGCTGTTCTTCGTAGAGCTGGGTGAGGATGCTTAGCTCGGTCTCATCTGGCTTTCGAGCGGTGAGAGTGAGGTAGATTTGTTGTGCGCAGTTTACGAAATGAGGGTGTTCCTGAGATGTTTTTTCCGCGAGATTGCGGGCCGCTTCTAGGAACTGAGTACCGTTCAACAGCACGAGTGCCTGAAGGGGAGTGGAGGTGGTATCACGCTTGGCGGAGCAGACGTCACGCTTACTGGCATCAAAGGCCATCATCGCAGGCGAGGGCGCGGTTCGTCGCCAGTAGGTGTAGAGCGAGCGCCGATAGAGTCCGTCGTCTTGATCCGGCTCGTTCGGTTTGAAGGATTCCGCGAGGTCATATGGCTTGACCGGAGGACCACCTATTTTTTCGACTAAGAGACCGGAGGTGAAGAGGGCTTGGTCGCGGATGACCTCTGCGGTGAGACGGTGGCGAGGACCGCGTGCGAGGAACCGGTTGTCTGGGTCAGCTTCCAGCTCTGCTGCCGTTGCGAGCGAGCTTTGCTGGTAGACTTTGGAAGAGACGATTTCCTTGAGAAGATCTTTCACGTTCCATCCGTTAGCAATGAAACGAGCGGAGAGTTCGTTGAGCAGAGGCAGATACTCTGGGTATTCACCCTGGATGCCGAAGTCTTCAGACGTGGCTACTAGCCCACGTCCGAACAGTCCTTGCCAGAAACGGTTCACGTTCACACGAGCAGTGAGAGGGTTGTCTTTGTGGGTCGTCCATTGCGCGAGATCGAGACGATTCATCACTTTTCCTTCGGAGGCTTGTAGCCCGAGATCTGGTAAGAAAGCGGGAAAGTTGGGCTCAACAGGTTCGCCGCGGCTGTCGTAAGCTCCTCGTTCCAAAATGTAAGCCTGCTTTGGCTCGGGGAGCTCAATCATGGTCATGATCTCCACGACCGAGTCTTCAAGTGCGTAGAGCTTGGCTCGTGCTTCTTTGAGCTCTGCTGTTGCCTTTTGATAAGGCTCGCTGTTCGCGAGTAAGGTTTCGCGATCGGCTGGCGTGGACTCGGAGTGAGAGAGGAAAGCGATCTCCTGCGCAGTGAGCTGTCGGTCAAAGACGCGGAAGTCGTCCATCATTCCTCCTTTGAAACCACGGTCGCGCATTCGCTCACCGATACGGATGTGAGGGTTTCCTCCTCCTTTGATCATCTTGGTCAATTGGTCACGCACCACTGTCGTTGCCAGGGCTTCTCCGTTGAGGAAAATTTGCAATCCGGCGGCCTTCGAAGATCCATCGTAGGTGACCGTGACGTGCTGCCAAGTATTAGGTTCGATGACTTGTTCGGATTTTATCGAGATCGCGTTGCCGGGCCAGAAGTGGATGAGAGACCACTGGAGCTGGTTGTCGAGGAGAAGCAGTTCATAGCCACGAGAGGCGGCATCGGTCCAGGCTTTGGAACGGGAGAAAACGACTGAGCGTTCGAACTTCTCGGGAGCTTGTATCCATGCCGATATTGTGAACGGTTGCTCGCGGCCAAAGTCGCCGGCTTCGGTCTCCACCGCGTCGTCTCCAGTGAGTTGAATCGCGTTTCCGATTTTTCCAGGCACCGAGGAGTTTGGTCCGGCTTCGCTGGGGTCATCAAAGTTTAGGTGAAGAGATTGGTTCGAAAGCGGATGGATCAGCTGCTGTTCTTCTTGTTGAAGAAGGTTTTCAGGAGTGAGCGCGAGGAGTTTTGTCTTGGCGTTGTTAGCCGATTGTTCCAGCGCGGCGAGACTCAGTTTTTCCTCTTCCGAGAGGAGAGGAAGGGTAGGAGTCGGGACCGCGTCTGGACCAAAGTAGGAATAGAGTCCGGCCTCATCAATGTCGTCGAAGAAAGCAAATAGCGAGAAGTAGTCCTTGGCGGTTGTGGGGTCATATTTGTGGTCATGGCAGCGGGCGCATTCCATGGTGAGACCGAGAAAGGCGGTGCCGTAGGTCTGGAGTCGGTCGGCGATATATTCGACGCGGAATTCTTCTTCAACCGAGCCGCCTTCTACTTTTTGTTGGTGTAAGCGAGAGAAGGCTGTCGCGAGACGACTTTCCTGATCCGCATCCAGTAGGAGGTCTCCTGCCAGTTGTTCGTGGATGAAGCGATCAAAGGGTTTGTTCTTGTTAAAAGCCTCAATGACATAGTCGCGGTAGGGCCAGGTGAAACGATCCCAGTCCTGCTGGAATCCGTAAGTATCAGCATAACGAGCGACATCGAGCCATGGCGTAGCCAAGTGTTCTCCAAAACGTGGACTAGCGAGCAGCCGATCGATTGTGCTAGCGAGATCTTGCGGGTCGAAGGAAGCGACTTCTTCGGGAGTGGGGGGAAGCCCGGTGAGATCGATGCTCAATCGACGTAAAAGCTCGTGCGGCTGCGCCTGAGGTTTCAGCTTCTTACCTTGTTCGGCGAGTTGGCCTGCTACGATTTCATCAATACTCCGTCCCGTTGGTTCGGGAAGGGAGGTAAAGGACCAATGGGCTGTGTATTCGGCGCCCTCATCAATCCACTGCTCGATGAGTGCGATTTGATCTTCTGAAAGACTGCGATGCGAATCCTTGGGAGGCATCAGTTTCTTGTGTTCCTTATCGAAGCGCATGCGCTCGATGATCTCAGATTGAGAAGCGTCTCCCGGCACGATTGCTCCCGCCGTGATGGCTTCTTCACGAAGGTCAAGGCGGAGGTCAGCTTCGCGGTGAGAGGGATCAGTGCCATGGCAGTAAAAGCAGTTTTCCGAAAGCAGAGGCTGAATATCACGATTATAGTCAATCTCGGCTACTGTTGCTGTTGAGAGACAAACAAACGCAATGAGTCGAGCTAGGAAAAGTCGCAAGAGCGATGAAAAAGAGGTAAGGGCCACGTTGGTAGGGTTTATTGAAATACGCTTATTCTATTGCGATTTTTCCACGAAATTGGGTGCTAACTTTTGAGGGTGGAAATCTAGAATCCGACGCAATTACTTTGCGGTTAAGACTTTGTTTTGAAATTAAGTAATTTTTTATGGATGATGGCGTATAAAGGAAGAGAGGAGAACCTGCCTGTGATAGCAGGAGATTAAGCCCGTAACTCTTGGCTGTAATCATCTAATAATAGGGTTGTTGTAATGACGACTTTTTTGGGGAGTAGGGGAATTCCCGTAAGACATGGCGGAGCTAGTAAATACGAGAGATAAGGCTGAAAAAATTGCCAAAAAATAATCGAGCCATAGACCTAAAAAAAAGCTAATTTATGGCTGTCTAAAGCGTAAACAAACGATGATGAATAATTTCCGAACTTGGGGACTGACCGCCGTAGCGGTACTTCTCCCAACTGCATTGGTAGCCCAGGAACAAAAAAGTGGCGGGAATAGCCCGAGCGCCGAGCAGCTCCGTAACTCGGCTCTTATGGTCGATCGCCATGTTGCGGCCCTTTACAAATCAAAAAAATTACCAGTGCCTGAGGTCGTAGATGATGCGACTTTTTTACGGAGAAGTTTCTTAGTGGCTGCTGGTCGAATTCCAAACTTGGAAGAAGCAAGAGCCTTCTTGGAAATTGAAGACACGGACAAAAGAGGCGCACTTGTCAGCTATTTGATGAACTCAGATGGTTATCGCAGCCATATGACGAATTACGTCTTGGACATTCTTCGTGCCCAAGACCGTTTTGGAGACATTCGGACGAGAGATGCTTCTCCGTATTTAAAGTGGATTCACACTTCGATGGCCGAGAACAAGCCTTGGGATACCTTTGCGCAGGAGCTTCTTGGTTCGCGGGGATCACTCTGGGAGGAGAATAATGGCTCAGTGGGTTATTTCGTTCGGGATAAGGGCATGGAGTTGGACAATCTCGCAAATACGATGCGTATTTTCACCGGAACCCGTATGGAATGCGCGCAGTGTCACGATGATCCTTTCGGCGAGTATCAGCGTATGGACTTCTACCAGTTAGCGGCCTTCACGAATGGACAAACTGAGGTGAACTCTGAAGCCTGGAAGATCGTCTGGCGTGAACTTAGAGAAAAAAACACAGAACGAAGTGAATTAGGACATCTTGTTCGGTGGTTGGGTGATAATATCCATTATACTTCGCTAGGTGGTGGTGGTGAAGGACGCATTGCTCTTCCTCGAGATTATCAGTACCGTGATGGTGATCCTGGTGAAATGGTTGGTGGAAAGACCCCTTTTGGGAAGCGGGAACGTACGTCAGATAACCGTGCTCACGGGAGTTCACGTGAAACCTTTGCAGAATGGATTTCGAGTCCTGATAACCCTCGCTTCAATGCGACGATTGTGAATCGGATGTGGCAACGTGTCATGGGACGTGCCATCTGGGAGCCCGTTGATGAGTATAAAGAACCTACAGAAACCGTCGCACCTGCTCTTGTCGGTGATTTAATCAAATTGATGCAAAGTTTGGATTACGATCTTAAAGCCTTCCAAAATGTTCTTCTTTTAACCAAAACTTTTCAATTTGCTGCTAATTCAGAGGCTTTCGACGCGGGAGTTCCACAAGCATTCAATGGTCGTCAGCTTGAACGTATGACCGCAGAACAGGTTTGGGACTCAATGGTTACTCTAGTGAAAGGAGATCCCGATTCTCTTCCTAAACGAAAGTTTGGTAATGGAGTCAACTATCGAGGTCGTCTCCTTCAAGGAGGGCGCAAATCGATGAAGACGCTCGCGAAGGAGCTGCTTGCGATTAAATCTCCAGACAAATACTATGAATATGTTGAAACGATGCTCGAAGAGTTCGAGTCAAAAGGAAGTGGTGGAGAGAGTGACTCTGCGAGTATGATGTCTGGAGGGGTGATTCAAGGACCTGCGAAAGGAATGGCTCGGGCATCCGAACTCCAGTCACCAGCACCAGAAGGCCACTTCTTACGTCAATTTGGTCAATCGGATCGACTGCTTCTCGACTCGGCTTCTAACGAGGCGAATATGGCTCAGGTTCTTTCTATGATGAACGGTCATGTCGAGCGGATGGTCGTCAGTAATTCTGACTCTGCTCTCTACAAGGCTATCGAAGCGGGAAGCACAGATCGGGATAAAGTGCGTTATGTCTACTACGCGGTCCTTGGTCGGCCCCCTTCTGACAATGAGATGAAGGTCCTCATGCGGGATGTTATTGATGGATCAGAAGCCAGTTATCGCAATCTAGCCTCAGCCTTGTTATCCACTCACGAGTTTTTGTTTGTCCAGTAGGAGCATTGAAATTAGAAAGAAAAATACGATGAAAAATTCCCTCAATCATAAAGTCGACGAACTCGATCGGCGCAATTTCATGATCAATGCTGCTCGCTCCTACTTGGGAGTGACGGTGGCACCCATGTTAGGTGCAAGCTTGGCAACTCCTGCCTTTGGGCAAGGGGTCAAGACCGGACGGAAAACTGCTGAACATGTGATTTTTCTTAACATGCAAGGCGGGATGAGCCATATCGATACCTTTGATGTTAAGCCTGGTCGCGACGTTCAAGGACCTGTCAAAGCCATTGCCACTAAAGGTGATTTTCAGATTTCAGAATTCCTTCCCAAGACCGCTGGCATTGCGGATGATATTTGCGTGATCAACTCAATGACCTCGCAGCAAGGAGCTCATGAACAGGGTCAGTATATGTTGCACAGCAGTTATTCTCCGCGCGGAACTGTTACACACCCAGCAATAGGATCTTGGGTGGTGCGCCTTAAGGGACGCAAAAACCAAACTCTACCGGGTTTTGTCTCAGTGGGAGGAAGTCCAAAGACTTCGTCTTCCGGCTTTATGGGCGCTGAGTTTGCAGGGGTCCCACTAGGGCGTGCGAGTGAGGGCTTAAAGGATTCTGAGCGAGCTAATACGGTGAGCCCAGAGGACTTCGAGGCACGCCTCGCGATTGCTGATACTCTCAACAAAGACTTCCACGAGAAGTATAATGTGCCGCAGGTCAAAGCTTACGAAAGTCTCTATGATGAGGCCGTTAAGCTGATGAAGAGTAAGGACCTGAAGGCCTTCGATATTAATCAAGAGCCACGTGCAGTTCGTTCGAAGTATGGAACGGACAACTTTGGACAAGGTTGTCTCCTCGCTCGTCGTTTAGTCGAAGCGGGAGTTCGTTTTGTGGAAGTAACTTTGAATGGATGGGATACCCACTATGATAACTTTACTTCTGTTGAAGCGCGTGCAGCGGTTCTCGATCAGGGATACTCTGCTCTCATGGCAGACTTGAAAGCGAAAGGTTTGTTGGAATCGACTTTAGTTGTCATTGCTACCGAGTTTGGACGTACCCCCGAGATTGTAGAGGGACATAACAATGGTCGCGACCACCATCCTGCTGCTTTCAGCACCGTCATCGCTGGCGGTGGGGTGAAAGGAGGCGTGAAATACGGTTCAAGTGATAAGGACGGAAATCGTATCGATTCTGAGGGAGTGACTCTTCAGGATCTGAATGCAACTATCGCTTACGGTCTCGGCTTAGATCACTCACAAATCATCTTTTCGCCAAGTGGACGTCCATTCCGAATGGGTGGGCCAGATAAGTCTCTCGGCGAGCCCGTTACTTCGATTTTCTCCTAGTAGGTCACCTCTTCATGTAAAAGTGTCTTTCGAGCTGAGTTACTCGAAAGCACTTATTTACATGGGCTTGTACTTCAAGGTGACGGAAAGATCTTATTCGACTGAAAAGATTTGTGAATAAATACAAATTGCTATGTTTTCACGATCTTTCATATAGGATTGTGAATGTGGGAAATGATTGTTTAAAGGGTCTTGAGATGACTTTGGAGACCTTTGAGTAAAGGTAGATCAGAAGACAACATTTCAGACTTGTTGCAGGGTAATCTGAGATCAAGAAAAACCGTTTTGTTTGTGTCTTGGTGCGCAAGTTTACTTTATTTTTGTAGAAGTATACCGCAAAGCGTCAGGATACCATTTTTTCGTTGAAATTTCTTAATTGAAGCTTACGTAATTTTTACGCAGCTAATTTTTTGGCTGAATTTTTGATATGTCTGTCTTTTCTCGTTTGCGACTAATTTTGGGCTCGATAATAAGCTTTAACTTTTCTTTGTGGGGGGAAGAGAAGGTCGATTTTAATGACCATGTGCAGCCGATTTTATCGGAGTATTGTTATCACTGCCATGGTCCTGATGCAGGAACGCGTAAACCGAAGTCGGAACCATATCGCTTGGATCTCGAAGCAAACGCGTTTGAGATTCGTGAAGATTATAACACCCCAGCAATTATTAAGGGGAATGCGGAAGCTTCGGAAGTCTATCGGAGAATGATCACCGAAGACGAGGATGAACTAATGCCACCGGATGAGGCTCATAAAACAATGAAGCCTGAGGAAATAGAAATCATCCGAAAGTGGATTGATCAGGGGGCCGAATATGAAGCTCATTGGTCTTTTACGCCCATCGAGCGACCGGAAGAGCCAACTCTCTCTGAGGAGTCGGAAAAGTGGAAACTGAACCCCATCGACTCATTTGTTGCAGCAAAGCATGAACAAGAAGGACTACAACCTGCGGAACCTGAGCAGAGTTCACGTTTGATAAGGCGCCTTGCTCTTGATCTTACAGGGTTACCTCCATCAGATGCAGAACTAGAAGCGTGGCAGAATGATTATCAAAGAGTGATCGAGGACTTGCTCACCACTGACGCCTATGCGGAACATTTTGCACGGCATTGGTTGGATGCCGTTCGTTACGGAGATACTCATGGGATTCACTATGATAATTTCCGTTCGATTTGGCCCTATCGTGATTGGGTGATTCGTGCCTTCCGGAGGAATATGCCTTATGACCAATTTACCATCGAACAAGTAGCAGGCGACTTGCTTCCCAATGCGACGGTTGCTCAGAAGATAGCAAGCGGATTCAATCGTTGTCTCCCAACGACGAGTGAAGGCGGTGCTATTGAAGAAGAATGGGAGGCGATCTATGCCCAAGACCGGGTGGATACTTTGGCCGGTGTCTGGCTGGGATTAACCACAGGCTGCGCTTCTTGTCATGATCACAAGTTCGACCCGATCTCGGCCAAAGATAATTACTCTCTAACCGCTTTTTTCCGTAATAACACGATTAAGCCTATGGACGGCAATCGCTCGGTGCATCCTCCTAATCTTTTTGTTCCTAGAATGACAGATTGGGATGAGTGGTTTAAGCTGTTAGACGAATTTTCGCTAATAGAAAAGAAGCTTCACGAGGTTCCTCAGAACGAAGAGGTATTTCAAAGTTGGGCTGCATCAGCCGTTCGTGAAGAAGTCGTTAGTGATGATCTTTTGGAACTGAAGGTTTCACTAGATTTCGGTGGTTCGGAGAAGGCCGTGAATGGACAAACTTTCTTTGGAAAACGAAAGTGGTCTCAGCCTAAAAAATCTCGTGTAGTCTCTGGTCCAAAAGGGCAAGGAAACGCACTTGTGGTGACAACGAAAACCCCGATGAAATTTGAAAAAGACTTAGGCGTTTTTCTCGCGCAAGATTCCTTTTCAATCGCTGTTTGGGTGCAAGATCTTAGCGGGACTGGGGGACCAATTGCAGCTCGGATGACTTCTTCAAGTGGTTCTGGTTGGGATCTTTTTCTCGACAAGAATGGTTATTTGAACCTGCGTCTAGGTGGCCAACAAAACGATAAGGAGCGCCTTATCGCTCGAACAAATGAAGCGATGCCCAATGACCGTTGGTATCACTTGGTTGTCAACCGAAAGGGTAGTTTGGGAGAAGAGGAAATCGAGTTTTACCTCGATGGCAAGAAGCTTTCTTCCACAATTGTTGCCAAGGGCGGCGCACTTGCTCCTGAACTTGGGAAGAACCTTCTTTTAGGTGCTTGGGATAAGAACAGGTCTAAAGACGGAGGAAAAACCGAGCTCGCACTACACGATTTCCGAATTTATCGACGATTATTAAACGAGACTGAAGCACTCATTTTGGCAGAATCCGATCTTCTTGATCAGTCTTTTAAGACTCTTCCTGAAAACCGAACTCCCGAGCAGATCGCTATTTTACGGGACTACTATTTTTCTCATATCAGTCCCGTTGCCCAGAAACTCTTGGAATCTCGCCAAACACTTGCAAGTCGGATTATGGATATGCGAACCCGGGGAGGGATTTCTCTAGTAATGGAGGAAAAGAAAAATCAGCACCCGAAGGCTCATATCCTGACCCGAGGCGATTACCGACAAAAGGCTGAAGAGGTAGTCGCGAACGTTCCCGAAGCGCTCCCTGCTCTGCCAGAAGGTGCTCCCGTTAACCGACTTGGTTTGGCCCAATGGTTGGTGGACCCGAAGAATCCACTCACCGCACGGGTAACGATGAATCGCCTCTGGTATTACTTCTTTGGTGAAGGGCTTGTCGAAACTACCGAAGACTTCGGCATCATGGGGGCACGTCCGAGTCATCCTGATTTGTTAGACTGGCTTGCGGTCGAGTTCGTTGAATCAGGCTGGGATCTACAGCACATGATCCGCCTTCTCGTTACCTCTGCAACCTACGGTCAGTCTAGTCGTTTTACCGAGTGGCAGGCTGAGAACGATCCGAACAACAAGCTCTTGAGCCGAGGCCCACGTTACCGCCTAGACGCTGAACAAATTCGTGATCTTGCCCTGAAGGCTTCAGGTCTTCTCGTATCAAAAGTAGGAGGACCTTCTGTGAAGCCGTATCAGCCGAAAGGGGTCTGGGAAGCGGTGGCGATGAATGGATCGGATACGAAAGTCTACCAGGAAGATGAAGGGGATAAGCTCTATCGTCGCTCGCTTTACACCTTCTGGAAGCGAACGGCTCAGCCTGCCTCCCTTGGTATTTTTGATGCTCCTTCTCGCGAGATATTTTGTGTGCGGCGCGATCGGACCAATACACCCTTACAAGCTTTTGTCCTCATGAACGATCCCCAGTTTGTTGAGGCTGCACGTCACATCGCACAAGAAGCTGTGAGGAGGGTTCCTGATTTCGAGAAACGAGTGGACTACATCTTCACCGTTCTTTTGTCACGCCCAGCAGTCGCCGAAGAAGTCGCCATTCTGGAGGAGAGTTACCGTAGTTTCTATCAACGCTACCAAGGCGATGAAGCTGCCGCGAAGGAATTGCTGAGTTTCGGAGCTTCTCCATTTGATACCAGTATTCCGGTAGCAGAATTGGCCAGTTGGACCATGATTGCGTCACAAGTTCTGAATTTGGACGAAACGATTACTAAGTAAAAACCCATGAACGATCTGCTTGATTATAATAGCGAAGTCTCTCGCCGCCAATTTTTTCGTAAGAATGCGACTGGCTTAGGAACTGCCGCGTTGGCGTCTCTTCTTCCGAAAGATGTTTTCGGAGCCGGAGGAGGTGAGTTTGATTTCAAAGCTATTGCTCCGAAGGCTAAGCGTGCGATATATCTCACTATGGTCGGTGCGCCTTCTCAGTTCGAAACTCTCGACCCTAAGCCTCATCTCCAAGCAGAACATAAGAAGGACCTAAAAGATTACCTTACTTCGCAAGGGGAGCGCCTCACTGGAATGACTTCTGGGCAGGCTGCCTTTCCGTTGGCTGCTTCTTCCTTTGATTTCAAGCAACATGGACAGAGTGGGACCTGGGTCAGTGAATTGCTGCCGCATACTGCCAAAGTGGTCGATGACATCTGTGTGATTAACTCGATGTATACTGAGGCCATTAATCACGAACCTGCGAATCAGCTGTGCTTCACTGGCAGCGAAATCGCTGGGAAGGCTTCTATGGGCTCGTGGCTTTCCTATGGTTTGGGTTCGCTTAATCAGAACTTACCGACCTTTGTTGTTCTACAGGCAAAGCACTCCAACCCCAAGGCAAACGTGCAAGCGATCTCGAACCGCCTTTGGGGCTCGGGTTACTTACCGGGGAAATACTCGGGCGTTCAGCTTCGGACTGAAGGGGACCCTGTTCTTTATCTCAAAAATGCACCCGGGATTGACCGCCAGACCCGTCGTCACATGTTAGATGGTCTTTCTGCATTGAATGAGCGCTCTCTCGACTATTTCGGAGACCCGTCTATTCGCACCCGGATTCAACAGTATGAGATGGCCTTCCGAATGCAGGCTTCGGTACCGGAACTCACTGATTTTTCGCATGAATCTCAATCAACCTTGGATCTCTATGGTCCCGAAAGCTTGAACAAAGGGAGTTTTGCGAATTCGGCTCTAATGGGGCGTCGCCTTCTGGAGAGGGGAGTGCGTTTTGTGCAGATTTTTCACCGAGGATGGGACCAACACAGTTCCCTCCCTCAGCACCTTCCGGATCAATGTCGTGACGTGGATCAAGGATGTTATGGCCTGATCGAAGATCTTAAACAACGCGGGATGTTAGAAGATACCCTTGTGATTTGGGGCGGTGAGTTTGGACGCACGGTCTACTGTCAGGGAAAACTCACTGATGAGACTTACGGTCGTGATCATCATCCTCGTTGTTTCTCAATCTGGATGGCTGGTGGCGGAATTAAACCCGGCATTACCTACGGAAAGACCGACGACTATAGCTATAATATTTTGGAAAACCCGGTCCATATCCGTGATTTACATGCTACTCTTCTTCACCAGTTAGGCATCAATCACGAGACTATGACTTATAAGTATCAAGGTCTCGACCAACGTCTAACAGGTGTGCAAAAGGC
>CALFBF010000156.1 GCA_937949965.1 uncultured Roseibacillus sp.
TCCTGTGCGGGGGTCGATTGAGTCTGTTTGATTAAGTCGCTCATCAGATTCACTCAATGTTGCCAAAAACAATAGCAGTGCAATCCTTGATTTGGAAGATTCGTTTACGACAGCTTGCCCTAGGCTCATCTGATTAAGGAGAGGAGTTCGTTGCTGTCCTCGACATCGCCAACGGGTCTACCGACGAAAGCGATTAAGGTTCTTTATCAATAACCGAATGGAAATCCGAGGTTGAGAAAAATTCTTAATCGAACACAGTCAGGATAAGCAATGACGAGTTCGCCTCAACACGATTCAGAAAAACCTCCCCTGAAGTGGGCGGGAGGGAAGCGGTGGTTGGTGCCTCATCTAACACCAATCTGGGAGCAACATACTTCTCGGCGCTTGGTGGAGCCGTTTTGTGGGGGGCTGGCGGTTACGCTTGGGTTGGCTCCTAAGAAAGCGCTGC
The DNA here is from genome assembly GCA_937949965.1 of uncultured Roseibacillus sp. Taxonomy (GTDB): domain Bacteria; phylum Verrucomicrobiota; class Verrucomicrobiia; order Verrucomicrobiales; family Akkermansiaceae; genus Roseibacillus. The sequence continues at coordinate 449 of CALFBF010000156.1, forward strand.
TCAATGACATCAACCCTCATCTCCTCAATTTCTACCGACAGCTTAAATCTGGTCTCACGCTCGACATCGAGATGGGTAACGACTCCGACCTTTTCTATCGCCAGCGCGAACGCTTCAACGAGTTAATTAAAACTGAGCTCCACGAAACTTCTGAAGCAGCTCAACTTTTCTACTATCTCAATAGGACCTGCTTCAACGGGCTTTGTCGCTTTAACAAATCTGGCTTCTTCAATGTCCCCTTCGGTCGTTATAAGACGATTAATTACCGAGAAGACTTCCTCGAATTTAAACCCCTCTTTGCGGACTGGACTTTTCAATGTGGTGATTTCGAGAAACTAAACACTGAGCCCACTGACTTCATCTACGCGGACCCACCTTACGATGTCGAGTTCACACAGTACTCGGCAGGTGGATTCGGTTGGGATGATCAAGTTCGTCTCGCCCATTGGCTCACAGAACACCCGGGCCCGGTCGCTCTTTCGAATCAACTCACCCCTCGCATCGAAGAACACTACAACGATCTTGGTTTCAGTATTACGACTCTTGATGCCCCTCGTCGCATCTCCTGCACCGGTGACCGCAAGCCTGCCAAAGAAGTACTAGCCACCCTCAATCTCTAAATTAACCTGAGATTACCAACAGTCCGCAGCTCTTTACTCTTTAAAAACTCATACTCTTGGCAGGCTTGAGCGAAGTCCGAATTCGAACCTCCTTCGGACACTGCTGAAAGAATTCTGCTTCGGACATCACTTGGGAGGATGCCCTCTTGCGAGCCAAAGCCATCAACTTCACTTGCTCCCGAAGAGGCAATTGAATCTTTTGATTGTTCTGTTGATGGCTCATTAACGGTATGCACTCTACCACCTTCAGGAACTGCCGTCATCCATAAATACTATCGAGCATAAAACACTAATCCCCCTGCTCAACATGGGGTTCGATGTCGAGGGGTGATGATCGTTTTTCGATTTGTTCGATGGAGTTGTCTTCGTCTTGCACGGGGACGACGTTGATGTCGACTTTGACGGGCACTTCGCGCAGGCCAGCAATGATTTCGCGAAGCTGAGTGATGGTAGCTTCGTTAAGGGTTTGCGGTTTGGCGTAGCTGCTACCGGCGGCGACGATGCCTTGTTGAATGGAGGTGAGGCCTTCGCGGAATTCCTGCATCTGTGCGACTACGCGAGTAACGGGGTCATTCTCCCCCGCTCCTCCAAGCACTTTCTGTTTTCGAAACTCCTTCTTGATGGTCTCCCAACGAGCCGCTTGCACCTCGTCTAACAGACCTTCCATTTCACGGAACTTGAGAAGATTCGCTTCGGCTCCGGTAGTGAGGTTTTGCGCTTCGTTCTCGTAATGCGAGACCACTAATTCCTGCAGCTCTTGATCGGTCATCAGCGGGACGACCTTTTCGGCAATGCGGTTCATGTTGCGGTAAGAACCCTGCAGCTTAAAGGCGGGTTCGGTGCGGTAGGCGTCTTCCTGCGCGGCACTGGCGATGTATTCCAAATTCACTCGCAAGATGGTGTCACGCACCTGGTAGAGTAGTTTCATGCCGCGCACAAATTCCTCGATCTCACCAGGAGTGTAATTCCCCTCGAAATCGACTTCTTCCAACTGAGAGCCTTGCGCCATTTTCATGACTGAACGCACGTCCTTGAGTCCGCTGGCGGCTAGTCGAGAGAGAGAGGCATTGGAAGTGAGTCCGTTCTCGATGTAGCTATCCTTGAAGGCCGCTTCGTGACTGCCGAGAATGTCGCCTAGATTATAGGTATCGGCTCGGTTCGCCAACATGTCGGGGATCTGGAACTTGCCCCCGCTCTCGGTGTAGGGATTACCCGCCATCACGACGGCGACTTTCTTCCCCTTCAAATCATAAGTCCGAGCCTTGCCCTGATAGACGCCCTCAATCTTGCGCTGGGCATCGCAGAGGCTGATGAACTTCTGCAAGAACTCGGGGTTGGTATGCTGGATATCGTCGAGATAGAGCATCACGTTGTCCCCCATTTCGAGCGCGAGATTAAGTTTCTCCAGTTCCTCACTGGCCGACATATCACTGGCGAGCGCAGGATCGAGAGAGACGACATGGTGACCGAGAGCGGGGCCATTGACCTTGACGAAAGTCAGCCCCAAGCGATTGGCCACGTATTCCATCAGGGTCGTTTTACCATAACCGGGAGGCGAGATGAGCAGGAGCAGACCCATGCGATCGGTTCGCGAATTGGCATCTGCCGTTCCAATCTGTTTCGCGAGGTTATCACCGATAACGGGCAGAAAGACTTCGTCTAACAGACGGTTACGCACGAAGGCGCTCATAACCTCGGGCTTGAGTTCGTGGAGCTTCATCTCCTTGCGCTTCTCCTCCACCAAGTCTTTCTTGAGAGTCTGGAATTGATGGTAAAGTGGCAACACTTCGTCACGGAAGCGAGCTAGTCGTTCCAAGAAATTATTGTAATGGATCTGAAGCGAACCGCTCTCGATGAGAGGGTGAGAGCCTCGTAATCCAGTGACGACAACGGCTAACTCGACGCGCTTCACTTCACGTTGCTCAAAGCCCCCTCGTGCCAAGTGGGCAGCGGCTTCGACGAGAACTCCGGGAGTCGTCTTCTCCTCCAAAATACCACGTAACCAGTCCAAGGCTAAGGCATGGCGAGCTTCGGCACGGCTGAGCTCGGTCATAGCCTTGTCAAAGACTTCATTCGCTCGTTTCGCGGTGAGTTCGTGCTTGAGCTGTTTAATCGCATCGGCCGCCTCACTGGAAACGACGAAGCCATCGCCCTGACGGAGTTGGGCAAAGAGATACTCTGCGACTGCTTGCGCACTGACGCGACCTCCAAATCGGGAGCGTTCTAACTGGTCTGCAATCTCCTTGGTGAGAGAGACTTCCAATTCGTGCTGAGCACGATTGGTTTCCCCGAATGCCTTGAGTCGTTCGCCGTGTCCGGCAATGAGGCGAGCGATTTCACGACGACCTTCCTGATCGCGATCCGCCCACAGAACGATTCCTGCTCCACGCACTAATGGACTAAAGCGCAAGAGACCAGCATTCTGAGCAATGGGCGAGAGCGCGGCTAAAATCTTAGCCGCATCCTCATCGTGCACCCCCTTAACATAACCCTCTGCATAACGAGCCTGCATGAAAGCCTGCACTTGTGGCAAAAGGTCTGCTACCGCTTCTCCCTCGATCCCCTTCTTTAACAAAAGACCCGCAAGCCACTCGCCACGATAGAGTTCGGGGTTCTCGCTCGCGACTTCAAGCTCCCAAACCGATTGGGTAGCGAGGAAATCCTCATTACTAATCGCCTCGTAGAAATCCGTTCCCGAAAGGTGAAACCACATTTCGCCATCTCGCGGCACCACCGAGAGTTCTAGCTCCCGAGTATTCACTCCAAAGGAATGCTTCCCGAAGCGAATCACATTCTGGCCATCAACGTAGAGTTCCTTGCGATCCTTGAGCTGACGGGCGGCATCTTCCCGAAGAGTCTTGAGCCGAGTCCGTAGGTCGTCAGCCTTGACGCCATCGCCAAGTTCCTTGAGATCGTCGACCACGCCACGCACCTTCTCCACCATCAGATCCCCAGCGAAGTAGCCGTTGATTTCCTCTAACGAATCAAAGGTCTCCAGACGGCGCTCAATGCTGCCGAGAATGCGTTCTGCTGAGCGCAGCAACGAGCCCGCACGCTTATTCCGACCATCGATGAGCTGCTGTTTACGCCCCTCAAAGGCTTCGTAAACCTCCTCTCGCTTGCCAGCGAGTTCTTCCACGTAATCATCAAACTCCGCAAAACGTCCCTCTAACTCCTCAAGCTGCACCATGAGCTTAGTGAGCGACTCGTCGCACTTCTCCGGCGTATCGCAAACATCGAGATAGTTCACCACGGCCTGCGAAATGAGCTTAATCTGAGCCCCGAACTGAGCCGTCCCTTCCGCCTTGGCTAATTCGCTCCGCTTATTCTTGAGGTCCGCGCGCACGCCATTGAGCTCGGCGTAAATACTAGAAATCCCGTCGATGATGGCGGTGGTCTGGGTAGCATCCTCAATCTTGAGATTCCCCACAATATCAATGAGCATTTCTAACTCATTACCCGCCATCGCAAGCGCTTCTCCTACCGCATCAGCCTCGGTCACTTTCGCTAAATTGGGAATGGCCTCACCCTGCTCTGAGACAGCCTGTCGATAAGGAACGAGCGCTTCTTCCTTGAGCAAAAAATCGACCGTCTTTTGGGAGGCCTTCTCCGAAGCCTCCACAAGTTGAGCGTCTAACTCATCTACGGTCTCGCCCTTGGCATAGCGTACTTCGCGCAGGCTAATCACTTCGCCACGACGAGTGCGCAGCTCAGACAAGTGATGCACAAACCCGAAGATGTCATCAGGCGGCGAGTGACGAATTTTGGCAAGTAGTTCGCTTACCGTTTCCCGAACTTCTTTGGTCTTCGTCTGGGCTGCTTTGCGCTGGGCCTTGACCTTATCGAATTCTTCCAACGCCGATTGCGCGGCTTGGTTAATTTCGCGGACGGGTTCGGCGAGGTTCGCGGTCTCTTCTTTGCTGAGCCAAAAGTAGGAATCGGCGATATCCCCAGTGCGCTTTACGAGGTCGAGATAGAGTCCACCATAGTTGTCATCCTTCCCTAACAGGGTCAGGACTTCGCGGCACTCCGACATCCCGCGCACCAAGTCGGCATTACCGACTTTGAAGAGGTAGGAAGACTCGTCCTGCTGCTGTGCGGCGAGCGCTTCTTCATTGAGATAGGGCGTGGTCCATACCTGAAGAGTGTGGTGCTTCTGGGCGGCCTCCTCGGTCTTGAAGTAGACCAACTCACCGTTAGGAAAGAGAGAATAGCCATTGCAGATCACTGGTGTCTCCACCGCTTGGCTAATGAGATTGTAGGAAAGAAGGATGTAATCCCCACTCACTCGATTGTAGAAAACGAAGAGGGTGTCCTCACCATTGGCAGAGGGAATCCGGCGCTCGAACATCATGTTCGAAAGCTCGGTATCGAAGATGCGCACTTCTCCTGTTAGAAGGAGATAACCATTCGAGAAAATCAGTCCCTGATCGTCAGGAAGAAGAACACAAGAATGGCCAATGGCGTCGATGCGCTTCACGTCCTGGGTCTTTTCGTTGAAGACGAGATAACGGTGAAGGTCTTCGCGATAAGGCAGGATTTTCAACAGGACCAAGGGGCCCACTTCAGCATAGAAGACCTCGGCATCGTCGAGAGACTGGTCGGCATCGTTAACGGGCTCGGCATAGATACCTTCTCCACTCTCGGTGTTGTCCTCAATCTTGATGGTGAGATCACCACCAACGGTTTCGACAAAAACTCGATCATTAATCGAGATGTGAGGATGCTCACCTGCGCGCTGCATATCACGATGAGCACGCTTCCACTCGAACTCCTGCTGCGGTGGATAGACGAACTCATGATCGAAGCGATTGCCGATGTATTCGAGATGACCATCCCCAGCGCGAAGCCACTTGAAGGTCTTGAAGTCATCCACCCCACGACCGATACGCATCTTCATGTAAAGATGCGGGCCAATCACCATGAACTTGGCGAAGAAAGCCTCTTTGTAATACTTGTAAAGATAAGCAAAGTCTTCCGAAAAGCTCGGCCCGCTCAGGAGTTCCTCAATAGGAAGCGGGTGGAAGATATGCTCGACGGGATCATACTCATAGGCCGCAAAGACATCGCTAATCTCGGTCGTTTGCTTGAGACCAAACTGAATATTGTAACCAAAGAGAAAACGATTCCCTCCCACTGCCACGAGGTCACGGGGAACACAATTGTGCTCGGAGGTCACTCGCTCAGTCGCGACCAGCGAGGTCTCCACTGCGCCAAAGATATCCTTCCGCGCTTCATTGAGCACTCCAAGGCGGCGTCTCAGCTCGCCACCATGCTTCTCCAAGCGAGCACGAATGACTTCGTAACTTCCTCCTTCTAACTGATCCGATTCAGGCATCTAGCAGTCTTCTTTCTAAACGATTGTTCTGTGAAAAATTCTGCGCTACGACAACAGATCACCCGCCTTGGCATCAGAGATTCCGAACCGCTCGGCAGCACCTAACATTCCGATGAGTTTGGTGCGTTTTTCGCCACTGGAATCGGTGATCAGTTTGCCTAAAAGAGCCGATACCGAGAGATTCTTGAGGTCTTCAGATTCCACTCCGAAGTCCTGAATCCAAGTCCCTAACTGCCCCTTGAAATAATCAGGATCGCCGTTAAAGAAGGTCTCCTTCACATCATCGATAACTCGGCTGTTGTCGACCATACGGTCAACAGCTTTTCCCGTAGTGATGGACTTCGTAATGCGGTCGAAGAACTCAACTTCGCCACCCACGATGTCGATCTTGGCACTCTTGAGAGCCTCACCCACAACCTTAGCCTGCTCAGCTGCAATCTGGCGCTGGACATCGATTTCAGCCAACTCCACGTCCTTCTCCTTCTCAAGCTCCAGCTTGAACTCTTCGTGCTCCTGACCGGCTTCTTCGAAGAGTTTCATCGCAGCCGCTTTCAGCTCAATCGCTTCCGCATCGGCCATTCCTTTAGCCTTGAGAACTTCGGCCTCACCCAACCCGGTAGCAGCGGCTTCCTTGGCCACCGCCTCGGCAAGCATCTTCTTGGCGAGAGATTCTTTCTCGGCAGCAGTCTGCTCCGCCTCAGCGGCGATAATGCGTTGTTCGGCATTCAACTCCGCCGCTTGGCGACCGGCTTCTGCTTCTTTGACGACCTCGTAGGCATGTTCGTCAGCAGCAAGCTGAGCCGCCTCTTTCTGCGCTTCGGCCTCTTTGATACGACCAATCAATTGCTCCTGGGCTTGGGCTTCGGCGATGGTCACGGTGACCTGCTTCTGGCGATCCGCAGTAGCGAATTCCTCGGTATCCTTGATGCGCTGCTGCTCTTCGACGACAGTCTTCTCGACCGCAACACGTTCCCGGATCACTTCTTGAATTTCCTTCTTCTGCACTTCCACCGCCTTCTCGGCCTCAATGGACTTGAGCTCGGTAACACGTTCGCGTTCGATCTGTTCTAACATGCGCTCACGCTCAACACGTTCTAGTTCGATAGCATCGGTCCGTTCTTTGTTACGAAGAGCGACCAGCACTTGGCGCTGCTTGTTCTCTTCGGCAATCATGATCTCTTCCTCAGCTGCGATGCGAGCTTGTTCACTTCGCTGGCGTTGTTCTTCCTGCACCTTAGCAGTCTCGGCAGATTCCCGTGCTCTCACGGTCTCGACTTCACGCTCTTGCTTGGCCTCGGTCTCGGCAAGTTGACGCTCGAGTTCTAGAATGGCTTCGCGAGCTTCGACATCCTGTTGCTTAATCACCCGCTCTTTATCGCGCTCGATATGATTCGACAATTTGGCCTGCTCCGCAGTGAGGTGAGTGATCTTTTTGATACCTTCGGCATCGAGAATATTATCGGGGTCCAGCATCTCGACGGGAGTCTGCTCTAAGAAATCAATAGCGGCATCATCGAGAACGAATCCGTTCAAATCGGTTCCGATCACTTTGAGAATTTCATCTCGGAAGGTGTCTCGATCTTCGTAGAGAGAAGTGAACTCGAAACGCTTACCCACTGTCTTGAGTGCCTCGGAGAACTTAGCATCAAAGAGAGTGCGGATCTCGGACTCACTGGAGGCACGCTCGCAACCAACGCTCTCGGCCACTCGCAAGACATCATCTGCGGCATTATTCACCCGCACGAAAAAGGCGACCTTGATGTCGGCTCGCATATTGTCCTTACAGATGAGGCCATTACGACCAGTGCGGTCGATTTCGATACGCTTGAGAGAGATATCCATCAGGTCTGCGCGGTGAGCAATAGGGACGACCACTCCCCCGTTGAAGTAGACTCTCGTTCCTCCCATTCCCGTCCGGATGAGTGCGGTTCCCTTCTCCACCTTGCGGTAAAAGGTTAGCAGGACAAAGATGCCAATAGCTACGATGGCGACAATGCCAACGATGATTATGGTTAACAAGGGGCCGGTGATACCGTCCAAAAAGGCAAGGGTAAACAGAGGGGTAGTCATAGTAGTTGTTGTATCTTAATTGGGGTTATCCGAAGGGTTACGGGGTTTCTAGGCTTCAGGATGAACGAGAAACTTATCTCGCTCCTTATCGAAATCGATGACGAGGATTTGGTCGCCGCGCACCAAGGCGTCACGGCCTTCTGGTAAAACAGCATTGAGTAAGGCGGGAGCTCCTTTGTCGCGAGCGACTTCGACCTGACCGAAGTTGTGATCAAGGACACGGCTCTTAACGACTCCACTCATCCCGACCAAAGGCTCCTGATGCTCCTTATCATTCTTGAGCGCTCTCATCAAAGGGCGCAGTGGCTGCGTAACCGCCTTAACTAGGCAAACGCTGGTAAAGAAGTTTCCTAACAGCATTGCAACCGCGAGCCAGCCATTGTGATCAGGATTGAAAGCCGAATTAGACGCAACTGCGATGGCCCACATAAAGAGGGTCAAGAGGCTCAGAATAATCATCACCGGAACATCCTGTGCATTGACACAACGTAGGAGGAATCCGAAGGCTCCCCCATCAGCTCCGTCGGTATCGGTATCAAAATCGAAGTCTAGAAAATCCAAATCAATGGCTCCTAACAAGCTGAACAGCCAAAAACAAAACACCAGCACTAGCAGAACCGTCAGTGGCAGATTGTAAAAAAGAATAGCTTGTTCCCAGATTTGTTTCACGTCGCAAACATGAAACCGAAAAAGTCACAAATTGACGATTATAATTCTGAAGAAGAATTCGAAGAGGGAAGAAAACTATTAGTTAGCAGTTAAAACTGCTAACTAATAAGGCCAAGAAAAAGAAGCTTCACAAAAACGAACTACATTTATTCTTAGCTTTAGGATAAAAAATGCGACAACGCTTGTAATCGTTTAGCGGTTTCTAAACGAAGAGCTTCAAGCATAAGAGGCTCAAGTAACCAACGCAACAATTTCGGTCGTGCCGTAAAACGGAACTTATAAGTAATCATTGACCCGCCAGCCATATCTTCATGTTTAATTGACGCCGCAAACTTATCAAATAATGGTGGCCGACTAATTAGTTCGACTGCTGCAGATTCTCCTTTCTTATAGACTAGGTATCGCGTCTCCATCTTAAAGATTCCGAACATTGGACGCCCTACACAGAGGGAAGTCGCCCCTTTTTTAGCCACCAGATGCCCACGGGTAAGTTCTGCTTTTCGGAGAAGCGTATCCCATTCAAGGCGTCTGTCGTAATTATGAAGCAACGCGAAAGCCTCTTCAGAACTAGCAGGTACTAATGTACTGACGGTTGCTCCGCGCATTTTTCAGGCAAACAAAGCTACTGACTATCGTTCGTCGCTTGGATATCACTGAGGGCAGCGATGAAGTCTCCTAGAATCTCCGCAGGGACCATGATGGTGTCGCGATTACCGCCGACATCTTCGGTGATTTTAACAACTCGACCGCGGGCGTTTTCTTTCAGGTCTAAAAAGAAGGTTTTCCGGTCCGCCAATATTTTTTCGGTATGTAATAAATCACTTTCCACGACAGTTCCCTTGATTGTTTTATAAGGATGAACCCTGTCTTCAGAACGTCAAGGACGGAGTCCTGTGAGGTTTTTCTCCTTGAGTCTTACACCCAGAAAAGGAGGTGAAAAAAGAGCCCGATTCAGTCGTTAGACTGAATCGGGCTTATAACTGGCGACGACCTACTCTCACAGGGCCTATCGCCCCACTACCATCGGCGCTGTAGCGTTTCACTTCCGGGTTCGGAATGGGACCGGGTGGTTCCACT
>CALFBF010000157.1 GCA_937949965.1 uncultured Roseibacillus sp.
CACCCCTATCCAGGAAAAGGTCACCCAAACCCTTGCCAATCTGAAGGTCGTCCTTCCGCCATGGAATGCCGATCCCTCAACTGCGATTCCGTTACAGATCCATATCAACACCGCACGCACGCCGGAAACTCTCACGGGTGCGATCACCACTCTAACAGAACTCATCTCGGTCGGGAGTGGGCAGCTCTGCCAGCCGAGCTTCCACATCCAAAGCGCTCCTCAACCCAAACACGAACTCCCCTCTCTTCCCCTAGCAATCTGGATGACTCTTCCCGAAGAAGACCCTGAGAAACCCTCCCTCGAAGTGGTCACCTTGGCCCCAGATTCGGACGACAACTTGGATGCCGAACTCACCACCGCGCTCTATCGTCTATTGGCACGTCGCATCTCGGCTATCGGAAACCTGACACCTCTCCCAGACCTCATTGAGAGCAATGATTCGGAGCAAGCCCTAGTCAACCGCGTCACCCGCTTAGCCTGGCAGCAAATTCTAACAACTCCTTTTCAATCGCTACAAGCAGGGCCTCCGATTCTCGCTCCAGAAGAAGAATCCGAGAACGCATCTGAGAACACAACCGAAGAGGAACCGGAGAGTGAACCCACGGAACCCAGTCCTCCTTCCGAGTGATCAGACAAAGGCTCAGCTCTTTTTTTCCTAAAGACGACATCGGCAAGCTGCGTTACAGTCCCTTGATGCCAATTCGCGGAATACAAATTGCCTTCCTGACCCTATATGCCTCACTGGCTCTTGCCGAAGAAGTGACCGAAAAGCCTGCCGTGAAGGAGCTTGGAAATGGCGAGTATTCATTGGGTCAGGTTGTCTTCCATGAGGACACTCGCAGAATCTCCTTCCCGGCCGAAGTGAATCAAAACGAAGGGGTTCTCGAGTTCGCCATTTGCCATGAGAAAGGTAAAATCCACGAGGCTCTCCTGATCACCAAGACCTCTCCCCTCAATCTCAATATCGCGCTCAAGCTCCTTCGCTATCAGAGTTCACCTGAACTTTTCCCGATTCTGGACGAAAACTTTGAGAGCACTGGCAAGTATCCCGAAGTCTCCGAAACACAGAAAAATGCCGCGCGGCTACAGATATTGGTCGCTTGGGAACTGGACGGTGAAAAGCACGAAGTCTCTCTCAACGACCTCATCTACCACCTCGGCAACGAACGAGAAATGGAACCCAAACCCTGGGTCTATCAAGGTTCTTATCTCCACAACAAGGCCTTCAAGGCGGAGACCTCAGGAGACATCGCCGCCATCTACATCACCCGCTCGTCGCTCTTCAACTTTGCGGGAAAAGATAATCTGACGGATGAACCTTGGATTCCGAATAAAAAACAACTTCCCCCTCTCGGGACCCCCGTTACAGTGACCCTGGCCCCCTTGCTTAAAGAAAAATAAACCAGCTCCTATCTTCTCCTTAGATGATTATGAAATTCCTTCTGACTTCATTCGCTCTCTCCGCGTGCCTTTCCGCGCAATCTGTCGTTCAGTCACCACAGACTGCAGACGCCCATCTCTCCGTTAAGTTAGAAGCGGAAAGAGCGATCACGACGGGAATGGCCTACCTCAAGTCACAACAGCAGGCAGATGGCTACTGGGGTGATTCGACAGTGCCGGCGGTCACCGCCCTTGCTCTCGCAGGCATTCTCCGTAATCCCAATTACGATCACACGGCCCCTACTCCTGATTGGGTGAAGGCTGGCTTCGACTTCCTACGTGCCAATCAAAAGTCGGACGGCGGAATCTACGGCAAAGGACTGGCCACCTACAACACCTCGACCTCCATCATGGCCTTCCTCGCCTTGGGGAAAAAGGAAGACGAACCCCTCTTGCTACGTGCGCGACGCTTCCTGATCAATCAGCAAACCGATTGGGGAAACAAGGGTGAGACTGACGATCAGTTCGACGGCGGAATCGGCTACGGAGGCTCTTACGCCCACTCCGACATGTCTAACACCTATCTCTCACTAGAGGCCCTTTACCACACCAAGCAACTGGCCACGGACTCCGAACACGGCAAACAACCTAAACTCGATTGGGAAGCTGCCATCCAGTTCGTCTCTCGTTGCCAAAACCTAACAGCGACCAACGACCAATCCTTTGCCTCAGATGACCCTGACAACAAAGGAGGCTTCGTCTACTTCCCCGCGGACAGCAAGGCGGGCGAACAAGAACTCGCAGACGGCACCACTGCGCTGCGTTCCTACGGCTCGATGTCCTACGCCGGCCTCCTCTCCTTCATCTACGCGGACCTCGAAAAAGACGATCCTCGGGTAGTCGCGGTTCTCGATTGGCTTAGCAAAAACTACACTCTCGCGGAGAATCCCGGCCTCGGCGAACAAGGTCTTTACTACTACTATCAGACCATCGCGAAAGCCTACTCCGCGGCCGGAGTCGATACCATCACCCTGCCCGATGGTAAGGAAGTTGACTGGCGGCTCGACCTGAGCCGAAAACTTCTCTCCACCCAGCGAGAGGACGGCTCCTGGATCAATACCAACTCCCGTTGGTGGGAAAATGACCCGGTGCTAGTAACCTCTTACACCCTACTTTCACTCGCACAGCTCCACGCCGTGATGTAGTCTGCGCACCAGCTGATGACGGTCCGCGATTACGCAGAAAGAATCCTCCTCGCAGAAAGTCTTGCTGAAAAGCTGGCTCCACCTCCGCAGGGACTCGTCCTCGATCCTCCTCAGAAGGGCAGCTACCGTACCCCAGATAGTCCCGGTCGTCCCGCTGAACTACGCCCGAGAGGAAACCGCGATTCGCGGACCAAAATCCCTTCCCTAGAGCAACTCAGCAGCGAAGAACACCGCTCGGTCTTGCTCCACTTCTTTTGCAACCACGAGCTTCTCGCAGTGGAGCTCATGGCCTTGGCCTTGCTGAAATTCCCCGATGCCCCCGACGCCTTTCGGCGAGGATTGCTCCACACTCTTCAGGAAGAGCAGGAGCACACTCGTCTCTATCTGGACCGAATGGCGGCTACCGGCACCTCCTTCGGAGACCACAGTCTCTCGCGGATGATCTGGGATCACATTGCCGAGATGAACTCGCCCATCGAATACGTCTCTCGGCTGTCACTCACCTTCGAACAGAGCAATCTCGACTACGCCAAGCACTACTCACAAGCCTTCTCGCGTATCGGAGATCAAGAAACCTCTTCGCTGTTAGATAAGATCTACAAAGACGAGATTGCACACGTGGGTTACGGTCTCAAGTGGCTGCGGCGCTTTAAGAAAGAGCAGGAATCCGACTGGGATGCTTGGCACCGTTCCCTAGCCCACCCCTTAACACCCATCCGAGCAAAAGCACCCGAAGGCCCAGTTCCCTTTAACGAAGAAGGACGGCGCAAGGCTGGTCTGAAAGACGACTTCATTAATAATCTGAAAATCTATCAGCGTTCACGCGGACGCACGCCCTTTCTCCATCTCTTTAATCCCAACTGCGAAGCGCACATCTCGGCCTCCGCTACTGGACGCCCCTATCAGCCCAATCAAGCTAGTCTCCATCTCGAACAAGACCTGGAAGTGCTCATTCTTGCAAACGCTCACCCAGATGACGTCGCGCTACTCAGGCACCCACCCACTGCGGCACATCTTGCTCAATTGAAGGAAGCAGGCCTCTCGCTACCCGAGATTCTCCCCCTCTCTGAGACCACCATTACCGAAACTCTCGCCGAGAGAAAGCTGGGAGGATTCCGTCCCTGGGCCTGGTCGCCAGAAATGAGCACTCTCCTCAAGCCCCTCGCCCACCATCCCACGGAGAATACGCTACACCCATGGCGGGAGTCTCTCCCGAGTCCCTACTTCGGTAAAAGTCTCACTCAGCGAGCGGCAAAAGAACTCCGACTCGCGAACAACGAATCCCACCCCTTCACTTCCCTAACCGAAGCGCAAGAATTCCTAACAAACCACCGGAACCAAGGTCCATTTCTCCTAAAACCAGAATGGGCATGCGCGGGTAAAGGCCAGCTCATCGTCGATGAAGAAACGGACGAGCTAAAAGCAACCCAATGGCTCACCCGCACCCTACAGAATCAAGGCGCGCTTGTCATCGAACCCTTTCTCACCCGGCAGCTCGACTTCTCAGCCCTCTACGAAATTGACCGCGAAGGAAAAACGCGTTTTCTCACCTTCACTCAGCTCTTAACCGACAGCCGCGGCCACTACCTTGGCACTCGGGTGGCGCCTAAAATCGGGAACCTTTTCCCCCACGAACTCACCGTTTTGTTCCACCAGAACGTAGTTCGATCCGCAGGCCGGAGCTTTACCGGACCTCACTTCTATAAGGAAATTCTTCCTCGCCGCTTGGGAACATTGCTACCCAATTACCACGGACCAGTCGCCATCGACGCCTTCTTTTACACCGATTCAGAAGAGAATACCGCGCTACGGCCCATCGTCGAAATCAACCCGCGCTGCTCCATGGGACGCATCGCCCATCATCTCCGAAGAGAACTCGCACCCAATGAAGTCGGCGAACTCCTCATCCATCGTTTACAAAGCAAGCAGCGGCAACCTATGGGACTGCTTCTCAATGACCCCGCGCACGCACGAGCTTTTCAAGCCATTTGGCGTACTCCTAAAAAATCGCAACGGGAGCTTTCTTAGAAACCTTCTTAGAAAAACGGGCTCCTACTTTCTTAGTAAGAACGATCCCAGCGCTCGATCCCAGCGACGATAGCGCGTGCAGCGGCATCTTGAAAGGATGAGGTGTTACAACGAGAACGCTCGCGGGAGTTACTCATGAAGCCACACTCGATCAGAGCCGCCGGACAATTGGTATTGTGAATCACCGAAAACTTTCCGTAACGAATTCCCCGGTTCTTAACGCTACATTTCGAAACAAGATTACGCTGCAGAGAAGACGCCAAGTAGCGGCTTGCGCTGGTTCCGGCGTGA
>CALFBF010000158.1 GCA_937949965.1 uncultured Roseibacillus sp.
CGTGCTAACAAGCAGTTGGAGGCAAAGCTGCCATCACTGGTTTCCTTGATGCCGTAGAGGTCGAGAGTGGCTTGGTTTTCGCCTGAGAGATCGGTCAGTTCAGGCACCGAACTCTGCATTCGGAAAGCCATCTCATATTGCGCGATGCGAGTATCAATCTCGGAGTCCATGCGCGAGCTGCGTAAGTGCTGGTTGAGCTGCTGCACTTCATCGATGAGTTGTCGTTGCGCCGATTGGCAGACTCCCTCGGGATTTCCGATATAGTGCACCGCATCTCCCTTGGATTGCAGTTGGATACCTTGATACTTGGAGGGCAGGAATCCGGCAGACCATTGCCGTGAGGAGACGGGTTGTGTGCCATTGTAAGCACGAGACATCAACACGATGTAGCCAGGGAGTTCTTCCGTCTCCGCTCCGAGACCATAGAGAAACCAAGAGCCCATAGATGGTCGGCCCTTTACGATCGAACCAGTATTGAAGAAGGCGTGTGCAGGATCGTGGTTGATCTGCTCCGTCTTCATGGAATTAATCACGCAAAGATCATCGGCAATGCCCGCAAGGTGAGGGAAGAGATCAGAGACCCACATGCCGGACTCACCATGTTGCGCAAATTGAGCGAAAGAGCCGCGGGCCTTGAGTTCCTTGCCCTGCAGCTGCGCGAGCTGTTGACCTTCGGTGAAGGAGGATGGGAAGGCCTGCCCGTCGAGTCGATCAAGCTCAGGTTTGTAATCAAAGCTCTCTAGATGTGAGGGACCACCAGCCATGCAAAGATGGATGATTCGTTTTGCCTTCGGAGCATGGTGGAGAACATTGTCGTAGGTGCCGGGCCACGCCTTTTCGGCAGCTCCACGTGCTTGGTTTCCACCAGCTAATGATGCCAAGGCCATCCCTCCTAATCCTGCGAAGGAATTGTTGAGGAAGGAGCGGCGATTGATCGAAAGGGCATGTTCAGGTTTGAGGATCATAATCGAGCGGGGAGAGGGGGATTAATAACGAGTGATCGTTTCGTGTAGGTTGAGGATGAGGCGAGAGGCGTGGAACCAGATTTTCTGCTCGTCGCCGGCATTTTCTTCCTTCTCGCGTGCTTGTGCTAACACTCGTTGGAAGCTTTCGAATTCCGTATCGTCGGGTTCGCGGTTGAGAGCGTGCTGATAGAGATGAGTCACACGATCTCGGTCGTTACCGTTGGGAGTTTCAGCAAGCATACGTTTACTGAGAGCGTGTGCCGCTTCCACAAAGGTAGGATCGTTCAGCAAAGTGAGGGCTTGTTGAGGAGAGTTGGCCTGAGGACGGTCAGCCGCGCATTCGTCTCGTGAAGGTGCATCAAAGTTCCCCAACATAGGGTGTAAGAAGGTGCGCTGCCAGTGCGCGTAGACTGTGCGACGGTGTTGATAGAAGAGAGAACTGTTGCGATACTCTCGCTTCGGGAAGTTCAGTGCCTCATAATGACCTTCGGGCTGGTAGGGGCTGATAGAGGCTCCTCCAATCAGGTCTTGGTGAAGAAGGCCTGCTACCGCAAGGGCATTATCTCGCACAAACTCGGCGTCGAGTCGGCGTCCAGCCTGCTGGGCAAGGAGTCGGTTGTAAGGATCTGTTTCGAGGAGTTCTTCCCGAAAAGCCGCTTTTTGACGATAGGTATATGAGCTTGTTATCAAGCTCACGAGGTTCTTAACGTCCCATCCTGATTTGCGGAATTCGATCGCTAACCAATCGAGGAGTTCGGGATGACTAGGAGGTTCTCCTTGGCCACCGAGGTCATCGAGGACATTGGAAAGTCCGGTGCCAAAGAATTGCTTCCAAAGGCGATTCACAAAGTGACGAGCGGTGAGAGGGTTCTCATCCGCGACGATCCAGTTCGCGAGGTCGAGCCGAGTCAGCTTACGGTCAGAAGGAAGGCTTTCCGAGGGGAGGAAGCTGAGCACAGCGGGCGCTACCAGTTCTCCGGTCTCATCAGTCCAATCACCACGATTGAGGACCTGAGTCGGATAGGCTGGTTTCTCGATACGATTAGTGACGAGGGTTCGGCTCCATCCCGCGCGAGCTTGGCGTGTGTGCTTGAGCAGGGCTTTGTAGTGAGGAGAGAGCTTGTTAGTCGGACTAAAGCAGAGATGGTAGGCTGCATTCACCTTATCTCCACTAGCCAGGGCCGAGAGGAAAGGTGCCGTGAAGGCCGGCTGTCCTGGCACTGGGTCAAGGCGTGGAGATTGCGAGAAACGCAAGCGACCAATGTCACCCGACCGAATAGTCACTTGGAGATGGGCTCCAGCGGGAAGGGTGACCAATTCTTGGAAACAAAGAACCGCGGTGGCCTTCTGCTGTGTAATGTTAGAAGGGAGTTCGAAGGGACCTGGGGCAGACAACCAGGTTTCACCAAAGGAGTCTGACGCTCGTTCTCCATTGACATATTTAGCTGGGCGGTCGAGATCGGCTTGAGCAAAGCGCACGGGTAGTGGTTTTTTCTCACCATTTGCTAAGATGAGTTCGACAGTGGGGCTGAGCTGGAAGCGACCATCTTTCGAGCGTCCGACGTGACCTCCATTATTTTCGTCAGGCAAGGCCTCAATTTGGAGGCTTCCGAGATAAGGCGATTGAGGAGTGAGTTGGAAGGTTAGGACATCTTCTTTCCGTGGCTTTCCTTTGAGCAAGACTGAGCCATCTTCGGGGAGAGTTTCCATCGGAGTTTTCTTCTCAGAGTGATACTCTTCCACGAGCAGGGGAGCCCAACCTTGGGCGTGTTTCTCTGCAAACTCTCGGAGGGCTTCGATGTGCTCGTGCCCATTGTTAGGCAGCGGCTTCTTTGCGAGTTCCTGAATCGACAAGTTTTCGAGATAGCGGATTTCTCGTGCTAGAGAGTCAGACTTCGTGATCAGCTCGGGCGGGAAAGGACTAGGATTATTGAATCCCTTAAGTTCTTTAATCAGCCCCGCGTAGTCACTGTAGGTTCCCCATTGTTGTACGTCATCGAAGAACGCGGCAAGGGAGTAGAAGTCGCGTGCCGTGATCGGATCGTACTTGTGATCGTGACACTCCGCGCAGCCTGTGGTTTGCCCGAGGAAGGCAGTGCCTACCGCTCTCACGCGGTCGGCGGCATATTTCTTAATGTATTCTTTCGGTTGAACTCCACCCTCACGTGACATCAGGTTGAGACGATTGAATCCTGTCGCAACGAGTTGATCTTGGGTTGGATTTTCCAACAGATCTCCCGCCAGTTGCTCACGGACAAATTGGTCGTAGGGTAGGTTCTTGTTGAACGCTTCGATGACGTAATCGCGATAGGGGAAGATCCGTTGATTCTGGTCACCGTGATAACCGACGGTATCGGCAAAGCGCACGACATCTAACCAAGGGACTGCCATTCTCTCTCCGTAGGCAGGAGAGTCGAGATAGCTTTCGAGTGCAGAATCAGGATTAGAATGCGCGTCCGGCGCAGGCGGTAACCCGGTGAGATCGAGGGAAAGGCGGCGGATGAGTTCTTGGTCGGAAGCCAACGGGGCAGGCTCGATGCCTTCTGCCTCTAGCCGAGCGAAGATAAAATTATCAATTGGGTTCTTCGCTTTGTTTTGGTGTTGAGTGAGCTGAGGAATAGCAGGTTCTACGAGAGGGGTGTAGGACCAATGCACTTGATACTCTGCTCCTTCCTCGATCCATCGTGCCAGGATGGCGCGTTCCTCAGTGGTCACTTCTTTGTGGAAGTGTGGAGGAGGCATGATTTCGTCTGGATCATCGGTATCAATGCGAGCGAGTATTTGCGATTCTTCAGGTTTTCCTGGCACGATGCCAAAGCCTTCTCCCTCGACTAGTGCTGCGTAAGCACCTTCGGCAGTGTCGAGACGGAGGTCAGCCTCTCGGTGCTTGGAGTCTGGTCCGTGGCAGGCAATGCATTTCTCTGATAGAATCGGGCGGATATCCCGATTGAATTGAAGGGGGAGCTCGGCCGCAAGAAGGGGTGAAAGGAGAACGGTCCCGAGTGAGGCTGCAATAGAACGCATGATGTTGTAGTTAATACTATTTTTTTAAGCTCTGTTCTTTCAAAAACCCGAGAAAAGAAGAGCATCTTGGGCTCAGTATCTACAGAATTATGTAAACAAAAACCCTCGCGCCAACGGAGGCGGTCATGATTTTGCAACCAAACCGGTGTCTATGATGGTTCTCGATCTGCCTTATTGTTCGAAAGGTAAAGGAGGAAGAGGTGGTGGAGCAAGTAGGTCGTTGTCGTTGGCTGGGTTTTGCGGGATCAATGACGGGGTATTTTTGCGGAAGGGATTATCGCTAGGAAAGCTAGATTCGATGTCTTTTGGCTTATTGTAGAGTTCTTCTGCGTATTCACCCTTTCGCCAGACGAAGGAGAATGCCTTGGTGACATTACCACCACCATCGTAGAACCAATACATACGTCGGACGGGCACTTCCTTTCCTGTTTCGGGGTTCACCTGTGGCACCCGGGCATCGAACATATCCTCTGCGACCAGTTGTCCCGTCTTACGATGGTAGCCGTAGGAGACCTTGAAGAGCAGATTTTCCTTTCCATCAAAGATTTTACACGAAAGTGGGTTCCCGCGTTTGTCCATTCGATAGATAGTTGTCGTTAAGATGGCCGCTCGGCCACCTTTGACTCCCGAGATTCGCTTCTTAACGAGGGTTTTTTCATCATTGGAACGACGGTACTCAGTATTAGTGCCATCTCGATGGCGCATGATGCGGACGTTGTGACTCACTTCTTCCCAAACTTCTTTCTCGACCCCAATGGCAAGACCGCTGAGATAAAACCAGATCGCAATGATTGGAGTGGTTGTTAGTTGTCGTTTCCTCATCTCAGATAGTTTAAAGGAAGGCGTGGCGAGGTCAAAACAGAAAAAAAAGACTGTCTGGCGAGTAGCGGGCGAAGATTTATCTCTCGAACAAGGTGCTCTCGTCATGGGTATCTTGAATGTGACCCCAGATTCCTTTTCAGATGGTGGTAAATGGTCTCGCGTAGAAACAGCCATTCAGCACGGCGTGAGCATGGTTGCAGAAGGGGCTGATATGATTGATGTTGGGGGAGAGTCTAGCCGTCCCGGTTCTCAAGCAGTGTCCTTAGGGGAAGAGCTTGCGAGAGTTATCCCTGTGATCGAAGGCTTATCGAATAAGGTGTCGGTTCCGATTTCGGTGGACACGTGTAAGGCAGAAGTCGCTCTCCAAGCTCTCCAAGCCGGGGCCACTATCGTGAATGATATTTCAGGGCTTCGTGATGCTCAGATGATCGAAGTGTGCGCCAACTCAGACTGTGGGGTCGTCGTGATGCACATGAAAGGCGTGCCCAAGACGATGCAGGATACTCCGCATTATAATAATGTAGTCTCAGAAGTGCGAGATTACTTTCAAGAGCGCTTCGAGACCTTGCTTTCAGCTGGCATTGCGAGTGAAAGGCTTTGCTGGGATCCTGGAATTGGTTTTGGCAAGCGGCTTGAAGACAATCTAGCCTTACTTAAAGCAATTCCCCAGTTAGCAGTCCAGGAGCGTCCTGTCATGATTGGACTTTCAAGAAAGAGTTTCTTGAGCCCCCTTGTTGGGGAGCATGAGCTCTCCGCGCGGAGCTGTCCCACAATCGCTCTGACAGCGTGGTCTCGCGAGCAAGGAGGGCTTATTCATCGAGTGCATGAAGTCCGTCAGAATACGGAAGCTATTCGTATGATGGAAGCAATTGCGACAAGTTATTGATTTTTAAGCTTGTAGAAGGTTTCGAGGTGAGTAAATTAGGGATGCTCTGGATTTGCATCCAGAGCACCCGCCATTTCGGAAAACCCAATAACCGAAATTCGCCAAAAACTAGGCAGAAATCGGACTAATGAAAACAGAAAAAGTGCTTAAAGTCACAAAATGTTTGATTGCGAAGATTTCGTGACAAAATGCCATTTAGTTTTGGGTGCCTCTGGTTAACCCAATTTCGAGAAAAAATGATTCCTAATTTTCTCAAATCGAGGCGGTTTGTAAGCCCCCTGTTGAATGAGTTCATCAGGTTTCCGAGTTCATCAGATTTCGAACCAACAAAGAACTCAGGAAACTGGGGAACTTTCTTAGCATGAAGCTATCGGAGGTGCCCTTTGGTCAAAAGTCGGATGATTTAATCAGGATTTGGCTTGCCCTAGCATGATAGAACGTTCGGTGGCAGCTCGCACAGCCTTGATCGCCGCGTTACGGAATCCGTGTTCTTCCAACGCTGAAATTCCGGCAATAGTCGTTCCGCCCGGAGAGCAGACCATATCCTTGAGAAGAGCCGGATGCAGGTTAGTCTCGTGTACCATAGTAGCCGCACCGATAATCGTTTGTACCGCCAATTCCATCGCTTTATCACGAGGGAGCCCGCTCGATACCCCGCCATCTGCGAGAGCCTCAATCAAGACGTAAACAAAGGCTGGTCCTGATCCCGAGAGTCCAGTCACTGCATCCATGAGCGACTCGGGCACTTCCACCACTTTGCCCACCGCTCCAAATAGCCTGCTGACAAATGCGACATCCTGAGCTGTCGCATTTGTGCCAGGAGTAAAAGCCGCCGCCCCTTTTCCAACGAGGGCAGGGGTGTTGGGCATCGCTCGCACCACTCGCGCGTGATTAAAGATAAAGTTCTCAATCGAGGAAATCGTCACCCCAGCCGCTACCGAGATGAGAAGAATCCGATTAGGATCAGTTCCGAAGGTCGCAATCTCCCGCAGCACGCCATCAACTTCTCCCGGTTTAGTGCAGAGAAGAATAGTATCGCAAGTTTCCACCACCTGTCTCAACGAATCAGCACCCGCCACACCGTGTTCCGCCACCAGTGCTTCCACCGCTCGGGTCTCGATATCATAGGCCGCCACTTCCTCAGCTTTGATTTCTTGAGCCTCAATCGCCCCAATTACCAACGCTCTTCCCATTCGCCCGCACCCGATTAACCCTAATTTCATAAGCCCCTTTATTATGATGGAGAACAGTTGATTCTGTCGAGGGTTTTGCCGAGAAAGCCTTACTTTCTACTTTCTATCGGGGTGACACCGAATAGTCAGAGACTACAGCGCTTTGAAAGGGCATCCTTAAGTAACCCCATTCTAGGAAATGTTCCCCAATTTTCTTAACTCTTTATTAGTCTGAAGCCTGACGAATTCGTTAAACGAGCTTTTGAAACCGCTTCGACTTGAGAAAATTTGAAATCATTTTTCTCGAAAGCAGGTTGCCGGAGTGCCCTAAAAAGAATTTTTCTGCCGCATTACGCAAAAAAGAACCATTTCTCACTTGCCTCCGTGCGGTCCTCTGGTATTCACCTCGCCCCCTCACTAGGCATCAGCCGTGTGAGAGCTTTTTAGTCCACACGATATGGCACGTATTTTTGGCATTGAAATTCCTAATGAGAAGCGGATCGAAGCTTCTCTTCCGTATATTTACGGCATTGGGCCGAACACAGCTTCCAGAATCCTCGAGCAGGCTGGAGTAGACCCCAACTTGCGCACTGGCGAGCTTTCCGAAGACCAATTGGTCAAGATTGCTCAGATTATCCAGACCGAGCAGATCATTATCGAGGGTGACCTTCGTCGTGAGAAGCAAGCCGCTCTCAAGCGTCTCTCTTCAATCAATTGCAATCGTGGTCTCCGTCACCGTCGTGGCATGCCTGTCCGTGGACAGCGCACCAAGACCAACGCCCGTACCCGCAAAGGGAAGAAGAGAACAGTAGGGGCTAAGAAGTAAGAACCTTTTTGTGAGAAGAAACTAGCAAGATGTCTGACGAAGAAAACAAGCCCGCCGAAGAAGAAAAAGAAGCTCCCGTAGCTGCTGCCGAGGAGGCAACTCCCGCCGCTGCAGCCACTGAGGAAGCTCCTGCCGAAGATGCCGCACCTAAGGCTGAAGAAGGCACCGAAGGCGAAGAGCCCGCAAAGCCAGCTCCCAAGAAGGATATCTTCGCGGAGATCATGGGTGAAGACCCCGCTGATGCACTCAAGGTCCACAAGGCCAAGAAGAATAAGAACATCGCCAAAGGCATCGTTCACATCAAAGCGACTTTCAACAACACCGTCGTTACCGTAACGGACGAAGTTGGTAACACCATCGGCTGGTCCAGTGCAGGTAAGATGGGCTTCAAAGGTTCTCGTAAGAGCACCGCCTACGCCGCGCAGGTCGTCTCTCAGGATGCATGCCGTCAAGCGATGTCACACGGGTTGAAGACCGCCGAAGTTCGTGTCAAAGGCCCAGGTGCTGGACGTGAGTCCGCCGTTCGTGCCATTCAAACTCTCGGAATCGACGTCGCCGTTATCGAAGACGTCACTCCTATTCCTCACAACGGTTGCCGTCCCAAGAAGGCTCGTCGCGTTTAATCCTGATTATAGAATTTTAGAAAATGGCTCGTTACACTGGACCTAAAGAAAGAATCAGCCGCCGCTTTGGGGTTGCATTATTTGGCCCTTCCAAGGCGCTTGAGCGTCGCAACTACCCTCCCGGACAGCACGGCGCACGCGCTGGTCGTCGCAAGAAGTCTGACTACTCAGTCGCTCTTGGGGAGAAGCAAAAGCTGAAGTATATGTATGGCCTGCTCGAAAAGCAGTTCCGTGCTTACTACGAAAAAGCAGCAGCTCAGCGTGGTATTACCGGTGACCTGATCCTCCAACAGCTTGAGGCACGTCTCGATAACGTCGTTTCTCGTCTTGGCTTCGCCAACTCTCGCCAAGCGGCACGCCAGATGGTCAATCACGGCCACATCATGGTCAACGGCCAGCGCGTAGACATTCCTTCTTATCAAGTGCGTCCTGGTGACGTCGTCAAGGTCGTCGAGAAGCCCTCTTCTCAGCAACTCGGCATGCGTGGCTTAGATTTGACTCAATCTATTCCTATTAAGGACTGGTTGACTATCGACCGCGAAAAGCTCGAAGGCACCGTCGCAAGGCTTCCTGAGCCCTCCGACATCGACTCCATCGTCGACGTTCAGCGAGTGGTAGAACTTTACTCCCGATAGTCTTTCTTCCGTATTGGAAGAAATTCAATCTCCTCAAAAACCGACGGGACGCACTCCCTTCGGTTTTTTTACGCCCTCATGCCAACGCAAACCGCCTTCGCAGTCCCAAAAACCATCCTCGACAGAAATTGAGGGGAAACACGAAGCACAAAATCTTCCAAAACAATCTCACACCGCAAAGCTTGTGAGAGTAGTCGTGAAGCAGGGAAGCAGGGAAGCAGGGAAGCAGGGATGCTGGGATGCTGGGATGCTGGGATGTGGAACGGGACAACGGGACAACGGGACAACGGGACAACAGCGTGCATGAAGACAGCCAAAGCCCATCAGAATGTTCCTGAAGGGAACAAGGGACAGAGCCCCAGATTTCAATCTGGGGACCATCATCAAACAGAAAGTAAAAGTGTCCTGCAAGGACACTGGAAAACAGCCCCTACCATCCAACTAAATTTCCATTTTCCGAAAAGCTAACGATAAAATTTTTCTAAGATCTGTTAAAAGTAATATCAGAAAACCCAGCGAAGTTAGATTTCTAATGAAATAAAAACGTTAGGGTGTTTTTTGAAATTTCTTTAATTGTTTGGCCGTTAGGTCTTTGTGTTGATTTTTGCGTGTTCTTTTTGTCAAAAATTGACTTTTGAGATCTAATCCCTCTTAGTCGACACACTGTTCTGCTAAAACCATGCTTACCAATCCTCATCAGCGCGTTGGTGCAACCAGCAATGCTCACGTCGGAGCGGAGTTCGAACGGATTGCTGCAGCCTACTTCTCCACTAATCAGATTCACGTAGTTCCAAATTATCGCATAGCGGTCGGTCTTCACGTGACAAAACAACACGCATTCGATCTGGGATCTGACTCACCAAAGATAATAGTAGAATGTAAATCTCACCGGTGGACGTCTGGGAATAAGGTTCCGAGCGCCAAGATGACGACTTGGAACGAAGCGATGTTCTATTTCCATTTGGCACCGTCAGACTATCGGAAGATCTTTTTCGTCCTCCATCACAAGCGAGATGGGAGTGGCGAAAGTTTGGTCGGTTACTATCGAAGAATTTACGCGCACCTAATTCCCGTGGATGTCGAATTTATTGAGTGGGACGAAAAGGCAGGTAAGGTCGTTAGCGCTTAAACCGAGACAAGCAGAACAAGACGTCGTCCCCAATCCATGACCAGTCCTTGAGTTGGTTGGGAATGTGTGTAGCTTATGGGTGACTTTCCGTTTCAGGGTGATCAGGAGGTTCTGGTCCAGAATTCTCGCGCGCTTTAATTCGAAGCCTATTGATGAAATTTTAAATCAAATTGGTGCCCTGCTATTGCGTTGCGCTACTCAGGTTTTCGATTGTGACAGTATTCGTTGGGTTGATGCTCGTCGGCCTCGGTAGCTGTGCTGGAAATAACAGGGTCGCGACCTCGACACTTAAGCTCGATCCGTTCTATAGCCACGGTCGGAGTCCAGACGTGCAGCTCTCGAATGAAGACTCATTGAGCGCGCTTACAATATTAATCCGGCGAGAAATCAGGCAGCATATTGAACATGCTGACCATTGAAGTATTTTTTCGCTCGTTCAGGTGACTTCTGTAAACGCCTCATTTCAGTTTTAGCTAACGCTGTGAATTCTCC
>CALFBF010000159.1 GCA_937949965.1 uncultured Roseibacillus sp.
GCCTCAGCCCCCGCAGTGGCAGAAAAAGCCTTCGACGACTTCCATCTCTACACCCTACCCAACCCGATCACTCTCCGTGACAAGGAGACCAAGCAAGTTGAATTCCTACGTTCGGCTCAAGTCACCGCCCAAAAGAGTTACCTCTACGAGCCACTTCCGTATCGCTTTGCAGGAGGGCGCAATGTGCAACGACACAACATCTCTTTTAGCCAAGACATCGCTATTTACTGGAACTTTAGTAACAGCGAAGAAAACGGCCTCGGCGTGCCGATGCCGAAAGGAATTGTGCGGTTCTATCGCGAGGATAGCGAAGACGGAAATCTCGAGTTCGTAGGAGAAAATAACATCAACCACACCGCTACCGAAGAGGAACTCTCCATCTACACGGGCAAGGCCTTCGACCTCATCGGTGAACGCAAAGTCACCAACTTCCTCCTAAAAGATCGGGCCAACCGGCTCGAGGAAACCATCGAGATCACTCTCAAGAACCGTTCCAAAAAAGGACAAACGATCACCGCCCGTGAGCATCTCTATCGTTGGTCTAACTGGGAGCTCGAAACGAAGACAGAATACGAAAAAGTAGACGCGAATACGATCGAGTTTACCGAAACGTTAGCGCCTAACGAGGTGCGGACTTTCTCTTACCAAGTCATTTACACTTGGTAAGAAAGAAGGGGAGTTGGTGAAAAACAACTCTCACCAACTCTAGCGCATGCGAGAGAAACTCTTGCGCAGGATATCCTGACCTGAAAGTCCTGCGTGAGCCGCTTGGGCATCCTTAACCCAGGCGCTTTCAAGCTCGTTCTTGGTATCGCGCTCGGTCTCGTAGTAGACGCCGAACTTACCAGGAGTGAGATCGCCGGTCAGCTCCATGGCAGCGGCGAGGTCTTGCTTATCGTGCTCCTCACCGACGAGATTAAACTCACCCCCTTTGCGAGGGATACTATCATCGAAAGAACCAGGGTAGAACATGGTGCACTCTGAGAGTGTCTCCACTACCGAGAAACCATTGTGCAGAATCGCGCGCTCGAACATCTCGTTCATGTGCTTCACCTGTGACGCATGGGAGCGAGCGACGAAGGTCGCGCCACTGCTCACCAACTGAGCCATTGGATTGATCGGGCGGTCGATAGCACCACGAGGATCAGTCTTGGACTTGCGGCCAAGGGGGGAAGTGGGAGAAGTTTGGTTCTTGGTCAGGCCATAGACGAAGTTATCCATCACCACATAGGTGAGATTAATATTCTTCCGCGCGGCGTGGGTGAGGTGGTTGCCACCAATGGAGTAACCATCGCCATCACCACCAAAGACAAAGACATGGAGGTCCGGTCGCGAGAGAGAAATACCAGTCGCGAGGGGAAGGGCCCGTCCGTGGATGAAGTGGATGCCGTGCGTATTCACGAAATACGGGAAACGTGATGAACAGCCAATTCCGGCCACGCAAACGACCTTCTCGTGGTCAAAGCCAAGCTTCTGAACAACATTGAAAAAGGACGCCAAGACTGCGAAGTCGCCACAAGCAGGACACCAAGTGGGGTGGTCCGCTTTCAGTTCTTTCTTAGTCAATTTTTTAGGTTCGGCGGTTGAGGACATGATGGAAAAGGGGTGAGATTCAGTTCGAAAAAAAGGAGTGGAAAAAATGCTGTTAGTTACCCGCTAGCACTTGCTCAGACTTGGTGACGATTTCTTTCACGCGAAAGGTCAGACCTTGGATTTTATTCAAGGACTGGATGGCAGGGTTACAAGTCGCTGCCCGGAGCATAGTCGCTAACTGCCCGAAGCCATAGACACCGGGGTCATTAATCTCGGGAACCAAGATGTGCTTGAAGCGGCCAAAGACTTCGCTGAGATTCGGATTGAGAGGATGGATGTGGCGAATCGCTAACTGAGAAACCTTGTGCCCCTCCGCAGTGAGACGATCAACCGCTTCCTTAATGGGGCCATAGGTGGAACCCCAACCTACGATCAGTAAGTCGCCAGAGTCTTCGCCATAGATGTCGGGATCGCCGTAGTTTTGAGAGAGTTCGATGAGTTTCTTCCGGCGCTTGGTGCTCATCTGGTCGTGCATCTTGGGGCTTCCCGAAGGATGACCCCATTCGTCGTGCTCGAGGCCAGTGACGACGGGATACTTACCACTCGCCGACTTCGCTCCCGGAGGAGAGTGACGGGTCAAGCCTTCTAAGGGGTAGGGCTTGAAGTCCTCGGGACGCTCCGAGAGGTCGAGCACAGGCTCAACCCAGTGCTGATTCAAATCGGGCTCAGGAAAGGCCTCAATGCGAGTCGCAATTGCTTGGTCAGAGAGAATCACGACGAGGGTGGAATACTCTTTCGCAAGACGGCAGGCTTCCATCGCAGTGTAGAAGCAATCCTCGACATCACGAGGAGCGAGCACCACACGAGGGGAGTCTCCATGCGAACCGTAGATCGCTTGCATGAGGTCAGATTGCTCAACCGAAGTCGGCATCCCGGTGGAAGGACCGCCACGCTGGATATTCACCACCACGAGCGGGAGCTCGGCCATAGACGCGTAGCCCATAGCCTCAGACTTCAAAGAAAGACCCGGACCAGACGATCCGGTAATGGCTAAGTGACCCGCATAAGAAGCACCGATGGCTAGCGCAACCGCAGCAAGCTCATCCTCAGTCTGGATGAACATTCCGCCATACTTGGGCAGCTCGGAGCGAAGCTGCTCCATGATAGTAGACCACGGAGTAATGGGATAACCGGCACCGAAACGACAGCCACCTGCGATGAGGCCAAGGCCAATCATGGTGTTGCCATCGGTAGAAAGGCGCTCTTGTCCGAGGTCATTCTCACCGGGAGCCATCGGCATGTGGTTGATATCGTGAACCGGCCAGAGGTAACCGGCATCAAAGGCGAGCATGGCATTACGGAGGACGTCCTCCGACTTTTTGCCAAACTTAGCCGCGATAATATCAGAGATCTTCTCGCGATCTAACTCGTAGACCGCACACAGCATCCCGAGCACGAAAATGTTCTTACCACGGGACTTCGCGTTACCTCCGATAGCCTCGATGGTCGCTGAGGTGAAGGGGACTCCGATGTGGATGATGCCGCGCTCTTCCTGAACTTCCTCAACCTTGTCACTATCGTAGAAGCAAATGCCGCCGTCCTTCACCGAGGAAAGGTGGTTATCATAGCTGTCCTGATAGAAGGCGACTAGGGTATCAGACTCATCACCGGGGTGGAGGACTTCGCCAGAACCCAAGTGGACTTGGAAGATAGAAGGCCCACCCGAGATCGTCGAGGGAATGGTCATATAGGTCATCACGTCTTGCGCGGTGGAACCGGCCAACTGGGCTAAAAAAGCACCAATGGACTGAATACCATCCTGAGAATGACCAGCGAGTCGGATGACTGCGTTACGAATCGATGTGGGTGTAGCTGTTTCGCTCATTGAACTAGAGAGGCTTGCACGGAGGGGAAAAAGGGGCGGAAAAGTAGGCTCGGAACCTGATTAAGGAAAGTTTAATCGGAAGAATTCCCAGTGCCCTCATTCATCACTACCATGAGCCTTTCTGAGAACGGGAATCAAGGTGACAAAATGTTAGTTCAAACAGCACTTCTTATACTTCAGGCCACTGCCGCAAGGACAGGCCGCATTGCGCGCTACTTCTTTCTTAGGAGTCGGGTTCGCCTGCTCGGAACGAAGCTCAGGAGCCAACCACGCCTTCTTGGCATCAGCGAAAAAAGAAAACTCTCCTCCAGCATCCTCACCTCGGTATCGTCTCATAATCTCCGCCATGATTAAAAAGATCGGGTTATCATCCTGATCTTCTAAAAGACGGATCCCCTCTGCCTCGCGTTCAAAAACCTGCTCCACCAAGGGCCCAATCTCGGAAGACAATCCACGGTCTCCCTCATCAAAAAAGGCGAGCTCACCTTGCAGAAAACCCTCCAGCCAAGGGGTGAAGAAGGGGGCCTCAGGATCCATCGAACCCTCGGCATCAGGCCACACCAAGACGTAGGGCTCATAGTCGCTATCGCGCAGCCCGTCCTTAATCCGAGCCAAAACCTGCTCCAGACAACGCTCCCAACGCTGCCCTTCCTCATCACTCTCGAACGTGGGCTGCCAATCCTCACTCGCATCCAAGGTATCCCACACACAGTAGGAAGCTTGCTCTGTCGAACAATGCGGATTAGCCAAGACGCAAGCGAGGAGATACCCGTCCAACTCGTCGAGACGCCGAATCGATTTCGCATTTTGGTAACGGAGCAAAAAGTAGTATAGCTGATCGTCGAGACCACCCTGCTCCGGAAATTCACCCACCAAGGCCTTCCGCTCCTGCAAAGCCAACTCCGCTTCGAGACAACTGAAATCGGGGCGTGCGGTCTCTCTCTTCTTCCGTAAACCAAAGGCGAGGGCCACCTCTTCCCAATCACCTTGCAAAGAGACATCAATGCGATTGGCGACGAACTGTTCACGAATGGCTTCCGCCGTCTCCGATGCCTCGAGCTTGATTAAAGAACCCACCACAAGCGCGCGCAGAGAACGATCAAAGTCGCGATGATCGAGCAGAGTCACCAGCGAATCGATCGCTAAAGTCCGGTCCTCACTATTCCTCACCATCTCAGGTAGACCTAGAACTAGTCCTTCCGCCAAGCTCGGAAACTCAGGATGTTCATCTACCATCTCGCGGAGTAAAATCACGGTTTGCATCCCCAGTCGGCCGAGAAGTCGCGGAAAGTCAGCCGCGAACCACTCATCCTCGATGAGATCACACTCGATCGAGAGAGTCATCAACTCCGATAAGGTCTCACTATCATCCAGCTCAGCCATCGCTCGCCAAGCGTGGATAGAGCGCGCAGATTGCTCATCGCTCTGCTGTTCAAAGAGATAAAAGTTGCTCGCTAGATCGACGAGTTCTTCAAAATCGCCCTCGACCAAACCCAGCTTACTATAATCCGGCCAGTCCTGATCCCCGAAAACAGGCTCAGGCAGTCTGGCCAGAAGGCTTTTTATCGATCGCTTAGGCATGGGGGAGGCTAACTCTCAGGCCCTTTAAACTCAAGAGGGTCGATTTAAATTTTCAAAAAAATGAATCTGCGCAAAACTAAATACCGTAACCCCCTATGCAACCTATGAAAAAACTAGCTGCAACCTTGCTCTTAGCCGTCCTCTCTCTCTCCCCACTAGCGGCCCAAAACCGCGCCATACAAATACGGGAAGTGAATCTCGCAACAAGTGTCCTCGAACTTCACAACTTCGGCAATGTCGATATCTCCCTCAACGGCTGGAGATTCTGTAGTCACGATGAAGATCAAGATCGCCGCTACAGTGGAAGCAGCGGGCTTAATGGCAGAACCCTTGCAGTAGGTGAATCCCTCTTCTTCCACTTCCTCAATGACGCTCCTGCTGGTGACGCCACCGCCATCAACATCTCCTCTCTAGGTGGTAGCTTCGCGCTTCCACTCGACCGGGGACCGTACGCTATTGAAATTTACCTCAGAAGCCCCTTTGGCATTGCTGCCAACATCGCAGACCATCTCCAATGGAATATTGATGGAATCGACAACACTCGCGCCGACTTTCGATCCGATCTTGCTGTGAACGCCGGCACATGGACTGATGCGAATGCTTGGATTAACACAACTCCAGAGAGTCTCACTATCAACCTTACCGACACCACTGGTGCTGCCCTTCACGGACCGGCCAATTTCGTAGTCGCCGAGCCTCTTCCTTTCCCCGAAAGCCTCGCTATCACAAACATCGAGGTTAGTTCAATTGGCGACGTCTCTCTCTCGTGGGAAGACCTGAGCAGTTTTGGCACTATCGACTATATCATCGAGACTTCTACCGACCTCACCCCCGACAGTTGGGAACCCGTCTTCACAGACCCGATTCAAGAAACCTCCACCGTCATTACGGGACTAGGTGATGGCCCACAATTCTTCCGGGTAGTGGCTAGCCCTCCTTCCTCTGCCTCCTGATCTTGTGGAGAGGGATCGTTAGCTCTTCATTTCCCCTCCACAAAACGCAACCTCTCCTTCATCTTTTCCCCTTTGAGATTGGAGGAGGGGATTTTTTGTTTAAGTTGTCCTGAGTGAGTGAGCGCCGCCTTCGTTTCTTGCACAAAAGCTACAGCCGAACCGGGCGCTGGGGCTGGCGTGTGGCTCGTCGCATCCGTTCTTTTGGTTGGGGACTTGCTCTTTTTTCAACTATCGCCGCCGTCCTCGGCACCAACGTCGAAGATTCTGCGATATACATGATTTTTTGCTTCGCGGTTTGTGCCTTAGCAACCGCTTTTATCTGGGTTCTCTTACGCAATGCCAGCCTGGCTGGTCGCCGCTCGTTACCAGCATTCGGCAGCGTAGACCAGAGTCTCGACTACTTGGTTGAGATAACGAATACTGGACCACAAAGTATCGCTGCCATGACCTTCGAGGAATGGCCTCCTCTCCCCATCCCTGACTACGAGACCTTTGCCAACACTCCCGAACCAGGTGAGGAAAAACGAAACATCGTTGATCGCACTCTCCTCTTCTACCGCTGGAGCTGGCTCCAAGAACGAGAACGCGGCTTCTCTCTGTTAGAAGCCAGTGACTCACCATCCCTAATCGCTCCCGGGGAAAAAAAGCAAGTGCGCTTCCGTCTCACCCCGCAACATCGCGGCATTCTTCGCTTAGCAGAGCTCCGTGTGCTTCTCCCCGATCCTTTCGGACTTTTCCAAAAATGTCGCCTAGTCAAAACTCCGCCCGCACAAATCACAATTCTGCCCAAACGCTACCCGCTCACACCTTTTGCTCTTACGGGCAAAACTCAGCTCCAGCTCGGAGGGGAAGCTCTTTCTAACAACATCGGCCAAACTGGCGACTTTCTCCACCTGCGAGATTATCGCTCCGGAGATGCCATGCGCGCAGTTGATTGGAAATCGTGGGCTCGCACCGGGACACCGGTGGTCCGAGAATACGAAGATCAACTTTTCCCCCAATACGGAGTTATCCTTGATACTGCTGGCCCACCCGGGAAAAACTTTGAAGAAGCGATCTCTGTCGCCGCCTCCTTTGTTTCCAACAAAGATTCCGACGAATGCCTACTCGACCTCATCTTCATTGGTCAAAAAAGCTACCACCTCACGACTGGACAAGAGCTCTCACGGCGCAGTGCGTTGTTAGAAGTCCTTGCTACTGCACAAGCTCGTTCATCGGTAAATTACCAAAAGCTGCTCAGCAAGATCCAGGACGAAAGCGAACACCTCAGTGCTCTTCTTCTTATTCTTCCAGGATGGAGTCCCGAACAAAGAGCCTTCCTAGCGCAACTTCGTAAAAATGGTCTCACCGTCATCGCCTTCGTCGTTGCTCCGCAAGAAGTTACCGAAGCCTATAAGCAGAAGCCTTTGCTCGATACCTACTTCCTATGCACAGACCAAGTTGGTACTGATTTAATGTCTGCTACGTCGCGATTAAAATCATGAACGCCTACGAACCCAGTCACTTTCCAGCACCACCCCGGCTTCTCCTCGGGGTCACCCTTCTAGTCTGGGGCGCACTTACCAATCATGCATTATTGGCCTTTGGCGGCGCGCTTCTCATTGAGGGAGCTCATTGGCTGAACTGGCGTTGGCGCTTCGGACTACGAGGATACTCACGCGCCTGGATTCTCTCCCTCACAGCACTGGCCGGCACAGTAGGTTTTCACTCTCTCAATCTTACTGGACCTACCGCCATCCTCGCATTCATCGAATGGCTCCCCTTTATCTTTCTTCCGCTCATCCTCGCTCAGCAGTATGGCGCTGCCCGCGCGGTCCCTACTTCCGTCTTTTCCATTATTGCTCGGCAACGCCTCAAGCGCGAACGACGCCTCGGTAAGGACCTACCTGACTCTCGGATCCATCTCGGCTACCCTTATTTCGCAATCACCCTACTGGCCACCGCCTTCACCGCTGACGGCCTCAAGCAACAATGGCAATACTTCGTCTGCATGATCCTTCTCGCTGGAATAGCTTTCTACTACGCAAATCGTAGAAAGCAACGGCGAATCCTTCCTTGGCTCATCATGACTACTCTTATTGGCCTGAGTTCCATGGCCAGTAGCCGGGGCCTACTAACACTCTACGACTGGATAAAGAAAGGAGGTTTTCTTAGCAGCCAAGGCCAAGAAGCACCCATTGAACAGAACACTGCCATTGGTAAACTCGGCGAACTCAAGCTCAGTCGCCGTATCAAATGGCGGCTTTCTGTGCCATCAGGCCAAAAACCTCCTCAACGGGTGATGACCTACGCCTACAACCACTACCGTTCCGGTAAATGGCAATCCTTTGATCCCGACTTCGCCGACTACGAACGCTCATTCTCTGATCTCCTAACCATCGCCGATAAAAAAGACATAGGGGAATTCGCCTTCGACACCGATGGCTTCCAGGTCAACGATCAACCCTCCACACTCAGGCCACCGATTCGGCTTCGAGGAGCAGTCACCAGCAACCGGAAAGCTCTTCCTAGCCCTCCTGCTCCCGTCTTATTCGCCCAAGCGACCGAGATCGACAGCATTGAGCAAAGTCAGCTTGGTACCATCCTCGCCATCAATGCCGATAACGTATTAGACATCGAGATTTGGCCAGGGAACGATGACTCCCTCCGCGAGGCACCTCCTACTCAACGGCTGCGGGGAACTCAACTCCTCGAAACAACCTCACTAGCACTTCCCTCTAACAGTCGTGAGACGAACCTTCTCAAAAACCTCGTAACTGAACTGGCACTCGATCAAAAAAGTGACCGCGAGAAGATAAAGGCCCTCCGCAGTTACTTCCAGACCGAATTCGCATACACCACTCATCTCAAAATCACGGCACGTCCCAACCGTTCTGCTCTCACAGAGTTTCTCACCTCTGCTCGAGAAGGCCATTGCGAGTACTTCGCTACCGCGACCACCCTCCTCTTACGTGCTTCCGGCATCCCTGCTCGCTATGCGGTTGGTTACGCCGTGCGAGAGCGTGCTAACAATGCTGGCGAATACTACCTCCGTGGCACACACGCTCATTCCTGGTGCCGCGCTTACCTCGGTGGTCGTAAGGAAATCGTCGAAGAGGAGCAAATAGTGGTTCAATCTGGCCGAGAACGAACGGTAACAATTCAAAGAGAAGTCTGGACGGGTGGCACATGGACAGACATCGATCTCACTCCTGCTACTTGGATCAACTTAGATTCACCAGACCCGAACTGGCAGGAAAAACTTGGAGACAGTCTCCAACGTTTTCGAGAAGACTTCCAGCTTTGGCGAGCAAACGAAAAGAACCGAGACTGGGTGAACTTAGTTCTCATCTTTGTTGCGGTCGCTTTGGTCATTTTTGTTGTCTGGCGTCTAAGCCGTTCCCGTATTCAGCAAGGAGCTGATGCCGTTCATTCGAGTTACCAGCCATCACGAACTTTATCGGACTTGAACGCACTCTTGCCTCAATTGGAAAAGACGCTCGGAACAAAACCAGCTCATGAATCTCTTACTCGATGGCTACAGCGAGTGCTTCCTGAGTTCCCAATGCAATCTTATCAACGGCTCTTTATACTCCATGAGAATCAAAGATTTAATTCTTACACCCTTTCTGAAAGTGAAGAGAAAGAGTTTGAGACTCTCGTACACACACTTGGACAAACTTGTGCCCAAAGGAAGGATCAGTAATTTTTATTTTTAACAAAGAATCCTTCTTCTTCTCTTTGTGAGTAACCTCCTAAAAACCCTGTTCCTCGTTGTTTTTATCAGTGTTCCCCGTTACAAATAACTTCGTAAACAAGTGTGGGAAGAGCCTCGGTAAAACCCATTTTCTTGTGAAGAGTAGTTTATTCCAAAATTGTCAGCGAGTTATCCACAATCTTTTTCCCATCTCATGAAGCCAGAATTTGACCAAGAGTTTATGAGCCTTGCTCTACAAGAGGGAGTCAAAGGACTCGGCCTCACTGCTCCAAACCCAAGCGTGGGTGCAGTCCTCGTTAAAGAGGGGCAGGTGGTTGGGAAGGGTTATCATAAGAAGGCAGGGGAAGCTCACGCAGAACAAGAAGCTATTGCTGACTGTCTTGAGAAGGGGAATGATCCGACAGGAAGTGATATTTATATTACACTGGAGCCTTGTTCCACCGTCGGTCGTACTCCCCCTTGCACTCAGGCAATTGTTGAGGCGGGAATTCGTCGTGTCGTTTGGGCTGCGGATGATCCCAACCCGAATCATCGAGGTGCGGCACGAACGTTGTTAGAAGGATTGGGAGTAGAAGTGGTGACTGAGGTCTTAGCTTCCGAAGCAGAGGAGCTTCATCGTGCTTTTTTCAAAGTGCAGCGTACGAGGATGCCTTGGGTGATTGTGAAGACCGCTCTCAGTTTAGACGGGCGGATTGTCCGTCCACCGGGCGAGAGTCAATGGCTAACGGGGGAAGAGGCACGAGCTAACGTGCAGGTTTTGAGAGGCGAGGTTGATGCGATTCTAACAAGTGGTCGTACAGCGCGACGTGATAATCCACGTTTGACTTATCGTGGGGAACGAAAGAGTAAAAAACAGCCTCTTCGAGTCGTCTTCACTGATAAAGAACAGGGGAACCTTTCACAAGGAGCTTACCTCTTAGAAGCTAGTGAGTCGGGACCTACTCGTTTTTTATCAGGAAATTTGCGAGAGGAGTTAAGGTCGCTTGCTCAAGAAGGTTACCATACGCTTTTGTTAGAGGCGGGAGGAGGGCTTGTTGGTGAATTTTTGGATCAAGGTTTGGTCGATGAGTGGGTTAGTTATTTTGCTCCTTTAGTTGTCGGAGGAGATGTTCCAGCAGTTGGAGGTCGTGGGATACAGGATTTAGAGTGTCGGCCTCGTTTGGAAAGAATCAGTTACCAATCTTTTGGATCTGATGTGCGTGTTCGTGGTTTTGTGACACAGGTTTGAAATCGTTTGTGAGAGTTAGTGCGCGACACCGAGTTAAGTTGTCGTAAAGTGAAGGTATGATTCGTGCGCTTTTTCTTTTAACGCCGCTTTTCCTCCATGCTGAAACGATGACTTTGACTTACCCTGATTCAAATCCTGGCAATTTAGTTGAGACCTTGCACGGAGTGGAAGTCGCCGATCCTTATCGTTGGTTAGAAGATCTCAATTCGGGAGAAACACAAAATTGGGTTAAAGCTCAAAACGAGGTCACGGAAACTTACTTAGCGAAAATCCCAGACTCAGCCGTCATTCGGAAGCATCTGACAAAGCTTTGGAATTATGAACGCTTCGGTCTCCCGTTCCGAGAAGGGGGTCGTTATTTTTTTTCCAAAAATGATGGCCTCCAAAATCAGTCAGTTCTTTACACCAGCCTCTCTCTAGATGGAGAAGCGGCTGTTTTGTTAGACCCTAATCAACTTTCGGAAGATGGCACGGTGTCTTTGAGCGCTTATGCAGTTTCTCCGAACGGGGAGTTGCTAGCTTATGCGATCTCGCGATCAGGTTCAGATTGGTTGGAGTGGCGAGTGCGTTCTATTGTAAGCGGAAAAGACCTTCCTGACTTTTTAAAGTGGTCCAAATTCTCGGGAGCGGACTGGTCCAAGGATAGCAAAGGCTTTTACTATGGCCGCTACGCGGAGCCAGAAGGAGGTGATGAGTACACCGCACAGAATACGAATCAAAAGGTGTATTATCATCGCATCGGCGAGTCGCAGGAGCAAGACGTGCTGGCTTATGAAAGACCGGATCAACCCATGTGGGGGCTCAATGCAGGAGTCTCTGATGATGGGCGTTATCTTGTCTATTACGTTTCGCAAGGGACGGACACTAAGAATGGCTTGTTCTATCAGGATCTCACCAAACCGGATTCAGAAGTGGTCGAGCTTTTTGCCGATTTTGATGCTTCCTACAGCTTTGTAACCAACATCGGGGACACTTTCTTGATCCGGACTGATAAGGACGCGCCGCGTCAGAAGGTGATAGCGGTGAGTCTTCGGGAAGCGCAGCCTTCTCAGTGGAAAGAGATTATTCCCGAGAGCGAAGCAACCTTGCGCTCGGTCTCTCACGTTGGTGGTTTACTGGTGGCTAATTACATGAAGGATGCTCGCAGCCGAATTCTTCGTTTTTCTGAAAAAGGAGAACCGTTAGGCGAAGTTCCGTTACCTGGTTTAGGCAGCGCCAATGGTTTTTGGGGAAAAGCTGATGCTGATGAGACTTTTTACTCTTATTCCTCTTTCACAGATCCAGGTTCAATTTTTCGCTACCAGATTTCTAGTAATCAATCACAGATTTTCAAAAAACCGGAGGTCAAGTTTGATTCTGCGAACTATGTTACGAAACAGGCTTTTTATAAGTCCAAGGACGGCACGCAGATTCCTCTCTTTATCGTTCATAAAAAAGGGGTAGAGTTGAATGGCCAGAATCCGACTTACCTCTATGCTTATGGAGGATTCAATATTTCGCTGACTCCTTCCTACTCGCCTGCCATTATGACCTGGCTCGATATGGGAGGAGTCTTTGCACAACCCAATTTGCGAGGCGGGGGTGAGTATGGGGAAGAGTGGCATCAGGCAGGGATGAAGCTGCAGAAGCAGAATGTCTTCGATGACTTCATCGCGGCGGGCGAATTTCTAATTGCAGAAGGGTATACCTCGACTCCAAAGCTGGCGATAGCGGGTGGATCTAACGGCGGGCTGTTAGTCGGAGCCTGCATGGTGCAGCGACCGGATCTCTTTGGCGCCTGTCTACCCGCAGTAGGGGTGATGGATATGTTGCGCTTTCACAAGTTCACCATCGGTTGGGCTTGGCAGGCGGAGTACGGTTCACCGGATAACAAAGAGGAGTTCCAAGCTCTGCATGCATACTCCCCCTATCATAATCTCACTACGGGAACCGCCTATCCGGCGACGATGGTCACGACTTCTGATCACGACGATCGGGTGGTTCCCTCTCATTCCTTTAAGTTTGCAGCAGCCTTACAGGCGGCGAACGAGGGACCAGAACCGATGTTGATTCGCATTGAGACCAAGTCTGGGCATGGAGCGGGAACCCCGACTTCGAAACGCATTGAGCAAGCAGCTGATAAGTTCGCGTTCCTCAGCAAGGAGCTCGATTTCAGCGTTCTGGCTCTCGAAGAGTAAAGCACTCAGGAGAGCTCGTGGCCGCTGACCTGACGGTAACCTTCATAAAGCACGATTCCGATGCTAGTGGCGAGATTAAGGGAACGAATGGGTCCGTCTGCCATGGGGATTCGGATTCGTTGTTCCTCAGTGAGGGTTGCGTGGATCTCATCAGAGAGCCCTCGTGTTTCAGCGCCGAAGATAAGGTGATCTCCTTTTTGGAATTCGGCTTTCCAGAGGGAGCGACTTCCCTTGGTGGTGAGAAACCATTGTCGTGCACCAGGGTGAGAGGCTTGGAAGTCGGCCCAGCTGTCCCAGACGACGAGGTCGACCTCTTTCCAGTAGTCGAGCCCAGCTCGGCGCACGGCCTTTTCGTCGAGAGAGAATCCCAGAGGCTTGACGAGATGGAGACGTGAGCCCGTGGCAATGGCTAGTCGGCCAGCGGCACCGGTGTTGTGAGGAATCTCGGGTTCCACGAGCACGATTTCGAACATCTTCTTTTCTCCATTAAAAAAGCGGCGCTTCCGCAAGGAAACGCCGCTCTTCTTAAAAAGTCTACGTGCGGTTGCTTAACTAGCAACGGCTGCTTCCGAATCGGCAGCTACGTTTACGCGACGTCCATCGCGGTCAAAGTAGACGTTGCCATCAACGAGAGCGAAGAGCGTGTGATCTTTGCCCATACCGATGTTCTTACCGGGATGCCACTTGGTGCCACGCTGGCGGATGATGATGTTGCCTGCAATGACGGATTCGCCACCAAACTTTTTCACACCCAAGCGCTTGCTGCGTGAGTCACGTCCGTTCTTTACCGATCCTTGTCCTTTCTTATGTGCCATGGTCTGAGAAGATTAAAAAATTGAGATAAATACTATCCGTTGATGCCGGTGATTTCTAGCTTGGTCATATGACGACGGAAGCCTTTGGTCTTGTGGTAACCCTTACGGCGTTTGAACTTGAAGGCAACACCCTTGGGTCCGCGGAACTGGTCGAGCACCTTAGCGCTAACAGTTGCACCTTCAACGACGGGGCTGCCGATGCGAATAGAACCTCCGTCATTGACCATGAGGACTTCCTCGAAGGTTGTCTCTGAATCCACTGCGAGGTCGAGTTTCTCGACATCGATCTTGTCGCCAGCCGCTACGCGGTACTGTTTACCTCCGGTCTTGATCACTGCGTATGCCATGGTCTTGTCTGAAAAAGTTAGTTTCCCGGAGCAAAGTTCGACACACGGTCCGAACGGTCTATTCTCGCGGCGGGCCGGGAATTCACCACACCTAGCCACTTGCAGCAAGATTTTTTTGACAGAAACGAAGATGGATTTTCCAATTTTTTGCCCTAATCCCGAAAGTCTCCTCCAGAGTGGGGCTGATTATGCCCAAAACCTCTCCTCTGGGAGTATTATCGCACTTGTCGGTGGTTTGGGAATGGGGAAAACGCATTTTACAAAAGGGATCTTAAAAGGTCTCGGTAGCGAAGAGGTGGTCACCAGTCCTACGTTTGCTCTTTTGCAAGAGTATCGCAGTGGTCGACTCCCCGTTTTTCACTTTGATCTCTACCGATTAGAGAGTGAAGCTGCGGTGTTGAATTTAGGTTGGGATGATTACCTTGAGGAAGGGGGTGTTGTTGTTGCTGAGTGGGCAAATCTTTTTCCAAATCTCTTTCCTCCGCAGACAAGCTGGTTGGAAATTGTGGAGGAAGAAGGTGGCCGCGTGATTAGACGAACAGCTTAGATATCCTTGCCCTGAGCTTCGTCAGATCGATAGAGAGCAATTTTGCCGTGATCTTTCTTGGCGACCTTTTGTTTTGGTTATTTGGTCCCATTCTGATCGTTTTCAGAGTAAAAGGTGTTTTTGTCGACAAACTCTTCCGGTAGCCATGAGCCGAGAGGCACTTCTACCGCTTCCGCGATTGCTAGTTGTCCTGCGAGTCCTTGCACACTGGTATTGAGATGTTTCAATCGGATCTGAGCCGTGATCCACTTACCTTGTCCTCTCTTGATGGCGTGTTTTTGCCAAGCTGATTTTAGACGACGATCAGTTAATGAGTTGATTTTAGCGTAAACAACAGCTGTGTGGGAGCCTTCCCAGTCTTGTGCAATCCAGCTACTCCATTCATCTTGAGAATGGAAGTTATCATAAAGATTTGAAGGCTGTAGGAAGGCTCTTAGAAGAACTGGGGTTGTGGGTTGTCCTCCTAGAAACGCGGGCCAAGAAATGTCGCCGATACCCGCTCCGTATTCCCAAAAAACGCGAAAGATGTGTTGTTGCTGAAGGACAACAAGAGGCTGTTTACGACCGTCACTTTCGACAGTGTAATAGTAGACGTTTTTATCATTGTTTTGCTCGCGATGAGTGAGTGTAAGCTCGTAGTCGGCCGGGTTCGGCAACGGGCGATAAAATTTGTCTAGTTTTGGTCCAATTGCGTGAGCGCGAAAGATGTACGGTTTTGCAGACTTGAGCGCGATGGCGTTGAGGAATCCACGTGCTTCGCGCTCGGCGTGAAAGAAGTCGGGACTGTCTAATGCCGCTTCTTTTCCGATGAGAAGCTGTGACTCGGTTTCCTCGGTGGTCTTCGCTCGGGTGTCATCTAGGAGCGTAATGATCATGAACACTAAGCCGATGAGGAGAATCAACCCTGAGAAGAACATGAATACAGGATGAGAATCGGCCCAGACTGCTAAAGAATTTTTCTTGCGACCCGTGGTGTCCGTGGAGGCTCGATTCTTACGTTGAAATAGCGCGGCCTCGGTAGCAGCTTCACTGCGAACGAGAAGAGCTTGTTCGACAGGGAGCGCTTTTCCCTGCTCGTTAACAGCGGTGGTTTTGCCGCTTTTGTAGTCTCGTTCGTTGAGAATAGTAACTTCAGGAGCATCTACTTCTTTAAGGGCAGTAGCTTCTTCGTTGTTTGTGCCTTCATTGTCTAAATTTGAACGATTTTTTTCAGGCAAGTTGCTTCCAACGGTGGTGATAACAGAACGAACTGTGTTTTGTAGGACGTCTTTCTCGATTACACTTGGGTGGACTCCTGCATTCGTTTCCAGCGCGGAGGCGAGCCGATCAATAGCTTGGGCGAGGGCGCG
Source organism: uncultured Roseibacillus sp. (assembly GCA_937949965.1). Taxonomy (GTDB): domain Bacteria; phylum Verrucomicrobiota; class Verrucomicrobiia; order Verrucomicrobiales; family Akkermansiaceae; genus Roseibacillus. The sequence goes on from CALFBF010000159.1 coordinate 16,113, forward strand.
TTGGTCGCTCTCACTGCTTTGAGGAGTCATTGGGGTTACTACTGTGTTCTTAGACGACGATTTGGCGTCAGAAATATTCTTTTGGTATCGCGGAGCAGCTTTTTGAGAGAGCTTGAGGAGTTGGCTTAAGTCAACCGGTTCAAACTCTTTGGGCAGAGCCATACTGACCGGAATGGCCATATCGGTTTCTTCCGAGTGTCGTCTCAATAGCACTTCGCAGCTTGGGCAAATGGCTTCATCATCTTTGAAGAGAACTTGCTGTCCGCAAGCAGCACATTTTAGATTAATCGACATTGAAAAAGACGGAAATGACTTAGGGTAAGAGCTACTTATGGAGCTTGCCGTTAATAGAGAGATGAAAGCAAGAGAAAGTCTTTCGTCTTTCGAGATAGTTTTTCAACTAATTACTCTTTTACTAGAGTAAGGTTCTTGTGCGAACCGTCGCAGAAGGGTGGGTTTTTGGTCTGTTTACAGAGACAAAGAGCAACCGATTGTTTTTCGGTATGGACGAGTTTGACTGGAGCGCGCTTGGATCCTTGGTGGCTTCCATCACAGAATGGTTGATGGGAAGAATGCCCACACGAACACCACCAGTAGGTCCCTGGATCGAGGGATAATACTGAAGGTTTAGTATCAGCTACCTTTGGAGGCGGTTTCATCTCTGGAGGTTAACACCATCTCTCCAAGATGCAAAATCCCTCGTTAAATGAGGGAGTGATGAGCGGAAAGAACCTACTTAAGCTCTGCCACCGTTTGCTTAGACTTGGCGAAAGTGATTTCAGATTCCTGTTCGCTGTCGCCAGCGTAATTCTCCAAGGGGACTGCGGAGAAGTAGCTGGCGGTCATCCAGCTTAAGAGAACAAGTGAGGAGGTTGTGAGGAAGGTACGGACGTTCATTTCAAAATGAGAGAGAAGGAGGCGAACAGATTTCGGATAAAGAAGACCTTGTGTGAGGTCAAGGGTAAGAATGAAAATTCTTGCCCCCGACGAAGGTAACAAGCTTGGCCTATTTAATTAAGAAGAATTAACAATTTCTCTGTCTTGTTCTTTGCGATACCTGACAACTGTTTTATCGACCTCGTGAGACGACTCCAGGCCTTCCAGTAGTTCCGAAGCGATCAACTGCGGAGATGGCAATCGCTTGTGCTCCAGCGGGCACTGTTGTGTTGCGGGTGTTACCGGGCATGATGCGGATGCAACGCCAAGTCGATCCATAGCGAGCTTGCACGGCATATTTGCTCGCCCCGCTTACTGGTGCCCAGCTTACCGATGCTCCATTGGCGCTCACTCTCGGTGTGCCAGGTGCTCGGGTACTCAACCATGGCATAGGAGGCACCAGTGCCGCTTCAGAGTAGAGCCGTCTTTGCATCGCTGAGTTTACTCCACCGCGATTTTGCATGATGGATTTGACACTCCAATGGACGTGGCCGACCCAGTTGCGACCGATTGTGCGGCTTTGATTGAGTTGATTGACAATCTCGCTAGCGGGACGACCTGGATCTTCGCTGGATTGGATACGGGAAGTTGCGATGCCCGGCCAGACAGGGCGTTGCCCTTGTTGACGCCACCAAGTGAGGAGTCGGGTAAAGCTTTGCTCGCTATTGATCCGCCAGTAGAGTTGAGGGCTGAGGTAGTCGCACCAGCCGTTGGCGAGCCATTTGCGAGAATCGGCTGCCAGATGACGGTAAGCGTCGATGTTGGCTGTTGTGCCAGCGGGCACTCCGGGACGCCAGATCCCGAAGGGGCTGATTCCAACCCGGACCCAAGGCTTCTCCCGCTTCACCGCAGAGTACATTGATTTCACAAAAGAGTCTACGTAGCCCCTGCGTTGGGAGGGGGTTTTTCCATCTGGGAAGATTTGTTTAGGCTCCCCGTTTTTGTGTACATCGGGGTAGGGGTAGAAGTAATCGTCGATGTGGAGCCCATCAATATCGTAGCGTCGGACAACATCGAGCATCACCTTTAGCGCATGACTGCGTGTCCAAGCGCTGGCGGGGTCCATCCAGCTAGAATTCTTAAAACGTCGGATCACGGAAGGGCGTGTCCGAGTGACGTGATTGCGAGCAGCAGGTAAGCTGTGGTTGGGCAGTGCGCGGAAGGGATTGAACCAAGCGTGGACCTCGATCCCGCGTGCATGGGCTTCGTTGATGCAATACTGCAAAGGATCGTAGCCGGGGGAACGACCCATGGTGCCGCTGATCCAAGAGCTCCAAGGTTCCAACGATGACTGGTAGACGGCATCGCCATTGGGCCGGACCTGGAAGAGGAGAGCATTCATATTGAGGCTCTGCATCCGGTTCAAAATAGAACGGAGTTCCGCCTGCTGCGCTCCTACGCTGAGGCCCTTTCGGCTCGGCCAATCAATGTTATAGACACAAGCAGACCAAGCTCCCCGGAACTCGCGTGGCACCGCAGGAGGTTGTTCCTGACTGGGGACAAAATTTTGCCCCGGGAGGAAGTGAGCAATATAGAGAAGAAAGAGGGTGATGAGCCGGACCATGCCCTAATAACGTTTCACAGCCGTTGTTTCGCTCAAGTTCAAAGTCAAAATGAAGCGACAAGTCTGTGTCAGGTTTTTCCACTCGTATCCGAGAGCTTGCTTCCTCCGATCTCGGCTACTTGTCCTCCGCCGTATGAGGCGCCTAGGCGTGTTGGGATTGTGAAGGAAGGGAAGATTGCTGCCTGAGCAGTCGTTTTGGCCTGAGAGGCGTTGCGTCGTATTAGCCAAAGTGCTCCTAAAATGAGTACCGCGGTGATGGCGAAGGTGAGAATGAGTCCTCCGACACGGAGTGAAGGGCGCGTTTCTTTCTGTTCCAGCCTTCTGGTGAGTTCATCTACGAGAGTATTCCCCACCAGTACGAGGTAGTCCTCCTCACTGGAGTCGTTGGAGCCGACGGTAGCCATGTGTCGCATGACTTCGATGATTTCGTCATCTGGGAGGCGCCAGATGGGATTGTCTTCGGTGACGGGAAGGCCCTCTACTTTGGTCAAAGAGTAGGACATTGTCTTAGTATCGGTGTCGCAGACTAGAATCAGTCCTTCTTTTTCTGCCCCTAACCAATGGTCTCGAAAGAGCTTGGCCTTTTCGCCGACATCACTCCCGATTACTCCAGAGTATGCGACGAAGTAGACCGAAAAACGGTGCTCAGCGGCTAGTTTTTCTAAACGTTGTGCGAGTTGATCGCGTTGTCCTTCGTTACCGTAAAAAATTTCACCTAAGTCTACTAATCGAATAGTAGGAGCTTCTGTGAAACTTTTCAAACCGCTCTCAATCGGAGTCTGGTCTTCGAAGGTGATTCCCAAGATGCGAGTGCTGCTTACCAGTAGGAGTATCAAGCTAATCTGGAAGCCTACTTTCACGATATCTTCTCTTCTTTTTTCTTTGCTGCTTCTTCGCGAAAGCTCGCAATGACCATCAAACAAGCTGCCACCGAGATGCAGCTATCGGCTACATTGAAGACGGGCCAGTTGTAGTTAATGACAGGAATGGTGACGTCAATGAAGTCGACGACATAGCCTCCTGAAAAACGCTCCCACCAAGTGGCTTCCTTCAGGTAATGGAGCCAAAATCCTTGTAAAATACGGTCGGTTACATTGCCTGCAATCCCAGCGAAGAGGAGGACGCAAGCGGCCTTCATGAGCTTAGTAGTAAAAGCGCCTCGCCGCCAAAAAACAAGCAGCAGTGTCACCGCGATGAGGGGGATGAGCAGAAAGACGACTGGTGCCCAAGCAGTACCGTTACCGAAGCCAAAGGCGACTCCCTGATTGTGGACTCGAGTGATGTTGAAGAGTCCTTCCAACACCACGATGGGCTCGTCTGCAGTGCCAAAGGAGCGCACTTCTTCCACCTCGCCCGCCTTGTTGAGCACGCGGATGAGGGGTGGCTCGGTGAAGTGAAAGACTGTCCACCATTTCGTAATCTGATCCGCAATATACAACGGGAGCGCAACGAGCAGGAGAAGCTTGCCCAGGGGTTTGAAGGAGACGAGATCTGCTTTCATCTCAAGAGGTGACTTCGTGACAGCGTTGGCAGAGACCAGCCTCATTTGCGACCGGTTCGTAGCGTCGGCAGCGAGGACACATCGGATGCGCGCTCTTGCTTGCAGACGCCTGTAGGGTCTCGCCTTCTTCAATGATGAGCTCGGCAACGATGAAGAACTCCTTCACCAAAACAGAGTCTGCTAGAATCTCTTGGCAGGGGTGATTGGCGGGGACGGAGAGCACTATTCGAGCCTCGTTGTTCTTCTTAAACTCCTTGGCTTGCACGAGGGGTTCGATGGCACCTTGCACCAAATCGCGAATCTCTAACAAGCGTTCTACAAGCGCGGTGGCATCACCTTGGGCAAAGCGTTCGTCGGCTTCAGGGAAGGTCTCTTCATGGACACTGCCTGCGCGCCCAGCGTGCTCCCATGCTTCCTCGGAAGTGAAGGCGAGAACAGGGGCTAAGAGGCGGACGAGTGAATCGAATACTTGCCAAAGAGCAGTCTGGCTCGCGCGACGACGGAGGTCATTCTCGTCATCGCAGTAGAGACGATCCTTGGTCATATCGATGTAGAGCGAGCTGAGGTCGTGGGCGCAGAACTGATTGATAGCGGAGAAAACTTTGCGGAACTCGAAGTTCTCATAAGCCTGTAAGCAATCCTTCACTACTACGTGTAAACGCTCGAGAATCCAGCGGTCGATGAGGGTCATCTCGGCGGGTGCTACGGTCATTTCCTTTGGGTCAAAACCATGCAAATTACCTAAAAGAATTTTGAAGGTGTTTCGCAATCTCCGATACGGGTCACCGACTTGTTGGAAGAGGTCTTCGCCAAAGGGAACCTCATTCTGCCAATCGACAGAGCTCACCCAGAGACGCAGGATGTCGGCGCCGTATTTGTTGTAAAAGTGGGCCGCATCGGTGGGCTTGCCCTTCTTCTTGTCGTCGCTTTTAGAGGTCTTCTTACCGGTGTCCTTATCGACCACGAAGCCGTGGGTCATCACATTCTTGTAGGGCGCTTGGTCGCGGTAGCCGACGCTGAGCATGAGGGAGCTCTGGAACCAGCCGCGGTGTTGGTCAGTGGCTTCGAGGTAGAGGTCAGCAGGTACTCCCACTTCACTGTTATTCTCCATCACAGCGACGTGGCTAGAGCCGGAGTCAATCCAGACATCGAGGGTGTCCGTCGCTTTTTTCGAACCAGCAGGTAGACCTAAATCAGCAACCCACTCTTCATCTGATTTTTCGAACCAGACATTGGTTCCTTTCTCAGCCACGATGTCAGCAATCTTGCGGACGGTCTCGGCATCTAACAGTGCCTCGCCATCAGGTCCGAAGAAGACTGGCAGAGGCACTCCCCAAGTCCGTTGGCGCGAGATGCACCAGTCTGGTCTCGCTTCAACGGTACCGTAGATGCGGTTGCGGCCCCAGTGGGGGAGCCAGTTGACGCGATCGATTTCGCTCATCGCCTTTTCGCGAATTCCTTCCAGAGAAATGAAGAATTGCTCGACGGCCCGGAAGATGATGGGCGTCTTGGAGCGCCAGCAGAAGGGATACTGGTGCTCGTAGGTCTCTTCTCCGAGGAGAGCGCCACGTTCAGTGAGCATCTCCACGATAGGCTCGTTGCATTTGAAGACGTGCTGACCAACCAGTGCAGGTACCCCGCACTCCTCAGTGAAGAGGCCACCGTCATCGACAGGGGAAAGGACTTCGAGCCCATTAGCAAGTCCAGCCATATAGTCATCTGCCCCGTGGCCTGGTGCGATGTGGACTGCTCCGGTTCCCGCCTCGGTGGTGACGAAGGTGCCAAAGATGACCTTGGAAGTGCGGTCGAGGAAGGGGTGTTGTGCTTGCGAGCCTTCGAGATCTTTTCCAGTCAGTTCGCGCAGATCGCCATTGGCACGCCAGCCTGTTTTTTCGCCAAATTGATCTCACAAGTCGCGGGCGATAATGAGCTCCTTGGTCTCACCTTCTTTTTCGAAAGTTCCTAGCACGTAAACAAAGCGCTCGTGAACCGCGATGCCGAGGTTGGCGGGCAAGGTCCAAGGAGTCGTTGTCCAGATGACGAGCGAAGTTCCCGCGAAATCACCATCCTTCAGAGTGAAGGGCACGTAGATCGCAGTGCTCTTTTTATCCTGATACTCCACTTCCGCCTCCGCGAGAGCGGTGCGAGCTCCATAGGACCACTGCACCGGCTTCTTGCTCAGATAGACACGGTCCTTTTCCACGAGCTTGGCAAAGACACGCAGGATGTCGGCCTCGTAGCTCGGAGCCATTGTGAGGTAAGGGTTCTCCCAATCTCCAAAGACGCCCAGACGGCGGAAGCTCGCCTTTTGAATCGCGATCCACTTGTTGGCGAATTCTTCACAAAGAGTGCGGATCTCAGCGGGCTCTTTATCACGAGCATCCTGCATGACCTTGAACTCGATGGGCAGTCCGTGGCAGTCCCAACCGGGAACGAAGGGGACTTCAAAGCCGGCCATCGACTTCGATTTCACGACAAAATCTTTGAGCACTTTATTCAAGGCTGTCCCCATGTGGACGTCTCCATTGGCGAAGGGAGGGCCATCGTGGAGGATGTAGCGCTCGGCTCCGGCAGCACGGCGTTTGGCCAAAATTCGATCATAAATGCCAGCATCCTCCCAGCCTTGTAGGCGTTCAGGTTCTTTGTTCACCAAATTCCCCTTCATCGGAAAGGTAGTTTGGGGCAGGCAGATCGTGTCTTTGTAGTTGACCTTATTCTCGCTCATATTGCAGGGGCGCGGAGCCTAAGGGGCTCGGGTCTTGAGCGCAAATCTAAAGGGCAGCCTCTTGGCTTGCGGTTCGCTTTAATAATCGCCGATATCCAAGAGTTTTGTGACACGGTTATTGGAGAGGAAATAAATTTGAAAAAAAATCAGGGAGAGAACTCTTGCGGAACGATTAGAGTGTAAAGAAGAGATTGATGGAAGTTTCACCCCATAGTTTGAGCCAAAGCCCGATTACGGCTAATGTGCAGCCAAACGCAGAATGGATGCTCAGTTATGAGGAACAGAAGCCTTCCCTCCGAGACTTGGTCAAATCCCGTTTACGGGGACGTGGTGAACACGCAGTAGACGATGTTTTACAAGAGGTAGCCATTGCAGTGCAGAACGCGGAAGGGCTTGCCGAGATTGGGGAAAAAGGCTTCGCCGCTTGGCTGAGACGAGTGGCAATCTATAAGGTAAATGATCATTGGCGTGGAGCTGCGAGGAGGGAAGGGCTCCAATCTCGTTACCAAGACTCAGCGAGCAATGAGCGCGAGATGGTCGGCTCTCCTTTTGAATGGGTAGCTCGCATCGAGCGCAGTGATTTGGTGACCAGGGAACTCGCGGCACTGTCTGAGAAGGATAGGCGTCTGCTGGAGATGAAATATTTGCAGGGACTAAGCTATCGTGACATTGCTCAAACGGAGGGAACTACCGAAAAGTCGATTGAATACCGTTTAACGCAGGCCAGGAAGATTTTGCGGAAAAAGCTTTTTAAATTATCGATAGAGAAGGAGACGAAAGATGAACGTTAATGACGAAATAATTCAGAAACTGATTGATGGAGAGCTTGAGGAAAGTAGTCGTCGTGAATTACTTGAGCAAATTGATCTCTCTTCCCCTCATCGTTGGCGAGATGTGGCTTTAGGTTTTGTAGAAGCATTGGTTTTTTCTTCTGTGCTCCGCACACAAAGTAATGGGAAAGAGGAAATAAAAGATAAGGTTTCTTACTTTCCGAAACAGGCTTTCGCCATTGCTGCTGCTCTTGTTTTGGGGATCGCAGGTGGTATTTTTTTCTCTTATAACGAGAGATCTCAGCGAGACCGCGTGGCTGAAGCTCTACCCGAAAAACGTCAAATTGAGAAAAGCCGAATTTATCCCATTCAGTCTGCTCAATTTAATGTGGATCAAGATTATGGGTTTTCGAGCGATAGTGAGGATATAGAAATACGTCGTATCTTGAGTAATTCGTTCGGAATGATGGAGAAAGTCCGAGCCGCTTATGGTCAGCAAGGTTATGACTCTTCTCAACTGACAGGGTATATTTCAGCATCTCTCAAAGGAGGGCGAGAATTAGTAATTCCAATCAATTATGTGTCAATTTTTCAAAACAAATAAAGATGAAACTAAATAAACTAATATATCTTGGAGTGAGCTTAGGAATTCTTGGAGCAAGCTCTATTTTTGCAGAAGATAAAAGTCAGAAAACCGATCAACAATTTGTAGAAGAAAATCTGGAAAAAGTTCTTTCTTCTTTCGATGAAGACACGAAAGCCTTGTTGAAGCAACTACTAGATGACTCAAACAAAGCAAAAACTCATTTGAAGGATTGTTCGGAAAAAATGAAAAAGTTGCAGGATCGGTCAAAAAAAATACAAATGATGATTCACAGTCCTGATGGAAAAACAGTGACTGTTCCTAATGATGCTAAATTAAAAATCAAGTTAGATGATATCGTAACTCAAGAGGGAGATGATATTGGAGTCAAAGCTCGGGTCGCAAGCGAAATTCTTGATGCCTCGGTAACGATGATTGGACCGGATGGCAAAGCTGTTACGACGACAATCGATCTCGGGGAATCGGGCGATTTAAACGAAATTATAAGGAGTGTAACAGAAGAATTCGCCGACGGATCTTTGGAGATCGAAGAGCAGGTAACTAGCGTCGGTCCGGGGCTACTACGGTCTGCTCTTTCAAAAGAGAAAAATCCCAGCGGAGATCTCGAAGAGATTAAGAATGAGTTAGCGGCACAGCGAAAGATACTTGAGAAGATTCTTAAAAAATTAAAATAACCAATATCCTTTAGGTTACCCCGAAGGTGGCCTTTACGATAAATAAATTGTGGTAGGTGAATTTTTCTGCCCTCTACTCTCCTATGGATTACTATTAAAAAACCCTTCGTGCCGGAGCAAGAAGGGTTTTTCTTTAATAAGTGAAGTACTTAGCGACGGCGACGAAGAAGGAATGCTCCTCCCAGGAAGCCGAGAATCGCGATTGATGGCTCTGGAACTGCTTGTAATTGGAATCCAGAGAGAGTTGGTTCACGACTTGCTCCGTTCACAAGTGCCTCAATTTCAGTCACTCCAGTAATGCCTCCAAAGAACAAATAGTTGTTACCTTCGATGAAGTCGGTGGTGTCGTCAGTGAGGTCTCCAGGGGTCCCTTGGTCGTTGGCGGCTGCGACAGCGTCGTAAGTTAAGGACTGAGCAACACCGTCGATTGTGATTGTCAAAGTGTTGGTAAGTTCACTGTTGAATGCAGTGCCAGCGTACAGCCAAAGATTATAAGTTTGAGTTACGTCAAGGCCGCCGAGAGTAAGAGTCAACTCTCTGTCGGTTGCCGGCATCGTGTTATCAAAGACATAATCTGTAAGAAGGCTGTTGTTCCGGAACTGTGGCTCGTTGTTTGGATTTGTGTTATCAGGTTGGATGATAAGTCCCGTATTATTGGGGCTACGGATTTCTAAATCTACGCCTGGAACTATGGTTCCGCCTTCATCCACAAAATTTGTGATGGTATTCGTGTTATTTGGCGCGACGCCGTTCCAGATTGGATTTGTGATTGTTGGAGCAACAGCGGTCCCAACATAGGTAGTTCCTGCACCGGGTTGAAAGTCGGCGCTGATAATGGTTGTGGAGTAGAGCGGAGTGATGCTCAAGATTATTGCTCCAATTGTAGGCTTTAAGTTCATAATTTACTGGTTTTAAATTAACGGCTATCCACCGCAGCTCGAACTTAATCAGCTTCTTACCTGTGGGAACCAAAATATCAAAATCAACTTTACCGATAATGATATTTTAGAAAACTAAATCTCCTCTAAAGAAGTGCTCTTGTTCCTTGTAGATATTGGTTTTTTTGGGGTTGTTGTTCTAACAGAATAAGAAAAATAAGGCTTGTTTCTCATAAAATGGGTCATGAAAAGCAGAGTAATAGCATGGTCGGTAGGCTCAGGTTTTTGGGGTGAGGTTATCGAAATCTTCTTAAACATAATTTGTGATGAGGTTACTTCAAAAAACTGCATAAACCGCTCGCTAACGAACGTATTTCTACCTCAACAGAGAAAGACTCGTTGAAGTTTAGCTAATGAAGAAGAAGAGAGATTACAATTTGTGGGCAACGGCTCTTGTTGCGTTTTTTTTGGGGTTTGAGGGTCTGTGCGCTGAGCAACAAGCCAATGTACTCTGGATTGTGACCGATGATCAGCGCTACGACTCAATTCGAGCCTTTAATCGCATAATTGATGGTAGAGACCATAGTGACTTGGGTTATGTGGAGTCTCCTGAGGTCGATAAGCTGGCAGCTCGTGGGACGACTTTCATTAATACCTATTGCCATTCCCCAGGTTGTGCTCCTTCACGGGCGGCGATGCATTTTGGACGTTATCCCTGGAAGTCAGGGATTTACGAGTTTGAGTATCACAATAGTAGCGCTCCCCATTGGCAACCGACTTTGCCTGAGCAGATGGCCTCTCTTGGTTATCAAACTTTCCACGTAGGGAAGCTTGGAGTCCGCTTGAAAAAAGTGAATGAGAATAAAAAAGGTTCCCAGAGCCATGTTCCCTATCAACAGAGTGTGAGCTTTAAGCCGCTTGGACGCGATGGCCTTGCGGATTGGGGGAAGGATTGGTTTTTTGAATTTGAGGGCCAGAAGCTTAAGAAACCTCTCCAGAGTGTGGAGTATCTTTACACTCCAGAAGAGGGCTTTACTTACTTATCGACCGAGTTCGAAAAACTTTTTCCCGAGCATAAAGGGAAGACCCGACAAGCGACGGAGAAGTATGAAATTTTACGCCATTACAATGAGAAAAAGGGGAAGCATCTCGATAGCGGGATGATCTTAGCAGGGGTAAGCCCGCGCTCGGCAGGAGAAACGAGGGATGGCTATTACACCAAGTATTTGGCGGAGTATCTTGCTCATCCGGGGGGAGAATTTGCGGCCGGATCGCGAATGTTTCGGGGAGTTGATCCCGAGAAGCCTCTCTTTGCTCATCTCGGGTTTGATTTCCCACATACGCCGGTTTTGCCCCCCGAGAGCTTTCGTGAGCGTTTTCAGCAGAAAAGTTACAAGGTTCCTGAGGTCGTTGGTGATGAACTCGAGACGATGCCTAAGCAACTGCGCAAGCAGGTGGCTGCCGGTTTCACCGATCACTTTACTCCAGAAGAGAAGCAAGCCATGGTGCAAGATTACTTTGCCTTTTGTGCCTATGGGGATTCTTTAGTGGGTCAAGCTGCCGAGACCTTTATCGAATATAGCGAAGCCCAGAAGCAGGAGTGGACCATTGTCTACGTCTGTGGTGATCACGGCTGGAAGCTCAATGATCACGGCTCGGCTTCTAAGTTTACTTCATGGCGAATTGATACCCTCAATCCCGTGATCGTTGTTTCTTCGGATCAAGAGAGATTCCCTGCTGGGAAGGTGGTCAAGGAATTCACCGAGTTCGTTGATATCGCTCCCACTGTATTGGCTACCGGCGGTGCCGACCTCTCTGCTGATAAATATGCTTACCTTGATGGCCGAGACTTAGCTCAAGTGGCTGCCGGAACAGGGGCTCCACGTGAATATGCAGTGGGCGAATGCCATGCGGTGACAGGTCCGCGAGCCTTTATCCGAACCAAAGACTATTGCTTCTCGATGCAGACTCGTCCCGATAAAAAGAGAGGGAAGAATCTCGCTTGGGCTCGTGAGACGGATTACAAAGACTTGGACCCAGGCCTTTACCATCTCCCGACGGATCCGAACGAAGTGCGTAATCTCGCCTTCGATACAGAACATCAGGAAGTAGCCATAGCTCTGAAGAAGAAGCTCATCGAGATCATCTTTGGAGATGGTCGCATTGAGATTGATTGGGGTGGTCCAAAGGCTCTGGGAACCGAGATTATCAAGGCCCCGGTCTTTGCTCCTGATGCGAATGATGGCAAATCACCTCTTTCAATACAGTAAGAGGGAGCACGCTGCGGGTCTCTGACCGAACGATTTGAGTCCGTAGTGAGCCTTTTTCGCTTCTCCAAGTGCTTCCGATTCCATGCGAGTCATTTACTATCAGTTTGTTGCGAGGTATGTAAAAATTATCAAATTCTAACAAAAAACTTTACTTTCCAAAATAAAAATATTAGCTTTGCCTGACTATGCTTAAATGGCCCCTACTATCGACTCTTAAGTATCACCTCAAGTGGAAGAAGTATTACAATACTCACTTCGCACATTACCCAGACCGTATTGCTCTTCATGAGCACATTTTTCCCGGTTTTGCGGGAGACCCAAAGATTGGTTCCGTCCTTGATGTTGGGTGTGAGTTCTACAACCTCCATCATCAGCGCCTTTTCAAGACCCAAGAGTACGCAACAATCGATTACGAAGCGGATCGCAAAGCCTTTGGAGCCAAGCGCCACGTGACGGGTTCAGTGACGGAACTCGATAAATATTTTAAAGAGGGCGAATTTGATCTCGTTATTGCTAACGGTATTATTGGTCATGGGGTCACTAGCGCTGAGGATGTTCAGAAGATGGCAGAGCAAGTCGCTTTTGTGCTCAAGAGTGGCGGCAAGGCTCTCATCGGTTGGAATGATCGCGGAGAAGATTTACCAGCTCTTCATCCTGACAAAGCTTTTCCCGCCGCAGGATTCAAAGAGGCCGATCTTCCTCATTATGGGGAGCACAAGTTTCTAGCGACTCCTGAGAGTAAGCACTGGTACGAGCTTTACGAGAAAGCCTAAGGGGAGTAGGGGAAGAGATTTACTAGAGCCTTCTCATTGGCTTCCGTAGTGGTAGCGCGCGCACTCGATGATTCCCGTCGTGATTTCGGAGAAGTCGAGGCTAGTGGTTTCTAACACGAGGTGAGCACTCTTCCGGTAGTGCTCGTCTCGTTCTTGTAACATTTGCGCGATGGTGACAGCAGGATCTTCTGTTTGCAGGAGAGGACGTTCTTTGTTTCGTGAAGTGCGCTCAAGAATGGTCTTTGGATGGGCCACGAGCCAGACGACGAAGCCGAGTTCGCGGAGGAGTTCTTGATTTTCTTCCCGAAGAACGGTGCCGCCTCCAGTTGCGATGATGCGCTTGTGGCAACGGCCGTCGCGAAGGTCTTGTAAGGTTTGCGTTTCCAAGTCGCGGAAGGATTCTTCACCCTCTTGCTCGAAGATATCCACAATGGAACGCTTCTGTTGAGCCACAATGCGAGCATCGGTATCGATGAGCGGGTAGCCAAGCGCTTTCGAAAGTTGACGTCCAATCGTCGACTTCCCACAGCCCATGAATCCTACCAATATCAAATTTTTCAACATTCGCGCCCTCGAACCATAACGAATGGAAGAGAGAGGCGAAAC
>CALFBF010000160.1 GCA_937949965.1 uncultured Roseibacillus sp.
CGACGCTAAGGAAGCGCTGAGATACAGTCGAAGTCATTGGGGGATCGAAAACCGGTGTCATTGGGTTTTGGATGTTGTTTTTAAAGAAGATGCCTGCCGTGCCCGAACGGGGCATGCGGCAGCGAATCTCTCAACCCTACGGCGAATTACGCTAAACATTCTCAAGCTCGATAAAAAACACCCGAAAGAAGCCCTCCGAGGAAGGCGATTATACGCCCTCATGGATAACTCTTATTTTGAGTCACTTATGGGTATTTCTTAAATGGAGTTGCCCTGTCAGATTGGTCCGGTGTTTTTAGCTGATTTGAATTTGGATGGTTCTGATGATCTCGTTCTGGCAGTTGCGGCTACGGATGGGTTTGGTAATCCTTTTACCGCAGGAGTACGCTGGGTTCAAAGTCGAGGTGGCGAGAATCCTTTTCCTTCCGAAGCCTTTGATGAGGTAGCTCTTTTCCCGTCCTTCAGTGGACCCCTTCGCGACTTCGATGGCGATGGAACCTTAGAATACGTACAAGCCAATGGGTTCGTTGCTCCCTCTACTTTTGGCCCTGTCTTTTCAGCAGGCTTCGATTTCGTAGGTAGAAATACTAATTTTTTGCCGAGTAATCTGATAGAAGATTTTGACGGTGATGGTGATGTTGATTTTGTGTATCAGTATGGAAATGAATTCCAGACCTACTTCTTAGTGCGGAATCAGATTGTTGATGAACGTTCAGGGGTGACTTTTGCGATGCGTGATTTGGGCGTATTGGGGGCGGATGCAAATCCGAATAGTGATGCTGATGGAGACGGGGAGACCAATTTTGAAGAATTCATTTTCGGCGGGAATCCGATAGAGCCAAGTATCGTCGGCGATCGTTCTCGGCTCAACGTGGGAGTTTCTTCAGAAAGAGCCGCGACCTTTTCTGTCAATAAGGCTGCTCTGGCTGCGGGGGTGAACTACCGCATGAAGGTCAGCTCCGATTTAGAAGAGTGGCAATCAGTTCCGATCGATTTCGTACAGGATGAAGACGCATTTTGGGAGGACTGGCAGGCGCTACCTCTCAATTCGCCGAACTGTTTCTACCGATTGGTTGTTGAACCATAGCAGAATACACTTTCTAGCTGTGGCGGCTTACTGAGATTTGTTCTGAAGCCTCGGGTATTCGTTTGGAGAAAGGTTTCCGTCTTGGTCGGAGTCGAGTCCTTCGAAACGAGATGGGATTTCTTCTTGGCTAAGGGGCTTTTGGGTCGAACGGTTTTTGAATTCACTCGGACTGCTCTTGCCGTCTTTGTCCAAATCCAAGCGATGGGAAGGGGGAACTCTTTTTCTTCTCGTTTCGAGGCTTTTTACGAAGGTTGCGAGGGGTGTCTTTTTTGTCGAGAACACCGTCGCTATTGCGATCGAGGCGTTGAAAGAGGCGACGACGGTGTTTTTCCTGTAATTTTACGATTTGAGGTCTTTTTGCGAAGGTTTCGTAATCGATAGGGCCGTTGCGTAACCACTGTATGGGATGTTTGCGTGCATTCGGTGGTTTGACTTCGTTTCGAGAGAGTTTGCCATCTTGGTTCTTATCGAGCCTGTTGAAAAGTGTCTGCTGTTGTTCTGAAGTCGCCCGAGCGAGTCGTGGATTGTTAGAAAATTCTTCGAATTCAATGGTGCCGTTTTTATCGCTGTCTAACCGTTCGAAGAATTGAGATGAGTTCTTCGCGGCTTGAGAAGGTCTTGGACGAGCTGGTTCTCCTTGTTGTTGAGGAGGTTTGGCAAACGCAAGTGAATGGACTAGCGTTAATGTTAAAACCAATTTCATTATGAGAGATGGAACTCCTCTGGTCGTAAAAAGTTGCGTTTTTTCTTATTAGTTGTTTTTTTGGTTCGTTTAAGGGAAACTGACTTCGTGCATATTCGTAATTTGCTAGCGGCGAACCAGCCCTCGATTTCTTTTGAGTTCTTTCCTCCAAAGACCTCTACTGGAGCGGAGAAACTTTTTCAGGTGATTCAGGAGTTGGCGGTGATGAATCCATCGTTCGTGAGCGTGACTTATGGTGCGGGTGGCACGACCCGCGATTTGACTCATGATCTCGTGAGTCGGATTCTGAAAGAGACGGAGATTCCAGCCGTTCCCCACCTCACCTGTGTGTTGCATAGCAAGGAGGAGATTCGGGATATCTTAACCAGATACGCGGAGATTGGAGTTGGAAATATTCTCGCTTTGAGGGGCGATCCGCCTCGGAACCAACCAGATTACAATCGTATGAAAGATGACTTCCCGTATGCGAGTGATCTGGTGCGGTATATTGCGGACTTTAACGACCAGCAACAGGGTGAAGGTTTTGGTATTGGGGTAGCGGGTTTTCCAGAAGGGCATCCTGAGACCCCGAACCGTCTGCAAGAGATGGACTACTTTAAGCGGAAGGTTGATGAAGGAGCAGATTATATCTGCACGCAGTTGTTCTTCGATAATCACGATCTGTTAGACTTTCGTGATCGCTGTTCTCTCGCCGGCATCGAGGTGCCCATTATTGCGGGGGTGATGCCGGTGACTTCTCGCCAAGGAATGGTTCGGATGGCTGATCTCGCTGCAGGTGCTCGTTTTCCTGGTAAGCTTCAGCACGCTATCTTGGGTGTTGAAGGAGATGATATCACTGAGGCTGGAATCGATTATGCGACCGTACAATGCCAAGAACTTCTCGAAGAAGGGTTCCCGGGGATTCACTTTTATACCCTTAATAAGAGTCAAGCGACTCGTGAGGTGGTAACTCGACTTGGAGTTTAAGTTGAGAAGATCTTCCTCTGTTTAGGTTATGACCTTTTGAACAGAATTAGAAGGTTTTGAAACGTTCTGGATCCGCTTCATTCATGGCGTTTTGCCAAGCGACTCGTAATCTGCGAGAGATGTCTGGAACGGTGTCTGAGAGGTCGATGGTGATGGGAGAGAGGCCGTCTTGATCGGCCTGATTGGCTACTGCGGGGAGAGGAGGGTAGTCGTCGAAGGTCGAGCTTACAACAGAGAGGATTAGCTGACCTTCGAGGAGGTATGGAGGACGAAAGTGTCTTCGCTTAACGAGATCAACTCGTTCTTTCTTGAGCTTATTGTTGTTCGCGTCGTGGGTGATGTGACGTAATTCTTGATGGGGATTTTTCAACTGAAAGTCATCGAATTCTTTCAAAATATAAGCTTCGAATTCGCCCGTAGCGTTTTCTTTCTCCAGTTCTGATAGTTGAGAAGATTTTTGTTCTGTTTCTTTGTCGTCACCTTGTAGGTCCTGCGGAGTCATTGGCCTAGCCTTGAAGTCTCCTTGTAAACGCGAGGTTGTTAGGGAGAGCTCTTCGTCAAAGGAAGAAAGATTAACGTTGGAAAAACTCATGACTTCGCTTTGTTTTTCGAGCTCGAAGGAGCCTTGATTGAAGAGTAACTTCCGATAAGAACGCCTAGGATCTAGGTGGCTAAGAAGTTCTAGCGCGGCGAATTCCTTGGAGACCATGATTCCTACTGAGTTTTCGACGTTACCCTTTATGTGAAAGCAGATACCATTTGAGTCGTTGGTGGAACCATTGGCAGTAAATTCTCCTGAAAAGCTTCCTCCAAGATGTTTATTGAACGCGGGTGGTAGAAAACTCGCGATGGGAAGATTGGAAAATTGACCTTCGAATTCAAAAATTGGTTGACTGCCTCCCGAGACCATTTTTCCGTTGAAGGTGAGGGTGCCTTGTCCACTTTTCAAAGTGGCTTCCGAAATGGTCAGTTGATTGTCTGGTGAGATGTCAACCTCCAGTTTCTCAATAGTAAGGTCTCGGAAGATACCGTGTGAGAATTGACCGTTAACGAACTGGATTTTGTAACCCTCATCCTGGTGTGAAATCTTCAGGTTTGAGTGTAAAATAGAGCCCCAAGTTGCTGGTAAGCTGTATCCCCAAGAGAGATTGGCGTCTGAGACTTCAATGCTATTAAAGGAGAAGTTAGGACGCTTATTGAAGAGGCTCTGCCAGGCTTTCTCCGCTCTTTCGGTGTCAACGTCTCCGGCCTTGAGCGCGATACGTAGTCTTTCGATAGAGATGATGTTAGCGTTCCAAGAGCCAAATAAACCGGTGGTGGGTTCCATTTTGAAGGAGACCTCGCTGGCATCGAGGTGATTAAAGAAGCTTTCTGTTCCTCCAATGACTTGGATTTGTTTATAGTTACCGGTATTGAGATCTCTTTTGAATTCAATCGCGGTGGTTTTCTCCGAGCTTAGTATTTCTGAGATTCCTATTTCGAATTTTTCAGGAAGCTTGTCTCCGCTCACTTGCCAGATGAGGAATCCGGCGTAAGCAAGTCCGCCCAGAACGGCTAAGGACAAGAGCGAAGCGAGAAAACGAATGAGGGAGTTGACTATGGAAGGCCGCTGTCCGCCTAGCCCTGTTCCCTCGTTCGTGAGTTGGAAAAGAAGCCCTTGCTTGGCAATCCACTGGTTCATGCGGGCGTTGAATTCCGCGAGTCTTTCTTCCGATAAGTTCATGCTATCAGCTTATCTCTGATGCGATAGCCTTCGCAGACCAGATTGCCAATAAACAAATTTATGATGACTTTGTGAGGAATTTCACTCGCACCCGCTCTCGGCCTCCCTTACCAAGGCGTGGTGGAAGAGACCGAATATAAGGTCAGATTGGACATCTTTGAGGGTCCTCTCGACCTCTTGCTTTATTTGATTAAGCGTGAGGAACTCGATATTACTGAAGTTTCGATTGAGAAGATTACTCGCCAGTATTTGGACTACATTGAGACCTTTCGGATGCTGAATATTGATCTCGCTTCCGAGTTCATCGTGATGGCGGCGAATCTGATTTATATGAAAAGCCGCACCCTGCTGCCCAAGCAGGAGCTACCGCCAGAAGAGGATGCCGATGAGGATGACCCTCGTTGGGAACTCATTCGGCAGTTGATTGAGTATAAGAAGTTTAAAGATGCCGCAGGTTACCTCTCTCAGCGTGAGCAGGAACAAGAAGACTACTTCCCCCATAGCCCGGAGAAGCCCGATCTCCCTCCTGTCAACGAGGACCCAGTGGGAGAACTCTCTATTTTTGACTTGATCCAGGCATTTCAGAAAGTCCTCAAGCGTTTCGAGTCTGAGCATGACTTTGGGCAGATCGTGGATGACCGGTTTACGGTCTCAGATAAGGTCGAGTATCTCCTCGCCGAGATGAGGCCGGGGCAGAGTCGTCGTTTTCAATCCCTCTTTGAGAATGCGACGACGAAGTCAGAGGTGATAGTTACTTTCCTAGCGGTGCTGGAGCTAATGAAGATGAATCAGTTCTGCGTCCGACAAGATCTCTTGTTAGGTGATATCGAAATTGAACGTCGTGGAGTCTCTTAGTCAGCAAAAGGAGATCGCGCTCTTCGGTGGCACTTTTGATCCCGTGCATCAAGGCCATCTCGATGTGGCGAAAAACGCCCGGGAGACTTGTTCTCTTGATCGCGTCATTTTTCTCCCGTGTCGTCAATCTCCGCACAAGGAGAATAACACGGGGGCTAGCGAGGAAGAACGACTGGAGATGTTACGACTCGCCACTGCCGAGTTGCCTTGGGCTGAGGTTAGTGATTGGGAGTATTCTCAGCCTTTACCTTCCTACTCTTGGCGCACCGTGGAGTCCCTACAGAAGATTTACCAAGGGGTCCGTCTTCATTGGCTTATGGGAGGAGATCAGTGGGAGGTCTTGCCGACTTGGAATCGTTTTGAGGACCTTGCCAAGATGGTCGACATCATTGTCCATACTCGCGAGGGCTCCAATGCCGATCTCAGCACTCATCCTGGGACCCGGGTTAAGTTCGTGACTGGAGATCATCCTGCTTCCTCGTCACAGGTAAGGGCGTTCTTGGCTGCGGGAGAGGGTGTTCCTCCTCAGTGGTTGCCTGCTTCGGTTTTGGATTTCGTGCGGAGAGCGGGTCTTTATCAACAATGAGGACTTGCCAGAACTGGTGTTCCGTTTCATTAATCTCATCATGAAAAAGAAGCACTATAGGGTCAGTTGCAGCACGGCCTTGGCTCTCCTCCTCCTTTCTGCCTCTTTGCAGGCTCAAGAGGCGGGTCCCGATGGTCAGCAGGGAGGGGTCCCTGCTTATGTGGCGGCATTTGAAAACTTGGCTAAAGAGGAACGAGAGAACTATGGTGCCCTTAAGCTCAAAGCTCAACAGTTCTTCCGTCAGAAACGCATCTTCGAAGCTCTTGAAGAGGTTCATAGTGCTCTCAAGATTTACGACGGTGACCCGGGTCTCTGGAACTTGAAAGGGTCTTGTTATGTCGAGTTCCGTTCTTTTGACAAGGCTCTCGAATCTTTTGCAAAAGCATACGAGATTGCTCCAGCTAGCACAGGAATTCTCTTCAATCTCGCGGAAATGGATTTCGTGACCAAGAATTGGAGATCTTGTATCAAGAGGATGACGAAATTGACCTCTATCTTGGAAGAGGAAGCTGATGGAGAAATTTCCGAAGGGATTTTGCCGCTTCATCGTCTGGCTATTTTTAAGAAGATGCTCTCGTTCATTAGTCTTGGTGAGAAGGCCAAGGCGGTCGAGTTGGCGGAATCTTATTGGGATGAATGGGATGATACTCCTTTCACATATTATTCTAAGGCCGCCTTGGCTTATTCGGAAGATGATGAAGAAGAGGCTACGCGCTGGATTGTCTCAGCAGCCCGTGTTTTTGGGGGGATACAGGCCGTGGGTAGTTGGCAAGACACTATGATTGAGTTCGGTTATGTGAGAAGCTTCTACGGAGGAGAAAATTCAGGCGATATTGAGATCGAAAGCCCTTAATTGGGTCCTTCTTTTCTTATTTAGGTAGTAGCACGGGTAATGAGCCTTCTTCTTGGTGTGAATGTGGATCACGTCGCCACTCTGCGACAGGCTCGCTATGCCCTACAACCCGATTCACCTAATGCGGAACCTAATCCCTTGGTTGCTTGCCGAGCTGCGCAAGCAGGTGGTGCCGATTCGATTACCATTCATGTCCGCGGTGATCGTCGCCATATGCAGGAGCACGATGCAATTGAGATTCGTGAAAAGTGTGCTCTTCCTCTGAATTTGGAGATGGGAAATACTCCTGAGATGTTAGCGCTTGCCCTGAAGCTGGTTCCAGATTTTGTCTGCCTTGTTCCTGAGACTCGGGAGGAAGTAACCACCGAAGGCGGGCTCGACGTCTGTGGACAAGCAGAAGCTACTAAGAAGACTGTAGGGCTGTTGCAAGATGCTGGTATTCGGGTCAGCCTATTCATCGATCCTGAAGCCGTTCAGATCGAGGCTGCTGCTCGGACCGAGGCTGAGATGGTAGAGCTCCATACTGGAGCCTTCGCAAATGCCTTTGGAGTAGCTGAGAAGCATGAGCTTGCACAGTTGCAAGCTGGAGCACAGCAAGCGCATGCTCTTGGCTTGCAGGTCAATGCTGGACACGGCCTTAATTATGAAAATTTAATTCGTTTTCTCGCGGTCCCTCACCTTACTGAGTTGAATGTTGGGCATAGTATCGTGGCTCGCTCAGTCTTGGTTGGCTTTGAGCATGCGGTGCGTGAGATGCGTAACCTGATGGCGAATTACCCGACCTCATGCAGCTCTTAGGTCTAGGAATTGATGTGGTAGAGGTGGCCCGGATTGAGAAATCGTTGTCCGATTTTGGAAATCAATTTTTAGGACGAGTGTTTACCGAACATGAGCAAATCTATTGTCAACAGCAGAGGCGTTCTGCTCTTCATCTAGCAGCACGCTTCGCCGCAAAGGAGGCTGTTTCGAAGGCATTCGGAACTGGTATTGGGAAAGAAATGGGCTGGCTGGATATTGAGGTGAAGCGTAAAGAAAGCGGTGAACCAGGTATTCTCCTCCATGGCGGAGCACACAGTTTGGCCGCGCAGCAAGGAGTGATTGATATCAAGATCAGCCTCACCCATACCGAGCACTATGCTGCCGCCAACGCCGTTCTCTTGGGGGCCGGATAGCGTGACTTTAAGTTCTCAGAAAATGGAAGCGCTCAGGGGAGAGATAACCTTGCAGAACTTTTTTCTTATCGAGCCAAGATGGAGGCTTTGGCGTGGACGAGAACGCGATCTGGTAGATTTTTAGTAGATTCTCTTGCGAACGTTCGAGGGAATAAGAGGAGAGATCATTAGTTCGTGATGCTGGCGTCTTTTCCGCAAGAGCGTCTTGGAGCCATTCTTGAAGAGAGAGGAGGTAAGGAGCTTTTCCTGCGAGAGCGGCGAGGATGATTTCTTCCTGAGTCGCTTCGGGAAGGTTGCCAAAGTCGAGGTGTCCTTCCGTAACGAGGTTTTCCCAAGCTTGGATTGGGTAGTGCTCGTGAAAGGTTGTTTCGTAACGCTGGTAGTTGCGAATGAGCGCAGTTCGGAGGCTGCCATTCAGGAAGTCTTGATCGAGTGCTTCCAGTGGAATAGGGATGCGCTGGTAGAGGTTACCGGGTTCAATTCCTTGGGAACGAAAGTCGGACGTGATTTCGGGAAGGTCTCTCCCAAGAAGAGGTTTTCCTTGCAGGGCGGGTTCGAGGAAAGAAAGGCCAAATCCCTCCGCGATGGAGGTGGTGAGAATGTGGGTGGCCGCATGAAGCCAGCATGAGTAGGTGCTTTGGAGGTGTTCGTGCGGAGGGATTCTGTCGGTGACGTTGAATTCAATGGCGAGATTGTTTTCGTTGGCGAAATCTTGCCAACGATTGTGGATATCCTGCCACTCTCGGTTCTCAGGTGCCAGCGAGGTCGCAAAGCGAGTGCCTGCTGGAGCTAACGCCGCGAGGAGGGCCATTTCTCCTAGGTTTTTTCGCCGGATACCTCTGACTGGATAAAGGACCAGAGGGTGTTCTCTAGGTGCGAGGTCTTGTTCTGAAGTCAGGGCCGTTGTGGTGACCGCATTGGGGAGGAGATGGCTGTGAGAGGGAGGGAGTCCTGCTTCTTGGAAGAGCTTTTGGTCGCGGCTGTTGATGAAAGCGTAATGAACGTGAGGAGCGACGGGATAGATGAGGTCTCCTGTTAGGCGCGGGTAGTTCGCAGGGCGGTTGTCTTCTGCTAGGTCATGGAGTTGGAGTAGGAGAGGAGTTCTGCTTGTCGCAAGCTCTCGCACGAGTGAGGGGAAGAGCAGATTTTTACCAAGCGTAGCATTATGCAGATGCCAGAGGTCGGGTAAGTTTCCGAAATGCTTCTGACACGCTTTGCGTAAAATCGCATAGAGGTCTGCGGGGTCTTTGGAGGGTTCCGAGAGGTAACCCAATGCCGGCACTTCGCAATGGGGCAGATGCTCAGGAGCAGGTCCAGCAGATAGGATGAGATAGTCGATCCCGAGTTCTTCGAGAGCTGCCGCTTGATTGGCGATCACTTGTGAGACTCCGCCTGTGCGGAGATGGTAGTGAATAAGCGCGATCTTCAAGCTGCTTCACATTGAGAAGCAACTTGACTCTTCCTGCAACCCTTCCCCCCTCTTTTCGTTGTCGTAGGTCATCCTTTCCTCAGGAGAGAGAGCTTGTTTCATTAATGGGGTGAATGTTCATCATCTGGAGCTTTTCTACTACGTGGCCAAGTATGAGGGGATCACTGCTGCGGTGAGAAAGATGCCCTACGGCATTCAGCAACCGGCGGTTAGTGGACAGCTCTTACTGTTGGAGAAGGAGCTTGGTGTTAAGTTGTTTAATCGCCGTCCCTTCGCTCTTACTCCCGAGGGAGAGCGCCTCTACGATTTTGCTTATCCTTTCTTCTCCCGTTTAGGCGAAGTGGAAGAGGATTTGAAAGGGGAGCAGAGTCGTCACCTCCGGATCGCGGCTTCTGCTTCCGTGCTGCGTAATCATCTTCCTGCTCTCTTGGGGCAGCTCAGGCAGGCTCTGCCAGGGATGCGATTGACTCTGTTGGAGGCAGAGCCCAGCGATATCCACGGCCTCATTACTAATCAAAAGGTAGATGTTGCGGTCTCGATCTTACAAGACCGACTCGTGGATGGACTTCGGCACGCTGAATTACTGCGTGTGCCCTTGGCTCTTCATTTGCCGTCATCTGTGCGAGCAAAGAGCCTCGAAGATTTGTTGGAGGATGATGCTTGGGAGAAGGGTAAGGTCGGTAGTTTGCCTCTCTTAGGTTTACCCGCTCATGAAGTTCTCCATAAGATTTTTCAAGCGGAGCTGAATGCTCGTCAGATTGATTGGCCTGTGACGGTGGAGGTGAGCTCGCTCGACACGGTCAAAGAGTATGTGGCTCGAGATTTCGGAGTTGGGATGGGAGTGGCGGCTCCCGAGGAGCGGTCCGTGGCAGGAGTGCGGACGCTGGTTCTCGAGGACTTTGCACCTATGGTGGTGGGGGCTATTTGGCAGGGCCAACTCAAGCCCGTTGCTAATGCCTTTCTCGAATTGGCTAAGCAACGCGCGCAAAGCTTAAACTCCGGCACGTCTTCTGTGTGAAGTCGTATCTTTGATACGGTCTAAGTAGTATTTTCGATTGAGTTAGAGCTTGTGACCGAGTTTGTTTTTCTTGGTGTCGAGGTAAGCTTGGTTATCTGGATTGGCGGGGAGTTTGAGGGGGACTTGCTCAGAGATTTCTAAGCCATAACCTTCTAAGCCAATAACTTTGCGTGGATTGTTCGTGAGGAGTCGTATTTTGCGGACTCCGATATCGGAGAGGATTTGCGCTCCCATTCCGTAGTCACGAAGATCTGCCGCGAAGCCGAGTTTTTCATTTGCTTCAACGGTGTCGAATCCTTCTTCTTGCAATTTATAGGCTTGGATTTTGGCCGGTAACCCGATGCCTCTTCCTTCTTGGCGAAGGTAGAGTAGGACGCCTCCTTCTTTCGAAATTTGTTTCATTGCGGTGTGGAGCTGTCCCCCACAATCGCAACGACGTGAGCCAAAGACGTCACCTGTTAGGCATTCTGAGTGAACGCGGACCAAGGTGGGCTTGTCAGATTGAATCTCTCCTTTGACTAAGGCGAGGTGATGGCTTTGGTCGAGGAGCACGCGATAGAGGTGGCAGTTAAAGTCTCCATAGTCTGTAGGAAGATGAATCACTTCCTCTCGATCGACGAGCTTTTCAAAGTGACGGCGATACTCAATGAGCTGAGCGATTGTGCAGGCCTTGAGAGAGTGTTTTTCTTGGTAGGGGCCAAGATCTCCCACGCGGGCCATTTCGCCATCGTCGCCCATGATTTCGCAGATTACACCTGCTTCAGCTAGTCCTGCTAGGCGGGCGAGATCAATGGCAGCTTCCGTATGTCCTGCTCGTCGGAGTGTTCCCACAGCCATGGCTTGGAGGGGGAAGATGTGACCGGGTTGCACCAGAGAGTCGGCGCTCGCATTCGGATCACTGAGGAGTTGAATGGTATGCGCTCGGTCTGCGGCAGAGATGCCAGTGGTAATTCCCTCCGCTGCGTCGACCGAGACGGTGAAGGCGGTCTTTTGGTTTTCCCTATTTCTCGGGGTCATGGGTGGCAGGTCTAGCCCCGCAGCACGTTGTGAGGTGATGGGCGCGCAGATTAGGCCGCGTCCATGGGTGGCCATAAAGTTAATCATCTCGGGCGTGGCTAGGGAGGCCGCCCCGATGAGATCGGCTTCGTTCTCGCGCGTTGGATCATCCGCAACGATAACGAGCTTGCCTGCAGCGATATCGGCGATGATTTCTGGGATGGGATGGAAGGTGAGCATCTTGGATGGGAGCGGGCTGTAGCATAAGTTTTCTAGGAAAGTTAGCGAATGTTTTTACAAAAAGCGGTAAGCGTTCGGTCTGCGTCGATTTCTCTTGCCGCTATGGGCCAGTAGGCGATACCACTAGTGCTCATCGCCGAGATGGTGGAATTGGTAGACACGCCTGGTTTAGGTTCAGGTGCCGCAAGGTGTGCAGGTTCGAGTCCTGTTCTCGGTATTTTCTCCCCTTTACAACCCGTCGAGTACCCCCCCTTTTAGATATGGAAGAATTAAAGAATAAGCTGTCCGAAGTCCTTAATCTCGACGAAGAGATGGCTCAAAAAGGTGTCGAAGTTGTGACTGAGTTTCTGAAGGACAAGCTTCCTGAGGGAATGCATGGCATTCTTGATAATCTCGATGGTGAGGGAGCAACCGAATCCGCTCTCGGTGCCGTAAAAGGTTTCTTCGGAGGTAAGTAAAACTTGCTAGTGTAGTCTAGCCGCGTCACGCAGAGGATTTTTCCTATTATACCAGCATGAAAGTTGCCCCGTTTTTTCTCCTCGGGTTTTCGCTGGTTGTAATCGCTTGCTCAGGAGCTGGCGGGAGTAAAGCCGTCTTCCATCCCGACGTAGGACCCTTTGATGAAAATGGGGACTACGTAGTGGCCTTGGCGGATGCTCCGGTGAAGAAAAACTACTTCGCACGGAACGAGAAGAAGTCCAGCCGCTCGTCTCGGACGCGGACGGCTGCACGTGGGACGAGGCCGAAGCGAAATGTCGCGCAAGTGCGTCCGCCCATTGTTCCGTCAACTCCTGTGATAGTACCGTCTGCGCCGCTTCGACGACCACCAATAGCGGCTACTGCTCCTCGCACGGTTGTGATCACTCCTTCTCCTTCCGGAGCAGTGGTTCAGCCCCGTCCCGTTGTTCAGCCTGTGCAAACGGTGGCTACGCTGCCACCTGCTCCAAAACCACGAACTCAGGTTGTTAAGCCAAAAAAGAAGGCTCCTCGCCAACACCGAGTCAGTCGTTCCGATACTTTATATGGCCTGAGCCGACGCTACGGTGTTTCCGTAGGTTCTATTCAGCGAGCAAATCGCTTACGAGGGACGACCATTATCACGGGGAGCACCCTTTTGATTCCACGCTAGTTCGTAACACTAAATACCCTTCACGTAGCGAACCGCTTCCGGGTGAGCATCACGATGAGGAAGACTGCAATCAAGGGTAGTAGGGCTACGAGCCAGGGAGTCAGCCCGATCCCAAGTGGTAGGTATCCGAACAAGAGAGCACACCCAGCGGCAAGAGCGGCGTAGGGTAATTGCGTGACGACGTGACTGGTAGTGCTCACTCCGCAAGCCAATGCGCTGATAATGGTGGTGTCGCTAAAGGGGCTGGCGTGATCTCCGAAGACTGCTCCTCCGAAAACGGCGGCGATCAGAGGAGGGAGAAGAGGTGCTATCTCGGTAGGTGCAAGGTTTTGTTCACTTGCGAGGGATAAGAAAGTTGCCAGCGAGAGGGGCATTAAAAGAGCCATCGTTCCCCATGAAGTGCCGGTACAAAAGGCGACGAGACAGCCGAGAATGAAGGTTGCTCCGGGTAGGTATGAAAGCGTGAAGTCGTCTCCTAATAGATTCGCTAAAAATTCTCCTGTTCGGAGTGCTGAGAGAGTTGAGCCCAAGGTCCAAGCCATGAGCAGGACGACTAGTGCAGGGAGCAAATTCCCAATTGCGCGGGGGATAGAGGTGAAAGCCTTTTTCCTTTTTCCGGGAAAAAAAGTGATCGCGCCAGCTAAGGTGATGAGACCTGCTAACAGGAGCGCGTAGGGACCACGATCAGTCGCAAAGGCGCTCTGGATATCGTGTGTGCTAGTGGGGAAGAACTTTTGTCCTCCTACGATCCAAAAGGCAAAGGGAACGGAAAGAACGAGAATGAGAACCGGAGCGAGAGCTGCAAGCGGTTTCACTTCTTGTTGATTATCTTTGTTTTGTACTGCCAATTTGCGAGGAGAAGCCTTTGCCATTGGGGGTGGGTTCCAGTTCCAACGTGCAGCCAGAAAAACCAAGAGGAGAGAGGAGAGGCAGTAGAAGTTGCTTGGGATGGATTTGAGGAAAAGAAGATAAGCAGGCTCGGAGAAGGGCGACTGTGCTAACTCGTTACTAATGAGCATGAGTTGAAAAACGGACCAAGTGGAGAGGAACGCTACACAAGCAACTGCAGAAGAGGTGGTATCAACGAGGTAGGCTAACTTTTCCCGTGAGACACCAGTCCGATCGGCTAATCCGCTACCTACCCGTCCCAACATCAAAGCGTTAGCAAGGCCGTCAAAAAAACAAATTAATCCTAGTGAGACGATGGACGTTTGGAATCGTTTTCCTGCTAGAGAGGCGTCTTTGGCTGTCCATTTATAAAGAAGACTGGCCAAGGCGCCAGAGCGCTCGATGATGGCCGCAAAGGCGGCGAGTAGGATTGTGAAAACGAGGGCCGACCAGTGCCAAGGGCTCGTTAGGGCTGGGCCCAGATGCTCGGTGACGAGTCTCCAAGGGGCTAGTATGGGTGAACTACCTCCGATTAAGAGAACTGCTGAGAGACTTCCCAAGAAAAGGCTCCACCCCGCCGAACCGGTGAGCGCAATCAGTGCCAACGAGATGAGAGGAGGAAGAAGAGGCTGTGGGGAATCGACAACAAGAAAAAGAAGTCCAATCAGACCAACGGTCAGCGAGCAAAAGGTGAGCGAAGTTGCCGAAGGCTTCATGGGAGCCTCACCATCTTATCTACCACCCTGAGTAGCAAGGCTATGAGGTTACGGTGACTCAAATACTGAAGAAGATGATTTTTCGTAATGCAAATGAGAAAATCGTTTGTTTTGATGAAAAAAAACGTGATTTAAGAAGTAAGAAAGAGTTGCGAGTCACAAAAATCTATCGCATTTGAACGGCGTTATGTCGGAATTCACTTCTGCCAAGCCGTCCTCCGAGACAAATCAAAGCAACCTTCTCCTGCCGAAAAGTCTGAGACAAGGAAGCGCTTCGCGACGTCGTTTCTTGACGACAGCGGGAGTTTTTACCGGAAGTTTGGCTTTAAGCACCCAGAGTTCCGAAGCCTTTTTCTTTTTCGGAGGCAAGAGCAACCTCAATGTCGATGACCTTCCTCGTGAGTGGATTGATCAACAGGGGAAGGAATTGCACGCCTACGCCCGTTATATCGCGAAGCATCGTTTTGAGAGAGTGACCGTCAAGCAAGTGATCAAGGCCCACGCTCGTAATAAAGGTTCCGTCTGGAATTGTATTCCGCCACGTTCTCAGTGGAAGAATATGATGCCAACATTGGCTGCGGCGGATAAGCTAGCAGTGGCCCTTGGCTCTGATTTAACTGAAGTCACCTCAGCCTATCGCTGTCCACAATACAATGCTCGTTGTCCGGGAGCAAAACCTCGGTCTTACCACATGCAGAATGTGGCCTTGGACTTAATGTTCAATACCTCTCAGTCCCGTGTTGCCCGAGTTGCCCGCGAATTGCGAGATAATGGTGCTTTCAAGGGCGGAGTAGGACGTTACTCCATATTCACTCACATCGATACTCGCGGTTATAATGCCGATTGGTAATCGGTAGGGGTTACTCTTCCAAGCACCCGTGCGCAGAGGTTGTCGCGACGTAATTGTGATACGCCTGCCTATTGCCTTGCTAGGTGATTTATGGAAAATAACTCCGTTCGCTCGAACGTTACTATGAAATCTCTAACAAGACTCCTTGCCGGAACTGCCTTGGCAGCAAGTGCTTTTTTCCTCGCCTCGTGCGGTAGTTCTTCCCCTACTTCTAATTCTCCAGGAACTTCTTTTTCCTTTGACCCACCAGTCACTCAGCCTACCAATCCTGCCGCAGTGCGGATTGCCGTTAGCTTGAGCAAGCAGCGGTTGTATGTCGTGGAAGGGGATAAAGTCTTACTCGCTACTCCATGTGCCGTTGGTAGGTCCTCGACCCCAACTCCAACTGGGACTTTCCCCATTAAGTCGAAGACGAAGTTCCGTCGTCGTCAGGGCAATCCTGGTCGCGGCTACCCGATGACTTATTGGATGTCTTTCTATAGCCCCGCTTACGGAATGCATTGGGGTTTTGTGAAGCCTTTTCCTTGCACCGCTGGATGTATTCGTCTTCCCCTTAATTCGGCGCGCAAAGTCTTCAATTTGGTTCGGGTAGGCACCAAGGTGCAGGTTTCTAATTCCCAGCCTTGGGATGCGACTATTGGAGCCAAGTTACCTGTCCTCGATGATACTCCACTGCCTAACCCTCCACTCTCCTACATGAAGAGTGAACAGGTCTTTAAAGATGCCGAGCAAGGTAAGATGTGGACCTTCTAACCGTTACTATTTGAGTCTCTAATTAAAACAGGCGAGCCATTTGGTTCGCCTGTTTTCGTATGAGCGTCCGGTAGGGCGCGCTGACTCGGTTGGTCAGATCCCCTGTGGACCCGGTAGAGGGAACCCGAGAAGAACGAACCTCAGAGGGAGAATCGCTCCCAGAAGGAGCAAGCCCATTGCAAGGAATTGGACTCATGACCACAGTGGTCGAGCGAGCCAACATGTGGCAGGTGCTCCGTCAAGTGGAACGCAGTCGTGGAAACACAGGAGCCGACGGTCGCGGTATGAGCGGTTTGCAAAGCTCATGACCGTCAGCACCAAGGTAAACAGTGGATTGTCAACGTGGACCCTGGGAAGTTCTTCGACCAAGTCAACCACGACTAAGAGCGCGGTGGCGCGATCGTGACAGAGAAGTTTTCGCGATTATTATCCAGACGATACCTCGCTTTCTCAACAAATAACGCGCCTGTGAAGGCGCGTTACGTATCAGAGAATAATCTCTCTGTTAGAGGGGAGAAGTATGCTTCCTTAGACCAACATGAGGGCTGGATTTTCGATGAGTTTTTTTAGCTCAGCGAGGAACCGTGCTCCCACTGCTCCATCGACGACGCGGTGGTCGCAGGAGAGCCCGAGGTTGAGGCGGAGACCTACTTGGATTTCGTCACCGACCACGACCGGTTTTTTGACGATGTTGCCAACAGAGAGGATCGCGGCTTGCGGAGGATTCACAATGGCATCGAAGGAATCGACACCGAAGGAACCGAGGTTGGAGATAGTCACTGTGCCGCCATCGAACTCGTCTGGACGAAGTTTCTTGTCACGAGAACGAGCGGCGAGGTCTTTGATCTCACGCGAAATCTGGAGGAGGGACTTGGTCTCTGCGTTCTTGACTACTGGTGTTACGAGACCGTCATCAACGGCGACGGCGACTGAGATGCCGACCGAGGCATACTGAACGATGTGGTCCCCAGCATAGGAAGCATTGACCTCGGGCACGGCAACACAACCATTGATGAGGGCCTTCACGATAAAGTCATTAATGGTGTATTTGTTACCAGTGGTTTGTTCGGCTTGCTCGTTGATTTGCTTGCGCAGCTTCATCAGCGGAGCGGCATCGACCTCAACATGGAGGTAGAAGTGAGGGATGGTGACTTTGGAAGTGAGGAGGCGCTCTGCGATGATCTTGCGCATGGTGGAGAGCTCCACCCGCTTGTCTTCGCCAGAGGCTACCGGATTAATGGCCTGTGGGGCAGGTGTTGCAGGGCGAGCGACTGCGGCAGTCGCAGGCTTGGCTGCGGAGCCTCCCTGAGGAGCGTTTTCGACATCTTTCTTAGTGATGCGTCCCCCAGGACCAGTGCCAGTGAGGGTGTTGAGATTAACGTTCGATTCTTCTGCAATTTTGCGAGCAAGGGGTGAGACGCGGAGGCGGCTGCCATCTGCTGCAGGCACGGGAGCGCTTGGCGTTGTTGCAGCGGGTGTCGGGGCGGCGGTTTCTTTGGGAGCAGTATCTACGGGAGCGGCTGCAGGTTTGCTGTCGGAGCTGCTCCCGGTGGGAGCTTCTTCGCCTTCGGCTCCGAGGATGCCGATCACGGTGCCTACCGCTGCTTTTTCGCCTTCGCCAACGAGGATCTTGGTGAGGACGCCTTCGTCGAAGACTTCCATCGCCATCGTTGCTTTGTCGGTTTCGATTTCAGCAATTTCATCCCCGATTTCGACGGCCTCGCCTTCTTGTTTAAGCCAGCGGAGAATGGTGCCCTCCGTCATGGTGTCGGAGAGTTTGGGCATTTCGAGTTCAGAAGCCATAAGTGGAAGTTCGTTGGTGTTTTCGAGTGAAAAGGTGTCGTGTGCGCGGCAGCTGTAGCAGTGCTTGGAGCAAGAGTCCAGAATCCAACGCGCAGAATCGAGGCTAGAATTTCTTAAGTTCGTCAATCGCGGTCTCCAAAGCGGTCAAATGTGCTTGGATTCGTGCTTCGATCGGGGCCTGATGGGTCGGTGTTTCAAAGGTCAATGACAGCGGACAGCCTTTTTGGGCCAGGGCAAGTGCTTCCGGGAAGCCGCCGTCAAGTTCAGTAAATTCTTCTGGAGTGGGAGCTTCTTCTCGGAAAAACCAGCCTTCGCCAGTGCACTCGTGACCATCAATGATGGGACCGGGCTCGATGGGCATGTGCTCCCTAACGTTCTGAAGCAGTGTTTGCTGTATGGTGGGTCGGCCTGCGCTTTGAATCTCGTAAAAGTAGAATCCGCTGGCCTCGTAGTCTTCATGGAAGGAGACAAAGAGTTCTGGCGTGGCTTGTCGTGCCAGCCATGCGAGATGAGCGCTAATTTCCTTAGACTGGGGTTGGTGGTAGTCTCGGTTGAGGTCGAACCCCTCTCCATTTTCACGGCTGCCAAGGGCGATTCCGCTCGGGTTGAGCAGGGGAGTGAGGAGCCAGTTTATTTCCGGGGCGGGATTTTGCGCCAAGAAAGCAAGCGCCGCCAAGGGGCTTGCTGGTTCATCGCCATGGATCCCTGCCGAGACCAAAACAAGAGGGCCTGCAGCTGATCGTGTGTAGGCTGGGATGCCGGACGCAATTTCTTCGCGCCCAAAGCCCCGTTTCTTTGCTTCCGCGTCAAAGTCCGCTAACAATTTGTCAGGATCGAGTGCCATAGAGGCTAAGGCTACCACCCGAACTTGTGCACCATCGTGTGCTGGTAGGTTTCTCCTGGACGGAGAATACAGTTCGGGAATTCTGGTTCGTTCGGCCCATTAGGGAAAGTCTCGGTTTCGAGGCAAAAGGCGGTTCGGCTATCGTAACAAACACCTTTTTTCCCTGCTAAAGTCTGATCGAGATAGTTGGCTCCATAGAACTGGATTGCGGGTTGATCAGTGTGGAGTTCCATCGTTCGTCCCGAGAGGGGTTCCCTCACTTTGGCTGCCAGGCGGAGGCCTTCTCCCGCAATCACCCAAGCGTGGTCGTAGCCGTTTCCGAGCAGGAGCGCTTCATAATCTTCTCCTACCCGCGATCCTATCGCTTGTTCGTTAAGGAAGTCCATCGGGGTGCCTGCGACGGGGCGGAGTTCTCCGGTCGGAATCATGCCGGGGCTGGTCGGGAGATAGTGAGGGGCGTTGAGCGAGAGAAGATGATCGTTGATAGAACGAGTGGGATCGCCCGAGAGATTCCAATAGCTATGGTGGATGATGTTGATGGGCGTGGCCTTGGTTGTAGTCGCTTTCGCCTGCCACGTGAGTTCATTATTGTTGTTGAGAGTGTAAGTCACCGTCACCGCGAGATCGCCGGGGTAGCCCTCTTCTCCATCAGACGAGAGGTAGCTCAACTCGACGCCATTTTCGATAACCTTAGCCTCCCAAAGCTTGGTTCCGAAGCCTTCCAGTCCGCCATGGAGATGGCAGGGGATTCCTGCGGGTTCATTGTTGAGAGCCAAAGTGTAGTCCTCTCCATCAAGGGTGAATTTTCCCTCTGCAATGCGATTTCCAAAGCGACCAACGGTAGCTCCGAAGTAAGGAATGTTATTGAGCCATCCCTCCAAAGTCTCAAATCCATGCACCACATCCTGCGCCTGACCATTCCGATCTGGGACTAGAACTTCCGCCAAGATCGCGCCGTAGTTCAGCACCTTCGCGGTCATTCCTTGTCCATTACTGAGAGTGAAGCAGAAGACCTCACGGCCATCTGGCAGAAAGCCGTAGTGCGACGCAGTCACTTGGCTATCAGTGGATTCAGAGTCTTGGGGTTCGCTGGCATCGGCGAGTAACATGGCGGTGACCATACTCAGGCAGCGAAAGCGGGACAACACCAGATTTTAGCGGGGTTTGAGGAGTCGTCACAAAAGTGCTGTTATAGGTGCTTCTCTCGTTCTGAGTCTGAAGGTGATTAGAATGAGAGCCTTGTCAGGTGAGGAACGAGGTCAAAATGCTGGTCATTGCTGAGTAAGGGGAGATCTAACTGAAGACTCAGCGCCGCAATCCAAGTGTCGTTTGCGGGAATGGGAGTTCTTTTTTCTTTGAGATGATTACGGACTTCGGAGTAATTCTGGGCCGTGTTGTGACTGATGTTCGCAATCCTGACTTGAGGGATAACCTTTCGTAGCCATGCTCGATATTCTTGTTGGTATCGAGAGCGCTGAATGCCGAAGTAAAACTCTCCTAGAACGATGCTTGGAATAAGTAGCGTCTGCGCTGAGGAGAGATGGGCGTGTAGAGAATCCTTTCCATCAGCCCACGCTGAGAGAGCGTTGGTGTCGATTAACATTAGATCTCCTCGGGTTCGATTTGGCCGAATTCGTCTTCGATGTTAGAAAGAATGTTTTTCGTCTCTTCTCTGAGATGGGCTAGCTCTCCGAAGCCCTGCATCCAAGGTTTCCCGTCACTAAGGTCACTGGTAGTGCGCTGCAATTTTTCCTCCAAAGCTTCGGAAAAGAAGGCTTTGAGAGTGATTCCTCTACTCGCAGCGATAGCCTTGGCCTTGCGGAAAGATTGTTCAGGGAGTTCGAGGGTTGTTTTCACATGACCCATATTCCCATATTTATGGGGGCTCGTCAATCTGAGCATCTTCCGCGTTTTTTTTGGAATGTTCGTTGGCTTCGATTTCTCTCTCTTCTCAGTTGGAGATCATTTTTCGGAACGGGAATCTTGCGCTCTTGAGTCTGGCGAGAGTGGGTTTAAATTCTGGGCATGCCGATTAATGTCGAATTGTTAGCGAAGATTTGTGAAACCCCGGGAGCTCCTGGTTTTGAAAAACCGGTGAGAGATCTCGTTCTGCAAGAAATCGAAGGCCTCGCTGATGAGGTCCGTGTCGATGCGATGGGTAATGTGGTGGCGCTTAAAAAAGGCCAGTCTGCGGAGAAGAAAACGATGGCTGCCGCTCACATGGACGAGATCGGCTTCATCGTGACTCATATTGATGAGAAGGGTTTCATTCGTTTCAACCCCTTAGGGGGCTTCGATCCCAAGACCCTTACGGCACAGCGAGTTATTATTCACGGGCGAGAGGATGTTGTCGGGGTCATGGGTTCCAAGCCGATTCACATTATGGCTCCCGAAGAGCGGAACAAGGCGGTGAAGTTAACCGATTTTTTCATCGATACGGGGATGCCGAAGAGCGAGGTTAGCAAGTTGATTGAGGTCGGGGACTCCATCACTCGTGAGCGACAGTTGGTAGAGATGGGGGATTGTGTGAATGTGAAGTCCCTCGACAATCGGGTCTCCGTTTTTCTTTTGATTGAGACGCTGCGGTCTCTGAAAGATAAGAAACCAACCTATGATTTCTACGCCGTCTTCACCGTGCAGGAAGAGGTTGGTTTGCGAGGTGCTCACGTCGCGGCCCTAGAGATTCAGCCTGACTTCGGGTTCGGGCTCGATACTACGATTGCCTACGATGTTCCTGGTGCCAAGCCACAGGAGAAATGCACGGAGCTGGGGAAGGGAGTGGGCATCAAGATTATGGATAGCTCCACCATCTGTGATCGTCGCATGGTGAGTTTTCTCAAGTCCCTTGCCGATCAGGAGAAGATTAAATGGCAGCCCGAAATCCTCGCCGCAGGTGGGACCGATACTGCTGGCCTTCAGCGAATGAGTCCTGGTGGTTCCATTGCCGGCGCGATTTCCATCCCGACTCGTCACATTCATCAAGTGATCGAGATGAGCCATAAAGAGGATATCCAAGGAGGGATTGAACTCTTGGCTGCAGCCGTTTGTTCGCTTGCTGATTGGGATTGGCAACCGTAGAAGGTTTGTTTGAGTGCAGTGGCTTGTTCGGTCTCAGTAGTGATACCTGGCCTGCGCAATTTCAACAACACCGTCGACGACTCGATAGATGAGACGGTGCTCGTAATTGATTCTTCTAGACCAATAACCAGAAAAGGCGTGCTTCAAAGGCTCGGGCTTGCCAATGCCATCAAAAGGGTCGTCCCGGCAAATATCCTGCAGCAGCAAATTGATTTTTTCAGAGTCTTTTGTCGCTGCTCTGCCAGTGGAGATAATCCTCCCAAGCCCGTTCTGAGAATAAGATATTCACAGGAGGTCCGATAATTTTTTCAACTTACTTTTACCTGCTTCAAGCTGAGCAATGCCTTCGGTCAGCCTTTTCGCGTTTGCGGGAGATTTAAGCAAATAAGCGGTTTCTTCCAGCGATTCATAGTCTTCCAGTGACATCATGACGACCGCTTGATCTCGTTTTCGTGTGATCAAGACCGGATCGTGGTTTTCCCAAACCTTATCCATGGTCGTAGCAAGATTCTCTCTCGCCGCGGAATAGTGAGGTGCCGAGGAATCAGACTCATTTTAGGTAAACAGAAAAGTTCTCTAATAAGTCTACAAAATCGGGCTCAATTTTTCTTCTAGTGTTTTCGTTTTTTCTTCGCTGAGCCTTTGTCCGTCTTGGTCCAAGAGGTAGAGGGCATCGAGGGCAACTCCTTTCTCGGTACAGATGCGGGCGTGGGTGATGGTGAGTCCTTCTTCGTCGATCACTCCTAGGATGTCGTGTAGGAGGGCGAGGCGATCGATCGCTTGCACTTCTGCTACCGTGTAGACGGGATCGGTGTCGTTGCGGATCAAGACTCGGGTAGGCACGGTGAACTCGGTGATCGGACCTTCGTCGAGATAGTTTTTAGGTTTTTCCAGATACTGCGAAGGTTCGTATTCTGCGCCACTAGATATCTCGTAGAGAGTAGTGACGAAGGAGAGTTGGTGGATTCTATCAGAGACTGCTTCTTCGTCTGCGGTCGTTACGCGGAAGAGGTCGAGGGCGATACCATCGCTGCGTGAGTAGATGTCGGCGGAAAGAATATTGATTTCGTGAGCGGCAAGTGCGGCTGAGATTCGTCGTAGCAACCCACGCTTGTCCTCGGCGGCGATGATGAGCTCACTGTAGCCATCTTTGGGGTGCTCGATCCAGCGGACAGCGCATTCGAAATCGGTGTTCGGGCGTCGCTTAACCCGTTCCATATATTGCCCAATGGCGCGGAGATGGTGACGAATGGAGCGCGCAGTACGGAAGCGGAAGTAGCGCTTGGGCATCTGCGCAAAGTGACCTTCGATGAGGTGTGCGTAACGCTGGGTGAGCCTTCCTTCGACCTTTTCGCGCAGTTTTTCGAGTTCCTTGCGCTCTGCCGCATCGACTCCGGCATCTCCTTGCACGAGGTGGAAGCGCGTTGCTCGGTAGAGCTGTAACATGAGGGTTTCTTTCCAGCTCGTCCACGCCTCCTCATTGGTGCCATTCGCATCGGCGAAGGTAAAGAGCAGCAGCGAGTCGAGGTAATGCTTGTTCTTCATCTGTGCTCCAAAATCACGGATGACATCGTGGTCGGAGAGGTCTTTGCGAGTAGCGGTGGAGAAGAGGGAGAGGTGCTGATCAACGAGGAAGATGATCAGCTTGCGCCGTTCACCGGTGATGCGAAGACGGCGGCACACTCTATCTGTTAGAATCGCCGAGCCGTCGATGTGTTCATCACATCCCATTGCACGGCCGGAGTCGTGCATGATGAGCGCGAGATACATGGCGTAAGGATCGGCGTGGTTGATGAGGAGTTCGCGGTAGGTGCTCTTCTCGGGTTCGCTGGAGCTGATCAAAGCATCCATCTGGTCGATGCAGCGCAGGGTGTGCTCGTCGGCAGTGTAGCGGTGGAAGAATTCGTGCTGCACGAGACAGTCCATCTTTCCGAACTCGGGGAGGAAGAGGCCGAGGACTCCCACGCGGTGCATCAGTCGGAGTGTGCGTCCAACCATCCCTTTTTGGCTTAGAATGTGCTGAAAGGTCTTCCGGTTGTTCGCTGCTGTGCGGAAGGACTTCCCAATGAGGTGACGGTGAGCCTTGATCAGTTTGCGAAGATCGGGAGAGGGGGTGAGGTTGAATTTTTGGCAGAGCCGAAAGAGGGATAAGAGATTGTCTGCATCTTCAATAAAGACGGTCGGCGAATTGGCAAAGAGGCGGCCTTCTTGAGCGTAAAAGTAGTCAAACTGCCGATCTGGTTTGATGGCCGTCTCTTTGCCGAGGATGTTGGTAGTGCGAAGCTTCTCATCCAGTTCGGCGATCTCGAAGAGAGTCTCGGTATGCTGCCTGATGCGGCGAGCATGCCGGTAGTAATCGCGCATCAGCGATTCGATTCGCTTGAGAAGATTCCGATTGGGATAGCCCAAGAAATTTGCCACCGGCCCCTGGCGTCGGAGCGTTAGGACATCTGCGTTGGCTCCCTCGCGGTAATGTAAATCATTGCGGACTCGGATCAGGAACTCGAATCCTTCGGCGAGTTCCATCGCCGCATTTTTTGAGAGCACCCCTTGTTCTCTTAATTCGATGAGATCGCGGGTTTGGAAGAGTGCGTCCGAGACCCAAAGGAGATTGTGATAATCCCGCAGAGCTCCGGGGGACTCCTTTACGTTGGGCTCCTGTAAAAAAACGGTGTCCGAGTAGGCTTGATAGCGGGCAGACATGTCTTCCTTGCGGTCATCAAGAAAGGCCTTTTGCTTTTTCTCGATCACTTCTTTGCGGAAACGTGCTTTGAAAGTGTCAAAGAGAGATTGGTCACCAGCGAGGAGGCGGGAGTCGAACAGAGTGGTCCGTGTGTGCGCGTCGTTTTGTCCTTCGATGAGGCATTCTTTAATGGAGCGACAGGCATGGCCGACTTTGAAACCCAAATCCCAGAGAGGGTAGAGCACAGCATCGATGAAGTCCTTCTCGGTCTTGTTCAGCTTGGGCGCTGCTTTAGGGAGAAGGAAAAGAAGATCCAGATCGGAACCTGGGTTGAGGTAGCCTCGTCCGTAACCGCCATTGGCAACGAGCGCGATTTTTTGCGCAGGGAAGGACTCTGCTGCCATTCCGAAAAGATGACCTAACAGGTGGTCAATCGCCTTCGTCCGATCGCCGGCATTGCCTAGACCCGTTTGGCCTTTCTCGTGTTCGGCTAACAGGACGGCATTGGAAGTTTTGAGATATTCCTTCAGCAGCGGAAGGCGATCGGTGGGAGATGTTCCGGCCAAGGTGGCCGTGTCAGGTAACGTTGGTAAGGATGAGGTGGCTTGCACGAGATGGTGTTAGAATGAGACTGCACTCCAGATCCCGAGGTAGACATGCTCCGAAGCTTCGTCGGCGAGTCCGAGCGAGAAGCCAACAAAGGGAGTGACTGAGAGGAAGGAGTTGAGGTTGTATGTGAGAGAGACTTTTCCGTAGAAATCGTTAATGCCACTGCGTTCGTAGTAGCTAGTGACTGCGCTCAGGCCAGTTTCGATTTCGATGAAAGTTTTTTCGTTTAAGGGCTGTGACCAAGATCCTTCGACGGCGAAGTAAGCGCCTTCGGCTCCAAAGTCATAGTTCGCCTTGGCTGCGATTTCCCAGTCCTGCCCAAAGAACCATTGGGCCTTGACCCCGAGATCGGCACCGTCGTCGAATAGACTTTCTGAGTTATAGAAGCGGTAATCTAGGGATCCTGTTAGGCTAAAGTCTTTCCAGTCTCGGCGGAGATTCAGGCCGAAGCTGGTTTCGGAGAAATCGTCGCCTGATTCGGCAATGTGCCACGCGGCGAGTCCGAGAAAGAGGTCGTCTCCGAGAGAGATTTCGGTCTCGATTTGAGCTTCTAAAGTTGCATCGGCGAGCTCGAATCCACGGAAGATGTAATCTGAGCGCAACCCCGTGACGGTCTCGATACCCCAGACGAGATCGTCCTCCACGTCGGCCAAAGCTAACCCGGAGGTCATTAGAAAAAAGGCCCAGAAAACAAGTGTGCGCACCGCATGAGCATGAAAGGAATGGCGAGCGAGGTCAATGCGAGGGGTGTTCTTATCGAGGTAAATTGGCGCACTGTGTCAATGTGTCAGAACGAGGTGTGACAAAAGGTGCCAATTTGACCGGGGTGGCATAGCCTTTTTGGTGGTAAGTCATTGATAACCAATGTTGGTCTGTTTTGTGCAAAGGAAAAGGAAGGAAACAGCGGCTTAGCCCGTGGAAACAAACTTAGAAAATAGAAAGACGAAGATTATGGCAAAA
Organism: uncultured Roseibacillus sp.; assembly: GCA_937949965.1. GTDB lineage: Bacteria > Verrucomicrobiota > Verrucomicrobiia > Verrucomicrobiales > Akkermansiaceae > Roseibacillus. Next base: position 25,942 of record CALFBF010000160.1, read on the forward strand.
ATTTTAGGCATCGACTTGGGAACAACTAATTCCTGTATGTCCGTAATGGAAGGTGGCGAGCCCATCGTTCTGGAAAACTCTGAAGGTGCACGGACTACCCCTTCGGTAGTAGCCTTTGGCAAAGGAGGGGAACGCCTAGTTGGTCAAGCCGCTAAGCGCCAAGCGGTGACCAATCCACGCAATACCATTTTTTCCGCTAAGCGCCTTATCGGTCGCAAATTCTCGGAGCTGAATGAGACCGACAAAAAGGTTCCTTACGAGATTGTGGAATCCTCTAACGGAGATGCCCACATTCAGGTAGAAGTTGATGGTGAGAAGAAGGCTTACTCTCCTCAAGAAATCTCAGCCATGATCTTGGGCAAGCTCAAGTCCGATGCGGAAGCCAAGTTAGGCGAGACGATTACCGAAGCTGTGATCACCGTTCCTGCATACTTCAATGATTCTCAGCGGAATGCTACTAAGGCAGCGGGTGAAATCGCAGGTCTTAAGGTTCGTCGCATCATCAACGAGCCCACTGCGGCTTCATTAGCTTACGGCCTCGATAAGAAGTCAGATGAGAAGATTGCCGTTTATGATCTCGGTGGGGGAACCTTCGACATCTCCGTTCTCGAAATCGGAGACGGAGTTTTCGAAGTGTTAGCTACTGATGGAGACACCCAGCTCGGTGGTGATGACTGGGATAACACCCTCATCCAATACATCCTCGACGAGTTCAAGAGCCAGGAGGGCATGGACTTGAGCAGCCAGCCCGATGCTTTGCAGCGCATTAAGGAAGAGGCCGAGAAAGCGAAGATTGCACTCTCTTCTTCGACCACTTACGACATCAACCTCCCTTTCATTACTGCAGACCAGAATGGGCCAAAGCACATTCAACTTCAGCTCACTCGCTCTAAGTTGGAGCAACTCACCGACAAGCTCTTTGAGCGCACCAAGGCTCCAGTGGAGCGTTGTCTCAAGGAGTCTGGTCTCAGTGCAAGCGAGATCGGCGAACTCGTTCTCGTGGGTGGAATGACCCGCATGCCTCGTGTTCAAGAGACCGCAAAAGTTCTTGCAGGTAAGGATCCACACAAGGGAGTGAACCCAGATGAGGTTGTCGCTATTGGTGCGGGTATCCAGGGCGGTGTTCTGATGGGAGACGTGAAGGATGTCGTTCTGTTAGATGTTACTCCACTCAGTCTTTCTATCGAGACTGAGGGCAGTCGAGCCACGGCTATGATTGAGCGCAACACCACGATTCCGGTGAAGAAGTCTCAAATTTTCTCCACCGCAGTGAACAACCAGCCCGCAGTGGATATTCGTATCTGCCAAGGGGAGCGCCCCATGTTCGCAGACAACAAGCTTCTCGGGAACTTCCGCCTCGACGGCATCGAGCCCGCTCCCCGCGGCATGCCTCAGATTGAGGTGACCTTCGACATCGATGCCAACGGAATTCTCCATGTCTCTGCTGCTGATAAGAAGTCAGGCAAGGAGCAGAAGATTTCCATCGAAGGCTCTAGTGGTCTCTCTGATGATGAGATTGAGCGTGCTAAGAAAGAGGCTGAAGAAAATGCGGAAGCGGACAAGGCTCGCGCAGAAGCGGTTGACGTCAAAAACGGTGCCGAGAACATGGTCTTCCAAGTCGAGAAGCAGCTTGAGGAAATGGGCGATCAGGCTCCGGCCGAGCTCAAGAGCGGAGTTGAAGAAAAAATCAACGCCGTCAAAGACGCTCTCAAGTCTGATGATTTAGACGCCATTAAGTCTGCTCAGTCCGACTTGGAAAAGACTCTCGGTGACCTCGCCCAAGCTGCGCAGGCAGCAGGCGCTGCTGCTGGTGCCGACATGCCCGATATGGGTGGTGCCGCCCCCGCTGCCGATGAGCCCGCAGAAGACAACGAGCCTCGCAAGGCAAAAGGTAAAGTCGTTGATGCCGAAGTCGTCGACGATAAGTAATCTAACAATAAATTTTCTGCTTCGGTTTCGTGCTGAAACTGGAGCAGGCCTTTTCAATAAAACAAACTAACTAATACAAATATGGCTAACATTAAACCACTCGGAGCACGGGTGCTGGTAAAGCGCTTGGACGCAGAAGAAGTCTCTGCGGGAGGAATCGTTCTTCCTGACAGCGCTAAGGAAAAACCACAAGAAGCCGAGGTCGTTTCTCTCGGAACTGGTGGTAAAGACGAGAACGGAAATGATATTTCTTTCACCGTCAAGGTCGGCGACAAGGTGCTTATCTCTAAGTATGGCGGCACCGATGTGAAGGTAAATGGGGAAGATCTCCTTATTCTCTCTGAGTCCGATATTCTCGGCGTAGTCGAAGGATAATCACTAAAAGTATAGTAGAAAAATAATCACATGTCAGGTAAACAACTCGAATTTGACGAAAAGGCACGCCAAGCACTCCTCCGCGGAGTGGAAAAATTGGCTCGCGCAGTAAAGGCAACTTTGGGGCCCTCTGGCCGCAACGTAATCCTCGATAAGAAGTTTGGTTCTCCAACAGTCACCAAGGATGGTGTTTCTGTTGCGAAGGAAATCGAGCTTGAGGACGCTTATGAAAACATGGGCGCTCAGCTCATCAAGGAAGTATCTTCCAAGACTTCCGACATCGCTGGTGACGGAACCACTACTGCAACCGTACTTGCGGAAGCAATCTATCGCGAAGGTCTCCGTAACGTCACTGCCGGGGCTAACCCAATCAGCCTTCAGCGTGGTATCCAGAAAGCTGCGGAAGCGATCGTTGCTCAGCTTGCTGAAATCTCTAAGGAAGTATCCGACAGCAAGGAGATTGCTCAGGTTGCTACTGTTTCTGCGAACTGGGATGCCGAGATTGGTAACATCATTGCTGAGGCTATGGACAAGGTTGGCAAAGACGGCACCATCACCGTTGAAGAAGCCAAGGGCATCGAGACTACTCTCGACGTGGTTGAAGGGATGCAGTTCGACAAGGGATACCTTTCTCCTTACTTCGCGACCGATAACGAGACTATGGAGTGTAATCTCGATAACGCTTACATCCTCATCCACGAGAAGAAGATTTCTTCCCTCAAGGACATGCTCCCACTCTTGGAGAAAGTGGCTAAGACTAGCCGTCCACTTCTCATCATTGCAGAAGACGTCGAGGGCGAAGCTCTTGCGACTCTCGTTGTGAACAAGCTTCGTGGCACTCTCAATATCGCTGCTGTTAAGGCTCCTGGTTTCGGAGATCGTCGTAAGGCGATGCTCGAAGATCTCGCCATTCTTACCGGTGGACGTTGCATCACTGAGGACCTCGGTCTCAAGCTTGAGAACTTGGAACTCGATGACCTTGGCGAAGCCAAGCGTGTTTCTATTACCAAGGAAAACACCACTATCGTTGAAGGCAACGGAACAAGCGACGGCATCACTGGCCGCGTGAACCAAATCCGCAAGCAGATCGAAGAGACTTCTTCGGACTACGACCGCGAGAAGCTTCAAGAGCGTCTTGCTAAGTTGGCTGGCGGTGTTGCTGTTATCAACGTTGGTGCTGCTACCGAGACTGAGATGAAGGAGAAGAAGGCTCGTGTTGAAGATGCCCTTCACGCGACTCGTGCTGCGGTTGAAGAGGGTATCGTTCCCGGAGGTGGAACTGCTCTCATCCGTGCTCACGGACAGATTGGTGACCTTGGTCTCACTGGTGACGAAGAAACTGGAGCTGGTATCGTAGCGAAGGCTATCGAAGCTCCTCTCCGTCAGCTCTCTGCGAACGCAGGTCTCGAAGGTGCTCTTATCGTCGAACAAGTCAAAGGACGTAAGGGTAACGAGGGCTATAACGTAGCAACTGGTGAATACACCGACCTAGTTGCAGCAGGTGTTGTTGACCCGACTAAGGTCACTCGCAGTGCGCTTCAGAACGCTTCTTCGATTTCCGGTCTTATGCTTACCACGGAGTGTCTCATCACAGACATCCCTGAGCCTGAAGCAGCTGCCCCTGCTGGTCACGACCACGGCGGCATGGACTTCTAAGGAAGCCGCGGATTCTATCCGCTATCGACTATTTACCCAAAGCCGGTCCATTAGGACCGGCTTTTTAGTTTGGAAGTTTGGAAGTTTGGAAGTTTGGCAGTTTGGAAGTTTGGCAGTTTGGAAGTTTGGAAGTTTGGAAGTTTGGAAGTTTGGAAGTTTGGCGAATCTGTTAGATTTTTTGCATAGGTTTTTG
>CALFBF010000161.1 GCA_937949965.1 uncultured Roseibacillus sp.
ACCTTCCGCGTCCGTCGCGGCGGTGGCGAGGTAGAGTTTGGAGTTTGTTGCTTTGAACTCGGGGGAGACCACCGAATCAGCCTGGCCTGGTGCGAGCGCGAAGGAAACGAGGGTAGGAGGGACATCGAGATCTTTGAAGGAACCGGACATAGAATCCTTTCCGCCGATCGCGGCGAGGCGAAGACCCTTCTGAGCATGAAAAGCTCCTAGAAGGGCGGCAAAGGGGAGTCCCCAACGAGAAGGGTCTGAACCGAGCTTGGGGAAGTATTCTTGGAAGGTGAGTCGGGTGTCGCTCAGTCGAGCTCCGGTGGCCACCACCTTGCAGACGGATTCGGCAACTGCGTGGACACTACCGTGGAAGGGTGAGCGACTGCTTAGATCAGGATCAAAGGCCCATGACATGTGGGTGCAGGCCTTTGTTCGCCCATTGAGGACGGGGATCTGCGCAACCATGGCGTCGGGAGGGGTGAGCTGATTCTTTCCTCCGAAGGGAGAGAGAATGCTTCCTGATCCGATGGAGGAGTCGAACATTTCGCCGAGCCCTTTTTGAGACGCGAGTTGGAGAGAAGAAAGCTGCTCTAACAGCGCTGGTGCAATGGAGCCTTCGGTCGTGGAGCAATGGGGTTGTGATGAGAGCTGATTAGGAGATTCGAGGTGAATTTTGGCCGTGCCTTGCACCCCATTGGTCTCGATGAAATCACGAGTGAGATTGACGATGGTATCGCCTCGCCAGCTCATGGTCAGGCGACCGGTATCAGTCACTTGCGCCACTTGCACACATTCAAGGTTCTCCCGATCGGACTCCGCAATGAAGTAGTCAACATCGGCGGGATCAACGACTACCGCCATCCGTTCTTGCGATTCCGAGATTGCGAGTTCGGTGCCATCGAGTCCCTGATATTTCTTGGGAACAGCATCGAGATTGATGTCGAGGCTGTCGGCCAACTCTCCGATTGCTACCGAAACGCCACCGGCCCCGAAGTCGTTACAGCGTTTGATTTTGTAGGACAGTTCAGGATTGCGAAAGAGACGTTGCACCTTGCGTTCGGTAGGAGGATTTCCTTTTTGAACTTCAGCAGAGTTTTCGAGCGCAGTATCAGTGTGCTCTTTGGATGACCCAGTCGCTCCACCCACTCCATCACGTCCGGTGCGTCCGCCGATGAGGAGGATGATGTCGCCTGGAGCAGGATTTCCGCGCTGAACCTGCTTGCGAGGACAGGCTGCTACCACCGCTCCGATTTCCATCCGCTTGGCGAGGTAGCCGGGGTGGTAAATCTCGGAAACTTGTCCGGTAGCGAGTCCAATCTGGTTACCGTAGGAAGAATAACCGCGAGCGGCTTCGAGACAGATTTTGCGTTGAGGGAGCTTGTTCGGAAGGGTTTCCGAGAAGGGCGTGCGGGGGTCCCATGCGCCAGTGACCCGCATCGCCTGATAGACGTAAGCACGTCCCGAGAGGGGATCGCGAATGCAACCACCGAGGCAGGTGGCCGCCCCTCCGAAGGGTTCAATCTCGGTAGGGTGGTTGTGGGTCTCGTTCTTGAACTGTATGAGGTATTCTTCCTTGGTCTCGGTGCCATCACGGAGAATAGGAATTTCCACAATGATGGAGGCGGCATTAATCTCTTCCGAGAGTTCGAGGTTGTCGAGTTCGCCTGACTTCTTGAGCTCCTTGGCCGCGATGATGGCGAGGTCCATCATGGTCTCTGGTCGGCTACTATCTTGACCGTAGAGAGCTGCTCTCGTCTGCTGATAGGACTGATAAGTCTTTTGAATGGTTTCCGTGTTTTCGCCAAAGGTCACTTCCTCGATTTTGGTTAGGAAGGTGGTGTGACGGCAGTGATCTGACCAATAGGTATCGAGCAGTTTGATCTCGGTGAGAGAGGGGTCGCGCTTCTCTTCTTCGCGAAAGTAGCGCTGAGTATGAGTGAGGTCAGCGAGGGTCATCGCGAGCCCCAGTTCTTCCCGGAGAGTTGAGAGCTGGGCCTCGTCTTTTGTGATGAATCCTGTGACCGCGGCTACCGGGGCTGGTTCGGTGATCGGAGGTGAGAGGGTATCGGGCAGGGTGAGCGAGGCCTCGTGAGAATCGACGGGATTGATGAGATAGCTCTTAATTGACTCCAGTTCCTCCGCCGTGAGAGAGCCTTCGAGGAGGTAGACTTGAGCTGAAGTCAGCGGCGGCGCTTCTTTTCCAGAAAGAATGGCAATGCACTGCGCGGCAGAGTCCGCACGCTGGTCGAATTGCCCCGGTAAAAACTCAATCGCAAAGGCGTGTTCTGCTTCCGGGAGTTCGGAGTAACTTTGCTCAGTAAAAGGCTCAGAGAGAATGAGTTCACTAGCCTGCGCAAAGTGTTCCTCACTGATCTGGTCGACAAAGTAGCGTTGCAGAATGCGGAGGTTTTGGATTCTCGGCAGAGTTAAGGTCTCACGGAGGTCAGCGAGTAGATCCTGGGCAGGTTGTTGGTGGTCGGGCCGTTTTTCGACGTAGAGCGCGTGCACCCGACGGGATTTAGGAGCTTTTTCCACTGGTGACCAGTGTGGAATGCGTTTCTTGAGCTGAGATCGAGCCGGGAAGTCCCGTGAGACGCAAATGAGAGTGTTGCACGGTCTTCTTTCTGCTAAAAGACAGACATGAACGTAAGGTGGTTAGCACTCGTAGGGACTGCAGTCGGTTTTGTGGCTTGCTCGTCATCAGTTGGTTTGGACCGAAAAGGGATTCCGCTCCCGAATCCCGAGTTGGCCGCTCAAGCTGGGATTTCGCTCAGTCAGATGGGAGATGGTTATTGGGTTTTTTCGCGGAAGTGTGTCGAGTGCCACGGCGTGAGGCTGCCAGAGGGACCCCTCACCGGCCAATGGCACCCCGAGGTGGAGGGGTTCTCGGGGAACGTAGGCTTGTCTCTTAGCGACGAGAGCGCACTCGTGAATTACCTACGCGCCACCCGCTTTCGATAGCTCTCTCGTGAGGAGTCGTTAGATGGCTGGGAATTGGGTCGTAGATTGGGGGCTTTTCATCGGGGTGATGGCGCTGGGGCAGATGAGTCCGGGGCCCGATCTTCTCTTGATTACGCGCATCTCCCTCAGGGAAGGTTTGCGGGCGGGCTTGTTAGTCGTCCTCGGAGTGGTCGTTGGTTTGTGTATGCATGCCGCGCTAGCGGTGGTTGGAATGTCCGCTTTTCTTGCCTCTGGTGGATTATGGGTGCAGGTATTGAGTATTCTGGCAACAGGGTATTTGGGCTGGTTAGGCTGGCAAATGTTCTCTTCTTTTTTAAGGGCTGGAGCCTATGACTTAGTGACCCCCGAGCAGGACGGAGAGGCTGAGCAATTTTTCTTAAAAGGGCTTTTCTGCAATCTCCTCAATCCCAAGGTCCTTATCTTCTTTGCGGGATTAACCGCTCTTTTCTTACAAGAAGAGCGCGGACTGTGGTGGCCAGCCCTACTCTGGATCACGATTGTGGTTGAGGGGCTCTTACTTTGGGGGCTGTGGGTTTTTCTCTTACAACGGAAGCGTTTGCGGGCGTTTTACGCGCAACAGAGTCGATGGTTAGATCTCTTTTTTGGAGTGGGGCTTTGGGTTCTCGCAATCTTGTTTTTGGGAAATGTTTTCCGAGGAGGGTGAGTAAGAGGCCATTTTTAGGAAGGCGGGCGAGAGATGGCTCTTTTCTTTTGGCTCAAGTTTTTAGAAGCTCTCGGGCATGAATTCGTTGGAACTTGATATGCTCAGTCGGCCACGCCGGAACCGAAAATCTGCTGCCGTACGAGCGCTCGTAAGCGAGAACTTACTCTCGGCGAGTGACCTAGTTCTTCCGCTCTTTTTCCACGAAGATGAGGAAGATGTTGCGATCGAGTCCATGCCGGGCTGCACTCGTTGGTCTCTAGCAGGTCTTTTGCAGGAGGCTGGTGAGGCTCATTCTCTTGGGATTCCCGCTGTGATTCTCTTCCCAAAAATCGAAGAAAATCTTAAAAGCAGCGACTGCGAAGAATGCTTCAACCCCCAGGGGCTCGTGCCGCGTGCGGTCCGTGCTCTCAAAGAAGCTCACCCCGAGCTCGTGGTGATGACCGATGTCGCGCTCGATCCCTATAATGCTGATGGCCACGACGGACTCGTTCGAGAAGGGGAGATTGTGAACGATGAAACAGTCGCCGTTCTCTGCCAGCAAGCAGTCGCTCAGGCACGTGCCGGAGCAGATATCGTCGCGCCGAGCGATATGATGGATGGGCGGGTCGCAGCCATTCGTGATGCTCTCGATAGCGAGGGGTTCCAGCAAGTCAGCATCTGCAGCTACACCGCCAAGTATGCGTCCGCTTTTTACGGGCCCTTCCGTGGTGCCCTCGACTCCGCTCCCAAAGCCGGGGATAAGAAAAGCTATCAGATGGACCCTGCCAACGCGCGTGAGGCTCTGCGCGAGCTGGAGCTCGATGAGCTGGAGGGTGCCGATATGATCATGATCAAGCCCGGGGGGCCTTATCTCGATATCGTTAAAACGGTGCGCGAAAACACCGCTCTTCCAGTGGCGGTGTATCAGGTCAGTGGGGAATACCTCATGATTCAATCCGCTTCTGCCGGAGGATGGCTCGACCGTGACAAGGTGATTTGGGAAAGTCTCTTGGGGATGAAGCGTGCGGGGGCAGACCTCATTCTTACTTACTTTGCCAAAGAAGTCGCGCTACGCTTGTCGGCGGGAGGACAAGGATAGTTTGGCGTTCACACTTCATTTGTTTTTATCTGTTCAGAGGTGTTCGTTGGCGTGTGAAGAGATGTTTCTCCGCGAGATGAGGTAAATTCATCATTTTTAAGCTCGGAGAATTTTTCGGAATGTTGCTTGCTTCTACTTGAAACATCCGCAGTTCGCGTTCACCGTGCTCGGCCCTTCGCCGGGAATAACTTCACCATCATGGCTGGTCCAATTTTTGTCCCTGAAAATGCTCCTTTCTCGCCCGAACAACGGGCTTGGTTAAATGATTTCTTTGCTCAACAGCTTTCCGGCGGTGCCGCACCTGTTGCCGCTGGTCCCGTTGTCCCTGTCACGATATTGTGGGGCTCGCAGACCGGGAATGCTGAGGGCTGTGCCAAGCAGTTGGCGAAATCGCTCAAGAGTCCTCAGTTCGAGACTCAAGTCCGTGATCTTGCGGACTATGAAATCGCACAGCTGAGTCAAGAGAAGCACATTTTACTGATTACCAGCACCTACGGTGACGGCGAACCACCAGACAATGCTTCCGATTTCGTAGAAACTCTCTTGAGTGATTCTGCTCCCAAGATGGAGGGTGTGAAGTTCTCCGTACTCGCGCTTGGGGATAGCGAATATCCAGATTTCTGCGAAACAGGAAAACAGATCGACCGCCGTTTTGGAGAACTCGGAGGCGAGCGCATCTACGATCGCGTTGACTGCGATGTCGATTACGACGAACCCTTTGATGTCTGGAAGGCCGGAATCATCGAGGTGCTCGGCGCGGGCGCTGCTACTGCCGAATTGGCAGATGCTCCGGCAGGTGATGAGCCCTACGGAAAGAAAAACCCTTTCCCGGCGGAAATTCTCAATAATTACGACCTTAATAAAGAAGGTGCTTTCAAAGCCACGCACCACATTGAGTTCTCTCTTGAAGGCTCTGGGCTGGAGTATGAGGCGGGTGATGCCCTCGGTGTGCTCCCAGTCAATCCCGAGTCCGTGGTAGATGAGTTGTTAGAAGCTCTTCCCTTCAATACCGGTCGCGCAGTCCCTCTCCCGGGTGGTGGGGAGGCCCCTCTCAAGGAAGCGTTGATGAATAATTACGAGATTCGTAGTCTCAATAAGAAGCTCCTGATCGAGTGGCAATCGCGTAGTGGTTCTCCTTTCTTACGCTCCTTGGTGGAGGCCGATGATAAGGAAGCCTTTGACGACTTTTTCTGGGGCCGAGAGCTTATTGACCTCGCCACCGATTATCCTGCTGATTTTCAGGATGGAGAGGAGTTCGTCAGTATTCTCAAGAAGCTGCAGCCACGTCTCTATTCAATTTCCTCTAGTCCCAAAGCTCACCCCGGCGAGGTTCATCTCACCGTGGCTAAGGTGGAGTATGATTCCCATGGCCGCAGTCGTGGGGGAGTTTGTTCAACCTTTTTGTCTGACCGTTGCGAAGGGGTGCAGCCCGGCGTTTTCGTACATGTGAACAAGGCCTTCCGTCCGCCTGAGAATGGCGACGTGCCTATGATTATGGTTGGTCCTGGGACGGGGATTGCTCCCTTCCGAGCATTCTTGGAGGAGCGCGAAGCAAGAGGTGCCAAAGGGAAGAATTGGCTCTTCTTTGGCAATCCCTACCGCGCAACAGACTATCTATATGAAGAGGAGTTAGTCGCCAAGCAAGAGTCCGGTGTTCTCAATAAGCTCTCTCTTGCTTTCTCACGTGATCAGAAGGAGAAGCTCTACGTTCAGCAGCTCATGGTGCAAGAAGGTGCCGAGCTATGGTCTTGGTTAGAACAGGGCGGTTACTTCTTCGTCTGTGGAGATGCTTCGCGCATGGCCAAGGATGTTGACGCTGCTCTCCACCAGATTATCCAAGAGCATGGTAGTAAGAGTGAAGACGAGGCCATCGACTACGTGAAACAGCTTAAGAAAGACAAGCGCTATGGGCGCGACGTTTACTAAGCTCTATTTTTGATTCGATTCTGCAAAAAAGCACGAAAGAGTTGGACGTTTATACTGCCACTCTGTCGTGCTTTCCTCATTGGCAGCAGAGAGTAGGTGAAGGAGACTTCGGCAATGGCTTATGAGGGTTTAATTTTAAAGCTGGACTGTCCCGATCAGCCGGGATTGGTGGCCAAGATTGCAGGCTATGTCGCGCAGTATGAGGGGAACCTCATCGAGTTCAACCAGTTCACCGATCGCGAACGAAACCGCTTTTTTGCTCGTTTAGAAATCGATACCTCCGGAATGCAGATCGGGGTGGAAGACTTTGTCGTAGCCTTCGAAGTGATGGGAAAGGCACTCGGTGGCAAGTGGCACTTTCGCCGTCTCCCTTATCGCATGAAGGCGGCCGTGTTAGTTACCAAAACCGATCACTGTCTGAATGAAATTCTCTGGCGAACGCGCCTTGGCGAAATGCCTATTGAGGTGACTTCAGTGATCGGGAATCGAGAGGACTGTCGCGAGATTGCGGAGAGAGAAGGGCTGCCCTTTCATTTTGTCGAGATGGCAGAAGACAAGGAGGCCGGGTTCCGCCGCATTGATGCACTGCTCACCGAGCAACAGGCTGAGCTCGTTGTCTTAGCCCGCTTCATGCAAATCGTCCCGCCATGGATGTGCTCGCGCTATGAGGGACAGATGATTAATATTCACCACAGTTTCTTACCTGCCTTCATTGGGGCGAATCCTTATCGGAAGGCTTACGAGCGTGGGGTGAAGTTGATTGGGGCAACCTGTCACTACGTCACCGGAGACCTCGATGCCGGGCCCATTATTGAACAAGAGGTTGCTCGCGTAAGGCACATGCATTCCGCACAGGATATGGTCCGTCTAGGACGCGATTGTGAACGCTCCGCTTTGGCAAAGGGGATTCGTTATCACGTGCAAGATCGCACCATTATAGATGGCACCCGCGCGATCGTCTTTGAAGATTAGACGGGGTCCCTTCTATTCTTCAGTTCCGAAGAGCGCCTGAACGCAATGAGCTGACCACTGCTCAAGCTGGGGGAAGAGTTCTCCCAGCAGGCGCTCCTGGCTTTGGAAGGCCAAGTTTGCGAGAGCATCTTCATTGGAAGTGACTTCTGCACTATCGAGTTCGAAGAGATGAACAATCCCGAGGTGCACTTTTCCTACCGGATTAGAATCATCATTGATGAGCCCCACAATCCGGTTCTGGTGGTCACCCGCGATATTGAGTTCCTCGTCGATCTCTCGTTCCACCGCCGCGTAGTAAGTCGCTTGCCCGAGATGATTCTCACCAGCATCGACTGGGTTGATATGTCCACCCACTCCGACCGAGCCTTGCGCATGCAAGCGTGATTCTCCTGAGGTCTTTCCTCGCGTGTAATGGAGGACTTTGCCCTCATGATGAAAAATGCAGTAGGGGATGATTTGCTTATGAGTGGGGTCGTCCTCCGCTTCCGCTCGATCCATAAAGAAGTTATTCGTAGGATCGAGCAAGGTGGTGAGATAATGCTCCCACTCAGTCGTGAATCCTTGAAAGCTCCCGAGCTCATCAAACAGCGATCGGGGCACCACGAGGATTTCCTCGCCTTGATACTTTGCGTTCTTGGACATGAGAAGAGTGTTCTCTAGGAATGCTCCCGAACGTAAGCCGCGATTTTGGCATCATCGTCCTCTGCTGACCAGACTACGCGGAGAAAATCGGCGAGGTGAATGTTTCCATTCTGACGGAGAAAATTGCGATCTCCCCCGCAACCATACATGAGGTCGGGATCGAGCTCTCCACGCAGCTTTGCTCGCGCTTTCGTAATAATACGTGGCAGGTAGGCCATCCCTTCGAGCTGATCTCCAAAGCTTGGAAGATCGCGACTTGTGATTTCATGAGTCGAAAGCATTCCTTTTTGGGCCACTAACAGATAGTCCCTACGCACCGCAGCGACAAGAATCGCGGTTGATAAGCTGGGAGCCTTTTCTTCTGCTAGGTCTTCTACAAAATCGAATAGTTCGCGCGGTTTGTATCCAATGCCGGTTAGAAAAGCCAAATCATCTGCAGAATAATAACTCGAAAAATCATGATCTCCTCCCTGATAGCGGGTTAGACAGCGATTGAAGAGCTCGGTAAATTGTTCATTCCAAAACATGAAGAAACAACTCTGCTAGGAGGAGGTGGAAAGCTAGTTTTTTTAGTCACATTATTGATTCTGCTTCCATTTTTTGGTAGTGTTTTGCAGCATGAAGCCATGCGCTCGCTGTTAGTCAGTTTGTTATCGCCGCTTTTAATGGTGATTTTAGTTTCCTGTGAAGACGAGGAAAAGGTTGCTCAAAGTAAGGAGCAACAACGCAAGATTGAAGCCTTGAAAGCAGAGCTTGATCTTAAGAAAGTGAAGCTAGACGCTAATTGGGAGAAAGACCCAACGAAAGAATTAGAGGAAGTAGAATTTGTTATCGACGATTTGAAACGAAAGATTTCTTCGTTGGAAGCCAGTTTGGGAAGTGTTCAGAAAGCGAAAGAGAAAGCAGAGAATGGGTTCGCCGATTATAAGAAGAGATTCCCCATTAATCTCTAGTTCAGAGTGTATTAAAATTTAGAAGTATTAAGTGATGTCTAGTTTTTCTGAAAATGCCCGTTCACCTATGGTTATAGGGGTGGTGTTAGGGTTAGTAGTATTGGTTGCCTTTGGTGGGTTGGGGATGGCCGTCTTTGATGGTCGTTTCAATGGAGATAATGCCAGTCGCCTCAAGGACGAGATCATCGAACAGTCGGTGGAGATCGAAAGCCTTGAAAACAAAATTGAGAGCATTGAGGAAGAGATCATTGCTCAGAAACGTAATGAAGAAGTAGCGCTCAAGCTCGACACTGTCGTTAAAACCTTGGAGGTATTGGAAGAGAAAGAGTCTGCTTTAGAAAAACAGATCGATGACATTCAGAAAGAAATTGTCCATATCGATGAAGAGCAAGTTGCTTATCGTGACGAGTATCGTGTCTACGAGAGGAATCGTGCTCTCGGGGAAAAAGTTGCTTCTGTCACATTACAGTCCGGTAAGGAACTTAAGGATGTAACGATTAAAGAAATCATGACTGATCGAGTTCGTTTCACAACTGAATTCGGGAGCACTACTGCGACTTGGGATGAGCTACCAGAGAGTTGGAAGGAAAGATTCCAGATCGGAGAAGGAGAACTTGTTAAGCATGCCGCAATGATGAAGGAAGCACAGTTAAAAACTTCCTTAGCGCAAGCTGCCTCAAGTGCAGAGCATGGTAATCAGCTCCGCATTATGGAGTTAAAGCGGAGTGTTGATAAGACATCAAAAGAACTGGAGCAAAAGAAGAACGATGTCGAGAGAGGACGGGCACGAATGGCGAGTTTAAAGCGACAAGCAAGTGAGCTTCGGAGTAAACATCGCGAAGCCCTTGCACGAGACCGAAAATCTTCTCATCTACTGAGTGCTAACAAAATTGAGGGTGAGATTGATCGGGTTGATCGCGCTGTCCGCGCAACGAGTGATGCGATTAAAGATCTTCAAAAACAGAAGGGCCAGTATGAACGCGAGTTGCGGCAAGCCCAGCGTTAAGGAATGTCTTCTTCTGGAAAATACCCCTAGTAAATTTCGATAAGATACTTGGTAAAGACTACCGATGATTATCCTCCAGTTTGGTGAGTTCTTTTTCTAGGAAAGAAGGGTAGCTCGTTACACTGTCAGCGAGGGTGAGTGATTGTGCTCCTTCATTATGGAGAGAAGTCATCGTTACTCCAGCAATCCCACAGGGAGTAATGACGTCGAATGGAGCAAGGCTTTCAGAACGGAGATTGAGCGCAAAGCCGTGATACGTGACCCATTTTTTTACACCCACTCCGATGGAAGCAAGTTTGCGTTCTTCCGCCCAGATCCCGGTCAAACCCTCTCGCCGAGTCGCTGCTGCTACCCCATGTTGTTGCGCAAAGGCAATCAGTGAATCTTCAAGAGCCCGCAGGTAAGTATGCAGGTCTCTCCCAAGTGGTTTGAGTTGAACAATCGGATAACCAACGAGTTGCCCTGGGCCATGAAAGGTCGCCTGGCCACCTCGGGAAATTTCGTGAAGAGGATAGGGGAGCTTACTCTCTGTTGGGAGAGAACTACGATCTCGACTACGACCAATAGTATAGACGGGAGCGTGTTCGAGTAACAAAAGAGTATCCGGAATCTCATTCGCGATCCGAGCAGCGAGGAGTTCTTGTTGGATAGCAAGAGCATGCTCATAACGAACATTTGAGCCCAAATTTTTAGTTTCAACTTTCATCGTGAAAATTGATTAAATCTCTTTGCGAGCCAAAGCCTTCGCTTTAATAGGATCGGAAGCGTAGAAATGAGCTAAGGCAATGGCGAGGGCATCTGCTGCGTCGGCAGGAGGAGTCTCCGCGAGGCCCAATACCGCCCTCACCATAAAGGCCACTTGTTCTTTCTTGGCCGCTCCTTTCCCGACCACGGCTTGTTTCACCTTGGTGGGAGCGTACTCGTAGATTGGCAAGCCACGGTCTGCAGCGGCAATGAGGGTGGCCGCTCGTGCTGCCCCCATCGATATTGCGGTACGATGGGACTGGACGAAGATGATGCCCTCTATCGCCACCTCGTCAGGCTGCCACTTCTCTATCTGATTCGCGATACCGGTGCGCACCGCAGCCAGCGCGCGGGATTGTGGCAAACGCTGGGGGATAGAGATGACATCGTAGGCGAGGGCTCGCTGCTGATGAGTATCACCTTCTACGATTGCAAACCCCGTATTACGGATCGCAGGATCGATTGCCAAGACACGCATAGAGAGAGCTACGGACGGATCTCCCAGATTTCGCAGATCTGATTGAGGGGAGCTTGGTCTCGTGAGAAACGGTTAGTTTCGCTCAAGAAAACCGCCCGGACATCTTGGGTCTGTTTCTTATCGAAGTTTACTTGGGAGGCTACAGTAGTTGCTCGATCTGAGGAAAGCTTACGATTAGCATCCTGATCACCGGTGGTGGAAGCGTAACCGACGACGAGCAAGAAAGCTCCGGGATGAGTCTCGCGAAGGTCATTCTGGATGATCCCAATCTTCTCCGAAGTGAGCTGCGAAGAACCTGTGGCAAAGTTGATAGAACGGAGCGGCTTGGCATTGAGGTCTCTCTCAATACGGGCATATTCTGCAGCGAGCTCCGAGGCTTCTTTGTCTTCGAGACGCTGTAATTCACGGAAAAGTCGCTGCGCAATTGCAGGCAGGGTGCCGGTGTCTTCAACGAAGAGGCGAGAACGGTCGAGGAGAGAGCGTAAGCGACGGACCTCTTCTTGTAGCTTAGCATTCTCTTCTTGGAGATCACTCAGCGCGAGGAGGCGGTTACGTAATTCTTCGTTCTCTTTGCGCAGTCTTTCCACGGTCGCTTGGTCGGGACGCTTGCGCAGTTCTTCAATCTGCCGCTGTGCATTGTCATAGAGAGTTTTGAGCGAATCGAGCTCTTTGCGGAGAGTAGTTGCTTCTATCGCGAGTTCATTGAGTTCAAGATTCTTTCGCTGGAGATCTTGCACTCGGCTATTCAGCAAAGCCTCACGGTCGCGAGCGGTTTGCAGGAGGGCTTCTTTTTCCTGAATCGATTTCGCAAAATTTCCAATCATCCCTGCGAGGGTATTGGCTTCTACTGAGATTTCTTCCGCGAGTTTGAGGGGATCGACTCCGTAGGAACTAGTGCCTGCGCCGAAGTTTTGCTGAGTAGCAAGAACATCGTTAGAGCGTCTCAGCTCCGTAATTTGTTCTTTAAGTTCAGTTGCGCTTGGTTCCTGATTTCCGCCGCCAATGGCCCCGTTATGGTTATCAAAAACCAGGAAAAGCAGCAACAGAATCGCCGCGCCCATCACGAGGCCAACAATCAGGTTTTGATTCGAGGCCGGCGTAACGGGCGGATTGGGGTTGGATGGTGGTTGGTTGGAAGAATCAGACATCTTGCGAGAAGAAGGGGATTGGGTGCCAAGGGGAGGTAACAGAACACATGGACCCCTGCAAGAAAGACCATTCCCAAGCCCAAACGTTCAAAACGCAGCTCGTTCTGAAAACTACTATTTTGGTTTTTTGAAAAAGCCCAGAGCGTGAAACTTTCTGCATGGTGTGTGAGTGGGGTGGACGTCCCGTCCACCTAACCTAACTTAACCAAATCGTGGTCCAAGAATCAGTTACATCTCTTCTGTCTAAATTGGAATCAAGACAAAGTTTGAGACGCAAGTCGGCTATCTGCTCTGCACACCGTCAAGAAAAGCGTTTTTTAGGAAAGCCACCCGATGGGGTGGCTTTCTTGTTTTCTGATTAGAGCATTGCTGGTTAGCGCCTTTGATGAAGTCTTCTAATGAGAAGAGATAAGAGACTAGCACCGAATCGGCGTGAGATGAGTAAGGTCAGAAGAGCATCGCGATGACCTCTTCGTCTGAGAAGAGGTCGGGGGAGTTTGCGGCGAGGAGGAGGAGTTCTGCCTCCAGATTGCTCTCCAGTGTAGGAGCCTCTTCTGACCAAGTTGTTTCCGAGCCGGATTGATCTGCTAATGAGGGTTTTGAGGGGGAATCGGCGAAAGGGTTTGTGAGTATCAAAGATACTACTGCCAATGCCGTTAATCCACTAACAACTAGGCGAGAGGGATGGAGAAGATTTTTCCAAAAGGATGTCCCAGGGGAGGATTGTTCTTCTTCGATACGGATTTCTCGGAGGACGTTACGGCTGAAGAATGGGCTAGGCTCAGGACCCGGAGAGCGTTCTTCGAGTAAGTCCCAGAGCTTCTGATCTGCTGCGAAATCAAAATCGTTGCATTCAGGGATTTCTTGCTCTGGGATTTGCTTCTTCATAGCCGTCTGAGGGAGAAAACACCGGCATCCCGTAGAAGTTGCACGGTTTTTATCAAAAAAATCATCTTTTTCAGATGGGAGACTTCTATTCTGGCAGACTGGGTAGCAGTGCGAGGAGCATTTCGTAGCGCGAGAGATTGAAGTCCCGTGCTTCGGTATTCATTTTCTCAATTTCGTCAGCCAAGCAGAAAGCGAGCATGTATTTTGCTTCCTCTTCTTCGATATCGTCTTCCGTCAGCAGACTTTGGTAGGCCTTTTTCACAAAGGGCGTTTGCGGTGATTGCAGTTGCTCGGTAATGGCAGGTAGCAGGGCTAGGATTTCGGGGTCGTCCATCGTTTGATTAGTTAACGAGGTTATCAGGAGTGCCTTCAATCCACGCTTCGAGATTGGTTAAGAGGCCATCTAGCAGCCGCTGGCGGGCTTCTTGTGAGGTCCAAGCGGTATGAGGGGTAATGAGTAAATTCTGAGCTTGCAGATCATTGGCGAGGAGTGGGTTGTTAGACTCGGGAGGCTCTATCGAGAGCACATCCAGACCAGCTCCGGCAAGTTGACCACTACGGAGAGCCTCGGCGAGTGCGGTCTCGTCGATGAGCGCTCCACGACCAGTGTTGATGAGAATAGCGGAGGACTTCATCAAGGCAAGGGTCTCGCTATTAATCAGGTGTTTGGTTTCTTCCGTTAATGGAGCGTGCAGAGAGATGAAGTCTGAACTCGCGAAGAATTCCTCGCGAGGAACTCGCTGTCGTGTCGAGGGGGATGCTCCTTCTCGCTGGAGGGCTTGCACCGTCATGCCAAAGGCTTCCGCGATGCGGGCGACCGCAGAACCCGTTTCTCCCAAACCCACGATGCCCATCACTTTGCCCGCCAGTTCGCTCACGGGATGATTGAGCCGAGTGAAGATGGGGGACTGAGGCCATGATTGAATCTCCTCACTATAGCGGTGAATAGATGAACAGAGATTGAGGAGGAGGCCAAAGACGTGCTGAGCGACTGCGGAGGTAGAATAGCCTGCCACATTGCAGACTGGGATATTGCGCTCGCGAGCAGCAGCAAGGTCGATGTGATTGTATCCAGTAGCTGCAACGAGGATGAGCTTTAGCTGAGGCAGCTGACTTATGGTCTTTGCCTCAAAGGGCACTTTGTTCGTCACTACCACTTCTGCGTCTTTCGCGTGTTCGAGGATTTGGGAAGGAGTGCTCGTGTCGTGAAAGGTAAGCGAACCGTGTTGCTCGAAGGGGGAGAAATCAAGATCGTCGCGATGGAGAGTAGAGGCATCGAGAAAGGTGATTCGCATGGCTGCACTATAGTTTGCTTCCCGCGATAGGCGAGAGTGAGTGTTACTAAAAGTGGAAGTGGCAGCAAAGTCGGGCTAGCAAATATGAGCTCACACTAGAGAAGGGAGCAATCTTCTCCTGTCTTTGAGGTCTTCGGTGATTCCTCGGGAAACTTATAAAAACTTAATTGAGAAGCTTGGGTTCAAACCTCAGGTAACGAATTTTATAAAAAATAACCTTAATTTGATGATTTTGGGTCGATGAAGTTTAATGAATTTAACTCAAAAAAGGCTGAATTTGCAGGTTGTTTAGATTCCCTTAAATAAAAATTAGTAAGAAATTTGAAAGTTCAATGGTCCGGAATCCTTGATTTTTCAATGCTTCTCGTGATTTTTATAAAAAATCAGTCTAATTCGATTGAAAGCGAACCTTAAAAATCTATAAAAAATCTCGTCCCGCAAAACTAAATTATGAAACTTACTAAATTGTTCACGGTAGCTTTTCTTTCGGTCGCTAGTAGCGCATTGGGAGAAGAAGCTGTTATCCCCACCGGATTCTTGGATGCCTCTGCGCTTTTAGTCCGAGAAAACTCGAGTGTTGATTTGAATTGGGAGGTGAAAATCCCAGCTACGAGAGTAGAAGAACTGGTCGACATTTCTGGAGATGACCCCACTGTTGTCGCTCGTGATGATGTCGCCTTCACTGTCCGGATGCTCGGAGTAGAGTATGCCCACCAAAGTGAATACGTTCTCGCTTGGGGTTATTACACTTATGCTAACTCTCCTTGGTATACCTTTTTCTGGGGTTACGGTGATGACGAGTATTCTCTCGCGAACCAATCTTGTGATATCCTGAGAACAGGTGAAAAGCTTCGCTTTGGATTCCGTGGAAGTAAAAATGGCTTTCGCTCTGTTGAAGATCGTGATCGCGTCTGGTTCGACCATCGGTGGACTGGAACAGGTCCAAGCTATCACCGAAATGAAACTCCGGCCATTATCCTGAAAAACGGAGATACTCTTCCTGATCGGGTCACCCCTTCTGGTCAGATTGATGTCTCTAATTTCTTGGCCTCCTATCTAGAGGATGACGGACGCACTGTGAAAATCGGACCTAAGGACCTCATCGTCCTTGCTGAACTCAACCGAGACTTTGATGACCCAAAGGCGGACTACCAAGACTTCGTGATTTTGGTCTCCTTTACCGAAGAAGAGAATAGCGATTGTATCCGTCGTTGGGATGGCACGCGCCCTCCACAGGGTGGCGGAGGAGGAAGCCGTCCCGCTCCTCGCCCAACACCACATGTGCCAGGTCTCCCCGAGTAAAATACTGTAACGATAGTATATTAATTTTAAAACCTGAATTTGTTTTTTATGAAGACTGCCGATTATCATTTTCTCTCTCTTTTAATTCCCGTTACCATGGGCGCTCAGACCATCGTTCATCTTGACCCTGATTGTTGCGACAACAAGGTCGAGGGGAAGGTCATAGAGATTCGAGCTCAAGCCTCTGCTGAAACTCTCGCTGCACGGCGGGCGCAAGCACCTGATCCCTATCAGGCTAGTAACCTGGAAGCAGTCGAGGATAAGGTGATTATCGATGTCGAAGAGGCGAGTTTCCTTGAGAATAGTGAATTCCTCACTGGAATTAGTGGTTTTGTCATTTTGCCAAAGGGAAGCACGGTGACTTCTAACCGCAGTCTTAATGTTGTGTCCGAAGTCCCAAGCCATCTGAAGCTACAAAATCTCAAAGAGTTTCAGTGGAGCAATCCCTCCGCGATTCGACAATTACCAGTTACCGAAGCAATGCTGGCTGGAGAGGAAGACGCCCTCCAGCAGATCAAGCAGCAAATTGCTGCCTTGAAAACTGGTGGTATCGCTTACGTCACAACTCTCAATGGAAACCCTGTTAGTTTACCAAATCTAGGTAATTAAGTTTCTCCGTAATCATAAAAATTTATTCAATCCTACTATGAAGACCCCCATTATACCCTCCGTCATTTTTAGCATGAGCTTAGCTGGAATGACCTTCGGCCAACAAGAACCTGTATGGCAGGCTAAGCTTATTCAGAGAAATATCGAAGTCTCTGGAACCTTTCAATCTTCGATTGATTTGAAAGGGAATCAAGTTTCTAAAGCTCCGATTCCAAAAGGAGGTTCAGAATTCACCCTCTGGGCTTTTCAACAAGCTGCTGATGGCTCGATACAAGAAGAACTCATTGATACCGAGATCGTGGGTTCTTATCTTCCAGAAGGCACGCTCACCATCACCACTCCTGATCCTTACCGCGCGGGTATTCCACGCACCCGCATTGACCAAGGCTTCACCGTTACTTACGATGTTGGAGGGCTTCAATCTGATCTCAGTGCTCCCGAGGCTGCTCGGAAGGTCTTGTTAGATCATAAGTTGAACTTGACGGAAGGGGACCCTATCACAGGAACTCCAGGTCCAGACTTAGACTTCAAGCAGGTTTTCATTTCAGAGAACGGGGCTAGTGATCTTGTTTTTAATCAGACTAATCTTCCTTACACGGATAGTTATAATGACTCTGGGATCGAGACCTTTACTCTATTGGCTCTTCCTGATGGAGATGTTGCTCGCATTCAGCTCGACCAAGCGCAAGTGCAAATCTGGCCTCTTGCAGACGTCAGCTTCTCGGGTATTCCTCAGGGTGGCGCAGTTAAGATTGTCCCTGATGTTTTGATTAATCTGGAGAACCTTTACCCGACTAGTGATACTTGGGTCCAGTTCTACTATGGCCCCCACGAGCCAGGAACGATCGGAACGCGGATTAATGGCGCTTCGGTTCAGTTGGTCGATAACGCTGTGCCTGATAACCGCGTTATCAAATTAACGACGCTGGATAACCTCTTGTTACAAGATGGGGTCTGGACCCTCGAAGTTCTTACCCAGACTCCGTTTGGGACAGAGAGCCTCGGCAGTGCACCAATCTCAATTGATCGTAATCTGGTCTTGAATGGTTCACTTCGTTATTTGAGCGATAATTAATGAGAGTGTTAGACGTTTTTCTCTGAATCGGTAAATCCCGCGTTACTCCATGCTGTGGAGGCGCGGGATTTTTAATGGCTCTCAGTCGTTGGAATTCAAATCGATAAAACAAGGCAACGAAGTGAAGAGTAGGGAAGCTGTAACCTGTCCCAAGGAGAGGCCGAGTAGACTGGCGACGGCGGTGCGGTAGCTTGTCATTTGGTTTCGGTAGCTCTGCGCTTTCTGCTCCGCTTCCTCATCGCTCATCACTCGATCCGTTTTGTAATCGATGATATGGGCCGAGAGAGCTTGGCCTGACTCATCGTAAATGATGTGAGCTCGATCAAGAATGCCCGAAGTCCAAGCTCCATCCAGCAAGATCTCGAAGCTCTGCTCTCGCCAGATGACTGCCCTTTCACCGGGTGAGAGCGTGGGTTTTTGTAAGTTCTGCTGGCAGTGAGCATCGGCCAAGACTCGTTCGACATGTTCGTAGGCTTCTTGAGGGTATGCGGGATTGTTCGGGATTTTGAATTGAGGATCCCACCAAGAGAGAGATTCGAGGAGAGCGTGGACCGCACTGCCGATTTCCAGGGCTTGTTGATTTCGTGCCGAGAAGGCTCTCCGTTGGTCGGAGTTCTGCGCTGGTCTTGAGGGCGTCTTTCGGGCGGGGCGAGGCCGTGGTGCCAGTTTAGGTTTCGCCGGGCGTTCTACAGGGGTGATCGCTTTTTCTTTTGGAGCCAGTTTTTCCCACCAGCGCGGGTCACTGGTGGCGAAGTTACTTTCGTAAGCGCATTGGTAGGGTACTCCTTGTATAGAATCGCTCTCGAGTTCAGTTTCTGGATCGACGAGGGTGTCGTTGAGCAGTTTGAGGAAGTTTCTCGACTTTGACCGAGGACCGAGTGGGGGCGCGATGAGGTAGTTGGCATACCGGGCTCGTGTGAGCGCAACGTAGAATTTGCACAACCGTTCATAGGCTGCTTCTGCCTCCAAGTGGGTGTGATGCAGCATCAACATTTCGTCGCTGGTAGCAATCGCTTTGTTAGGGAGATCAAAGATCCATTCCACGGCTCGGCTTTCTCGATCACGTTGCACCCCCATGCCGTTGCGCACTTTGGTAAAGGGGTCGCCCCCAAGTTGTGGGAGGATGGCCATGTCGTAGGTCAGTCCTTTGGACTTATGGATGGTCATCACCTGCACCGCACTTTTGCTATTCGGTTCCCGCAGGGTGTAGGACCGGGCATAGTTGACAAAGCGATCGAGAGAAAGGTTTCCGCTTTGGTCAAAGGTGCGGGCTGCCAAAGCGAGGTCTTCAAGCCGTTGTTTGGAGAACTCGTTTTCTAACAGATTCTCTTCCTGCGCTAATTGCATCCAGTGTCGGAGGGTGGCTTCGAAGCCTAACTGATTGACCTGACGTCGAATGAGAGAGGTGAGTTGAGCCAGAGTGATTTCCTGTTGAGTCAGGATTGTCTGCAAGGGACTCATCTCAAGATGGCCTTGGGCAAAGAGGTCTTCGGGATGTGCCGCGAGATGAAAGAGATTGAGGAATGCGAGCGTGACGGGATTGTCTTGTGCGATCGCGACATCGGATTCCGAGACGATGGGGATCTTGGAAGGAGAGTGTGTCCGGACGTAGTCCACAATCTCGCGCCCTTCTTTGTTGTTTTGTACTAGAATTACACAAGAAAGCCCTTTCGCGATCGGCTGAATCTCTTCTAACAGCGCTAAGGTGAGGGCGTGACAATCTTCGTTGACGACTTTTTCGCCCTCGCTCGGTTCGGGATGATAGTAGGCTGTTAGACCCGGATTTCTTTTGTTTTTATCGGCGACTTGATGGGGTTGCCACTGCCATTGCTCGCAAGCTTCTTCGGGGAATCCAAGCTCTTTGAGAGCTTCCCGGTTACCAAAGATATCGTTGAGGGGCAGGATAACGTCTTCTCCAGAGCGGTAAGAGACGCTGAGGTCGCGCAAGTGCACGGCACGGTCACTGCCTTGACTGTAGCGGCGCGCGATGTCGCCGAAGAGCTTGGTGTCACCACCACGCCAAGCATAGATCGCTTGCTTGATGTCTCCAACTTGGAAGAGGGAACGTTCACCAGAAGGATCGGCGACTGCTTCATCAACTAGTCCTTCGATCACACTCCATTGTAGATAGGAGGTGTCTTGGAATTCATCGAGCAGCCAATGATCGAAGCGGGAGTCCAAACGATAGTCGAGACGAAGGCGGCCATCAGGACCCGGTCCCTGCGCGAGGATGGGGCGAGGTGAATCGGGAGAACCGGCAAGCAAGACTTCCAAATCATGGAAGGTAAGCTTGCCTTTGCGGCGAACTTGTCGCGCGTAGGTCGTTTCGTATTGGGCGAGGATGGCCCAGATTCCGCGTGTACGAATGAGATGATGGCGCAGTTGATCTCCCATGAGCTTGAGGGTGATTTTTTGAATGAGAGCACATTCTTCGGGCCCCATTTTCTGCTTCTTACTGACCGAGAGAGTCACTTCGCCAGCTACGATTTCGTCCCATGCTTGCAGGAATTTATTGAGAAAGAATTCCACTCGCTTCGGCAGTTTTCCAGGAGTGGTCAGTGGGAGTTGGAGTCGGAACTCATCCCAGAATTCGGTTTGTTTTACGCTAAAGCTTTCACTGTCGAAGAGAGCGTAGAGTTTTTCAAAGTTGGGAACGGCATCCTCGTTTTCTTGTAGCCAAGGGTTGCCCTCTGGCCAGATGAGACTTTCATTGCCCCAGAGGGCAGGACTGGCAGCAGCGAGCAGAAGGTTGTGATGTTCTCCGATAAAACGGTTGAGCAATCGCTGCACTGAGGCCTCTTGTTTACCGAGAGTCGCGAGGCGGAAGGCTTCTATAAATTCACCTTGTTCGGCGGCATCTTTGGTTCCGTTAAAGACCTGTTGTAGGACTTCGTTACGCGCGAGTTCGGTATCGTGTTCGTTGAGGATTTCGAAACCTCCAGTAAGCCCGAATTCGGCTGGGAAGCTGCGCACGATGTTAGCGAACAGAGAGTCTAGCGTTCCCAAGAATAGGCGCGGCATGCGCTGAATGAAGAGCACGAGGAGTTCTTGGTAATGCGGCTGTGAGAGTTGTACCAAAATCTCGTAGAGAGGATTTTGGGCGTCATTCGGTCGTCCTGCAATGGCTTGAGCCGCTTCTTCAGAACTCGCTCCTTGCGCGAGTTTTTTGAGAATTTCGTCGAAGAACTCTCCCGCCGCTTTGCGGGTAAAGGTAACCGCAAGAATACTCTCTGGTTTCGGATCTTTGCCAGCTAACAAGTCTCTGCCCATAATCGCGATGTAGCGATTGGTGAGCTGCCAAGTCTTTCCTGACCCGGCAGAGGCTAGAATCATTTCGTTCTTCATTTGCATCGAGAGGGAAGGAGGTTGATTGGGTCGATCGCTTGTTCCGGGTCTCCAAAGAGGAGGCTGGCGAAGTTGTCGTATTCGGGCTTCTCCGCCGGAGGCCAGAAGACCTCTTTGCGGATACTATCAATCACCCCCAAGGCACAACGCCGGGCGGATTCTAACAGGTCTTTGTCGAGATCTTCCCAAAGGTCGAGATGGACCGCGTTTTTAGTAGCTCCGAGTTGAGCGTAACCCGCCACCGTATTTTGATTAGGGAAGCGCTCGGCAAGTGCGAGCACGTAGAGAGGTACTTGCAGATTGCTCCAGCACTGGGTTTTACCATCAATATCAACGAGCTGCCACTTGGGGAAGCTTTCGAGATTTTCGCCGCGTTTCTGTTTGCGAAGATGGGCTGAAACCACTTTTTTGGGCTCGGCCTTGGTCTTGAAGTCGAGAATGCGGAGTCCTTGGTGTGGGTGGCTCTCGATACGGTCGATTTGGCCTCGAATTACCATCTCGTCTAACAGGAAGGGGCTTTCTTCTGGTGCGAGATCAGTTTCAGTTTCTAGGACGGTCCATCCCTCCGAGCGTTCGCGCGCTTCGTGCGCGGCCCACCAGCTGAGACGCTGGCGGATGGAGTCGGCTTGGATGAGAAGGGGCGCGGGAAGGTTGGGGCTGTAGGTGGTGGCCAGCCTCGTGGTGAGGAGGTCTTGGAAGCATTCCGCAATTTCTTTTTCGGATTCAGATTTGGCAGCGCTTGATTTGGCAAAATCTTCTAACACATTGTGGACTAAGGTTCCAAAGTCTCGCGCATTGAGTTCAGTTCGCTCAAGGTCTGGTTGGCGCATTCGGAGTGCGAATTCCAGGTAATAGCGGAAGGGGCAGGCGAGGTATTTTTGGAAGGAGGTCACCGAGAGCTTCTGGAAACGAGCGGGATCAGGTTTCGGAGGAGTGAGCTGCCAAGCGATGTTCCAAGCTTGCGGAACGGTTTCGTTATCTGATTCGGTGAAGAGGGTCTGGACCCGTTGCGGCAGCTTTTCTGATGGCGCAGAGAGGAGGAGGCGCGACGGTCGTAGGGGATCATTACTGCCGTTCACGCGGCCAAAGAGAAAGTCCACCTGCCCGCCCTTTGCTCGGGAGGCGATCAGAGCAGCCATGAGATAGGTGTCGCGTGCTTGTCGGGCATCGTTATCGCGTAGGCCAAGTTTTCCACGTGCTTGGTTAGGGAGCCAAGCATGGCTTTGAATACTCTCGGGAACTAGTCCTTCATTGCAACCGGTGAGGATGATGTAGGGTGCGTCTTCCCAAGGCAGTTCTAACCAACCGGGCAGCTCGATCGCTTCGAGTGGGCGTTTCGAGGCCAGCATTTGTTCGTCGAGCAAGGTGAGCAGGAGCTGAAAGCTTTCCGCCGTCGAGTGGCGTTTCAGGGCATCGACTTCGGCGAGAGTATGGGTAACGGTCTGCGCCACTTGGGTGAAGGTTTCTTTATTGAGAAGCTCCACTCGCTCGTAAATCTCCGTGAGCAGGCGTGGGAGTGCCCTTGCTAAGGGCTCTTTTTGTAAGGACTTCAAATGGGAGTCGAACCAGTGAAGAGTTCGCGAGACCGGAGGGTAATTTTGTTCACAGACTTCGAGCACCTGCCGAGCATCTTGCAAAGTCTCACAGAGATGAGCTTCGTGGAAGCGATCAAAGGTATCGAGAATTTCATTGGCCAGAAAGGGTTTCTTATTTTCGGGAATGTTGAAGTTTCCCGCTGATTCGGCAACGCCGGGGATACGGAGGAGTTCGCGCAGATTCGTTAATCGTTGAGAGCTCACTGTTTCATAGAGAGTTCTCAGGAGGTGACTCAGACCATCTTGGCGGAAGGAGTTCCCAGCAGGATTGAAGCTCGCCCAGCCTTGGCTAGTGAGTGCCTTTTGGAGAGGGGGGATGACTTCTGCGTCGGGAACGGAAATGGCTGCGACTTGATGAAGTTTCTCATGATCTAACAACCGCTCGCAGACCAGATCGGCTTGGGCACTGGGTGAGCTGGCTTGAAAGATGTCTTCTTCGCGAATGGTGAGTTCACGATGATTCCAGGTTGTGTTCGGCTTGCCGTAGTGATCAAAGTGTTCTTCCTGATCTTGGGACGCATGAATCCAAACTTCCACAAGATGATGCTGAGCAATACGATCTAACAACGGTTCTAAAGCCGGAGGAGGGTCGGGAACTCCGAGGAGAATCAGTTTCTCAATTTCCGCCGGGGGTTGCCAATGTTCGAGGGCCAAGCGTCGAGCTTGTGAGCGGGGTTGCAGTTTAGCTTTTTCCAGACGGGCAAAGACTCGGCGTTCGAGTTGGGCGAACTCCTGCCATCGTTCTCCTTCCAGGTCGTGGTCGGTGAGGACCTTGGCCGCGTAACTCGCATTGTGGGCTCCTTCTCCGAGAAGAGACTGCACGCTGATGAATTCCTGAGCTGTAGCCAAGGCCCAGGCAAAGTTTTGTTCAATCGGAGCAACAGGGAAGAGATTTTCGAATTCACTCAATGCAATCTCTAACAAGAGATCAACCCAAGTAGTGACCAGTTGCGCTTTGCTCGCTATGGGTAAGCTATCTGCAGGAGGGAGGAGGAGGTCGTCGGGATTGAGAATGAGAGGAGGGAGGACGCCGGTATTCCGTTCAGCAGCTTCAATCGCTAGTCGTTCTCGCAAGCGACGGGAGGCATTACGTGTGGGAACGAGGACGAGTAGATTTGAAAGATCGAGTGGCCCTTGCTTCCAATTCTCTACGAGGGCAGAACAAGCGAGGTCTAACAGCGGGCGATCCCAGTCGAGAAAGCGGCGCTTGAGAGCGGAGGGTTTTTCGTCAAAGAGAGTGAATTCGGACTGCTGATGATCGGCCACTCCAAGAGTGAAGCGTGAATCCGAGCAGGGGAAAATGGCGAAGTGCGTGTTTTCCGAAACGAGGCACCCTTTATTTCAACTTATCGAGGAGCCCGTTCACAAAGCGAGCGGAGTCGCTACCACCGAACCGACGGGCTATCTCAATCGCTTCGTTGATGCTCACTGCGGGAGGGATGTCTGGACAATGCTTGAGCTCGGTAGTAGCGAGTCGGAGCACAGCTCGATCAACTTGGGCAAGACGTTCAGGGGAAAAGTTTTCCACCTGTTCTGTGATGAGGCGATCAGTACTATCAAGATGAGTGACGACCAGTTGATGCAGTTTTTCGACCTCTTTTTGCAACTCATCTCGTTCCTTGATCGCCTCGCGTAAGGCGTCGAGTTCACGTAATTCGGGGAGACTTTGGGTGAGGAGTGATTGGAGGAGCTTAGCTGTCTCTGCCAGCGGGGGAAGGGCTTTAGCGAGAGGTTTGAGGAGTTCAGGGCATGCCTCGATGGGCCCGAGGTTTTTCTGAAGTGCTGCTAGGTTCTCCTGAGAGGTGAGGTTGAATTCTCGAATGCGTTCGAGAGTCTCGCTCACGGTCGTAGGTTCTTTTTCAGATTTAAGCTGACGACGGAGAAGGTCGAATAAATCAGGAAGCTCCGTTTCCGCCTTTAGGAGATTACGCAACTCACGTGACGCGGACTTTTCGTCAACAAAGGTTTCGAGCAAAGGGATCGCATTGACTCGTTGTGCGAAGACCGGCTTGAGCCGTCCGGGTCGATTCTGCTGCAAGTGGAGGATGGCACGAGCACGCATCCGAATCACTTTGCCGTCTGCTTGAGCGAGAATGAGGGGCCAAGGATCACCCGCATTCTCCCCATTAGATTGGGCGCTATGCATGAGCTGCACCGTGGCCTCACGGACTTGGCGGCGGGAAACAGTGCCGGACTGTGAGGGCGGAGATGGATCGGAAGAGCTCATATAGAATAAGAAAGTGGGGGAGCCCCTAACGTGCTCGGACCGCTTTCGTCAATTCTTTGCGCACTTCCATCATACTTGCAGCAGCCCGGGCCGCATCGATACCACGGTTCATGGTGGGCTCCAGACAGCGTGCTTGGGCCTGTTCGTGAGTCTCGACGAGGAGCACTTCGTGAATGACAGGAGTGTTGAATTGTAGCGAAAGGCTGAGTAATTGGTCTGTTACCGAGTTAGCTACGAGCTCGGCATGAGCGGTTTCCCCTTCGAGGATGACTCCTAGACAAAGGACGGCATGGGGTTGGTCGCTTTCGAGAATGAGTTTAGTCGCGAGGGGGATTTCAAAAGCCCCTGGTACCCGAATAAGGTCGATCCGGGCGCTTGGGACGACGGAGGCCAGCTCGTCGATGGCCGACTGAACCAAGCCGTCCGTGTATTCTTGGTTAAATTGTGAGGCAACGATTGCAATCTTGTGACGACCGGAAGCGGGGATGCGTGGTTTTGGTGGGACCGATAGACTCATGGATGACCGCTTTATGCGGATCGGAGTCTAGCTTGTCAAACGACGAGTGAGGCTCGCGTTCTTTTAGGAACTCTGTGCGAGCTTCTTTTTCAAAAAAGGATCTGCAAAGACAAAGCCCAAAGGAAGAAGAGAGGATAGCCCAATGAGCGCTGAAAAAGTGACCGTCCACTTGGCCTCTAGCCAAGTCCAAAAAAGGGCCAAGGCGAACAGGCAGAAAAGCCCTCCATGCACTCGGCCTGACCAAGCTACTGGTTCGTGGTGACCGGTCTGAGAACGATAAATCATCGCCGCGATGAGGAAGAGCCAAGAGAGGCCTTCGACGAGGGCGACGAGACGGAGAGATTGGATGAGTTGGCGAGCAGACATGGTTGCAGCGGGCGAAGTGTTAGGATGAGTTAGATTTCTTTGAGGGCGGCACTTTTGATCCAGCCGCGAGTGGCATTGCGCAGTTCTACGTAGGACCAGTCCCCTCGTTGTGTTAATACTCGGAAGGATTCGGCAGGGTTCGCTTCCAAAATTTTGCTGCCTGCGGTGGAAGGTTCGGTGCGCACAGCCTGTGTTTTTTCTCCGACTAAAATCGCGTTTGCTGGGAGAAGAAGGTCGTCTTGCGCGGGGTGGAAGAAGCGGACAATCCCGATGAGGAAGGCGAGTGCAATGGTGGTAATGATGGCGATAGTAGAGGCCTTTTGAATGGTGGAAGTGGGTCTCACAAAGCGAATCAAGAGCGCAATGAGACCGATCCAGAAAAAGAAGAGGAGAAGCCCGTTCAAGAAAGAGACGGAGGTCTTTTGTGCCCATAGGGGTTGGGTGCTTTCGAACTCGGGAATGGCACCAACCTTTCGGTTCAGGAATGCTAGATTCTGTCGTGCTTCAGGGTGCTTGGGATCTAAGCGAAGAGCGCGGTGATAATGGAGTGCGGCTTCGCCAATTTGGTCGAGGCGATAGTAGCAGTTGCCAATATTATAGAGGAGATCTGGAGTGGCCTTTTCTTTCAGGGCAAGTTGATAGGCTGCGAGGGCATCTTCGTATTTCTCATCTTCCCAAGCTGCTTGCGCTTCGGTGTGAAAGCTATCCGCTGCTTCTAGGGGCGGTGCTTGCCAGGCGAGGAAGAAGATGAAGGCTGTGATGAGCAGAGAAATTCGTTCCCTAAGGCCTGCAAGAATTTCTTTGCGGCGACTAGTCGGGAGTTCGGCATGGGTTTCGCCTGGCCGGAAGCAGTGTTCATCACGTTCGGCGAGGAGTTCTGTTAGGAAGGAGTCTTCTTTCAGTTCGCGACTCTCGGCGAGGTTGGCGGCAGAGCGAAGGAAGGCTTCTGGTTCGGTAAGTCCTTCCAAGGCTTTCATCTCTTGTTGAAGCGCTTCTTTCTCAGGATCTTGCGGTCGCCAATGGGGGAGGTGACGTTTCACGATGAGACTGAACAGCGCCACAACGGCGAGGAGAAAAGGAATTTGCCACCACCAACCGAGACGGAAGGACTTACGCGCGCGGAAGGACTGGGGCTCGATAAGACCGAGAATATCCTGCATCTCTGCGATGGGCACGAGTCCCGCCTGCGGCACTCCGTTACTGATGGTGCTGGCTGGGGCGAGATTGAGAGGCATGCTTTCGCTACGAAGAGTCTCGTATTTCCCGCTTTGGGGATTGAAGAAAGCGAGGGTGAAAGGAGGGACCTCGGTGATGGGGACGAGGGGACGGAGGATTTGAGAGAAGGAAACCGCTCCTTGATTGGTTCGTCGGGAGCCTTCTTTCTCATTGCGTGAGGCTGGATAGAGTTTCCAGTTAGATTCTGGGGCCTCAATACGAGGAGCGGCCAAGGTGTCGAGATTGCCTTTTCCTCGCACCGTTAAGTCCACGAGCACAGGGTCGCCTGGTTTAAGCTCGTTTGTGATGTCGAGAGCGGCTTCCAGTGTGAAATTACCAACTGCTCCTTCAAAGCCCGCTGGTGCTCCCGCAGGCAAGGGGAGTGCCGAGAAACTGATTTTGGGGACTTCTAATTCTAGATTGTAACTGCGGCTGAAGCTGCTGAAGAATCCTCGGCTGCGCTCTTCATTGCGGACCTGCACTTGCAGCCCTTGGATGGTGCCCGGACCAACCGTAACGGGACCATCTCCCAACGGAGCGGCAAAGGTGGTGTAGTTAATGACCTGATAGCGACGACCATCGACCCGCACTTCGCGAGGACGAGAGGCAATCGAGGGGCGGGGATTAACCTGCTGATTGTAGTTCGGTGGGAGGGGAGATTCGAGGCGCCAAGCTCCGATGTTATCTTTGTCAATTTCGGCGAAGCCAGCTCCGTTGACGGGAAGGTCCGTAGGCAAGAGCACTTTGGCGGTAAGAGGGACGGACTGACCGGCATAGATAGGACCCGAAGGATGGAGGAGAATGGTGCCCACTCGGAACGTCTTATTCCCAATCTTGAGCGTGTCCCATGTGATATCGTCAGTAGGGAAAACTTCGAGGGTGAAGGGATCAGTTTTCTGTTCGCCAGATTCGAGTGGGACTTGAAAAGAAGGAATTTTAAACTGACCTGCTTCCTTAGAAGAGACCCCCACATTCGCGCAAAAGATGCGACGACTAAGAACATCCGGTTGTAAGGTTTCGAATTCTAGAGTGGTCGTTTCGTCTGCGGCAAGGGGTCCATTGGGTTGTTCGCCTATGATCTGGATATTTAACAGCGCCTGCTCACCGACGAGGACTTGGTGCAGAGGAAAGGCAGTAGTCAGTTCTTCGGTCTCTTGTGCTGAGAGGGGAGTAGCGAGCAAGGCGAAGAGAAAAAAGGCTTTCCCTTGCATTGATTTCGAATGTTTTTTTCGAACGAATTTTTTCAGTCTAGTTTTTAAAAAAGAAAACATACCTAATTACCTAAAATGATTTACCAGTCTTTTGTGGGAACAACTTGTGGTCCTCGTTTGCGCAGAGCTTCTTGCTGAAAGTCTGCGTTTTCCTTCAAAATACGGCGGGCGAATTCCTCAGCGGTTTCGTCTTCGCGCGGAGCTGGGCGCGGCTGTGCGGGTTGAGGTTCAGAAGAACCTTGAGGCTTCTGGGGTTCGCTGTCTTCCTCACCAGTTTTACCATCCTGTTGTTTATCGGATTTGTTCTGCTCACCTTCGCCTTCTTGTTCCTGCTGCTCGCCCTCTTGCCCTTCGTCGGACTCGCCCTCTTGATTCTCTTCTCCACCTTGCTCGCCTTCTTCTTCTCCCTCTTCTTCACCTTCTTGGTTTTCTGAGTCCTCTTCGCCTTCCCCTTCACTTTTCTCCTGCTCGTCGCCGTCCTGCTGCTCCTGCTCTTCGTCTTCTCCGTTTTGTTCCTGTTCCTGTTGCTGTTGCTGTTCCTGTTGCTTTTTGAGCTGTTCCAAAGCTTCTTCGGTAGCTTTGCGATTCTTTAGCGAAGGGTCGTGTTTCCCGTCGAGCTCCAGTGCCGAGTCGTAATGACGCACGGCGTCTTCGAGCTGAGAGATCGCTTTCTCAAGGCCCTTTTCGGCATCTTGACTACTGGCCAGTCCTCGATGAAATAAGGAGTTCGCCAGTTGACTGTGGGAGTCTCGTTGTAGAGTCTTGCTTTCGCTAAGGAGAGATTGCGCAAAGGCATCTCCGGCTAGTCCATACTCGCCCGCTTGATAGCGAGCCATCCCTTGTCCATAACGAATGCGAGCCAACTCTTCCGGGTTAGCGTTCTCTGCTGCTTTCTCGAAATGTCGTTGCGCTTTTTCGTAATCTCCGTCCTTAAAAGCACGTGAGCCAAAGAATCCTTCGAGGGGATTGTCCCAAGCCGAGGCCTCGGGATTGAATCCGAACAAGCTCAAGAACCCAGCCACGAGGGCCGTAGATGTAGTCGGTAGGGCAGGGACTGACTTGGGCCGTGCCGGGGCCCAGAGAAAACGGAGTAAGAGGCTGGCGATCATCAGAATCATTGCCGGGATCAAGAACCATTGGAAGCGGGGCACTGGCGTAACTTGGATTCGCCCCTCATCTTCGAAAGCATCGAGACGACTAATCACGGTATCAATTTTTTCTGTAAAGTCCCGATTAGCTCCTTCGAGGTAAAGCCCTCCGGTCTGGGAGGCTAGGGTGCGCAAGGGGTCGGGATTGAGACGCGAGAGCACAGGGCGACCTTCTCGATCACGGAAGCGGCCATCGTTTTCTTCCGGGTCCGGGATGAAATCGCCTTCCCGCGAACCCATCCCGATGGTGACCACAAACACTCCTGCTTTCTGAGCGTCGAAAGAGGCATCTTCGAGTTCTCCTTCATGGAGCTCCCCATCCGAAATCACAATCAGGCCATGAGTGTTTTGACCCGTTTCTTTAAAGGTTTTTGTCGCGAGGTTCACCGCTTCCGCGAGATTAGAGCCCCCGGAAGGGACATTGGTTTCATCGAGTTGTTCCAGCGTTTCGCGCAGCGCACTGTGATCAATGGTCAGAGGCGCTTGCAGAGAGGCTGATCCCGCGAAAGCTAAGAGACCAATACGGTCGTTAGGAAAGCGTTCTAACAATTCATAGACCGCCGTCTTAGCCGCATCGAGCCGGTTCGGCGCGATATCGCGCACTAGCATAGAACGAGAGGCATCTACTGCGATGATGAGGTTGCGGCCTTTCACGAAAGAGGTGTTCTCACGCTCGCCTGCGATCGGTTGTGCTAGACAGATCACTAATAGGCAAAAGGCTAACAGCCCGCAACCTAAGGACAACCAGCGGGACCATGGAGAGGCCGGTGCTACTAGCTTGCCTCGCAGCCGAGGGGCGACTAATTTCTCCCAAGCAGACTTGCGCTGCCGCGATGCCAGCCATGCTCCCAAAACCAATAAGGGGACTAGGAGTAAGAGGAGAAGAAAGGCAGGTTGATCCAGTTTCATAATTACTAGGAAAATCGTTGCATGGATTAAGGCTGAGGGGGAAGGGAAAGGGCTTGCGTTGTGAGAGCGGCAAAAGCAAGGAGAGCGGCGACTCCACAGACCCACGGGTAGAAGTCGAGGCTCTGCACCGTGCTGGAGACCCGGGCCTCCGATTTCTCTAACTTATCGATACTCGCAAAGGTTTCCTGCAAGGCCGTGAAATCTCGTGCTCGAAAAAATTCTCCTCCCGTGATTTGAGCAATCTCTTGTAACGTTTCGACATCGAACTCCTGTCGTGGAATGGCCATCACATTTCGTCCCACCCGGCCATCTTCTGTTCCGATGGCGATAGGGTAGATCTTAATCTTGAGTTCTGCCGCTAATTCCGCCGCTTGTTCCGGGGAAAGTTTCCCTGAGTTCGAAGCTCCGTCAGTAATCAATACGATGATTTTTGATTTTGAATCCCGGGCATCAAGTCGGGTAGAAGAGGCCGCGATTGCAGACCCGATCGCTGTTCCTTGTTCCGCAATGTCATTAATCTGCACGCGGTCAATTGATTGCTGGAGCCAAGTGTGATCGAGGGTGAGAGGGCAGACGGGATAAGGTTGCCCTGAGAAAACGACTAAGCCCATTCGGTCGTTGGGGCGATTACGGATGAAGGGTTTAAGAACCAGTTTTGCGGCTTCCACTCGCGGGATGGGTCGTCGCGATTGCGGGGGCAGGAAGTCTCCAATGTTCATCGATTCTGAGAGATCGAGGGTAAGCAAAATATCGATTCCTGAGGCTTTGCGGGCAGTATAGGTTTCACGGTGTTGTGGACGGGCTAAGGCCGTGAAACAGGCCATCAAAGCTAAGGAAAAAAGAAGAAGCGAAAACCCGCCGGGCCGTAGTTTAGGCTTGGAACCTAGTGAGCCCAGAATAGAGAGCGAGGAGAAAACAAGCGACGACTTCGCACCCTCCCGCAATTGTAGGAACCAAAGCGCAGGCACTAACAAGAACCCCAAGAACCAGAGAGGGGCTGCAAAATGAAGTTCTCGCAAAAAATCAATCATCAGCTAAGAGAGCGTTTGTTTCGTTGTTAGAATGTTCGCCAGAAGCCAAGGCCTGTAGCTTCACCAAGGCTTGGTCAATCAAGCTCGTAACTCTTACGGGATCGCTAGTAGCGGGAGCGTATTGTAGTGAACCGAGTTCGTTGAGGAAGTCAACGGTTTCGCTTTTCAGGGGCTCAGAGACGTGGCGCAGACGATCCTCATCAGTGAGGAATTCTTCTCGCGTCTGATAGCGGGATATATCGGATCGAGATTGCGCGAGGTAGTGTCGCAACACGATCGAGATGCGAGTGGCGAGCTCTGCCAAAGGAGTTTCGGGATCAGAGTCTCGGAGAGCACGCAAGGCATCGCGACTTTCCTCATAAGGGCTGGTCTTCTGCCCTCCTTTTACGATCGGTTCTCGTTTGCGTAGCAGAAAGAAGAAGAGCGCTATCAGCGGGATGCAGATCGCGAGGATGACCAGTAATACCAACCACTCAGGCAGCCCCGGGAGGTGAGGGGAGGGGTCGAGTACTTCTACCGGGAGTTTGGGAGTTTCGACCGGACTTTCTCCTCCTACTAGGGGTGGGACTTGTTGCCCTGCTAGGGGCCAGATAAAAGCGGTTGTTAGAAAGAGCGCCGCCGTAGAGATTGATGACCACTTTCTCATGAGTTTTTTCGGCGAGCTCGTTGTTGGAAGAGAGTGTGCATTGCTGCGAAGGGGTCCTCGTTCGTCGCTAAGGAAGCATGATCAATATTGTAACGCTTAAAGGTCTTCAGCACCCCTTCGCGATGGCGACGGGTGAGTTTCACAAAACCCATGCGCACGTTTTCGTTAGAAGTATTCACCACTCGTTCGTGGCCGCTTTCCGGATCGATGAGAGTCACCTTGCCGACTGCAGGGAGTTCACGTTCCACCGGGTCAAAGACACGAAGCGCTACGAGATCGTGCTTCTGGGAAAGAGTAGCCAATGATTTCGAGAAATCGGCTCCAATAAAGTCGGAGAGAAGGAAGATGAGTGATTTCTGGCGAATCGCCTGCATCATCACTCGGGTCGCCGTAGGGAAGTTGACCGCCCCGCGTGGGGCCGGTGTGGCGAGGATTTCTCGGATACAACGCAAGATGTGCTTCGTTCCTTTTGCTGGTGGCAGATAGAGGATCGGTTCATCTGCAAAGAGTAATAGGCCGACCTTATCCCCATTGTCGCGAGCAGAGAAGGCGATCAAAGCGGCAATTTCAGCGGCAAGTTCCCGCTTCGACAAGCGCACGGAACCGTAATCCATCGAGGCGGAGATATCGACCGCGATTACGGCAGAGAGTTCCCGTTCTTCCCGGAATTTACGAATAAAAGGCGTTCCTAAGCGAGCGGTCACATTCCAATCAATGAAGCGGATCTCATCGCCGTGTTGATATTCGCGGAATTCGTCGAAATCTAAGCCCTGACCCTTGAAAGACGAATGGTAGTCTCCTGCAAAAGTCTCTTTCACCAATCGCTTAGCCCGTAGCTCCAAGCGCCGGACGCGAGCCATGATTTCTTCGATTTCGTCTTCTTCGTTCAAGGTTTCTGCAGAGAACGATAGAAGGGGAGAAAATTGTCTCAAGTTTTGAAGGCGTGTTCTTTTCGAAAAAATGAGAAAAAGGCTATCTTGCAGAGACTCAAGACCTCCGGTGGCCTCGTAGGCAAGATGGACAAGAAAACTTCACTCCAAAGCTTGCATCCCTGTCACAAGAGTACCAAGTTCCTTGCGGAAAGTTATGCGTGCCTGGTGGCCGCCGCGGTCTTCAAAACCGTTGAAGCTTCTCACGGGGCTTGGTGGGTTCGATTCCTTCACTTTCCGCCATCCTTCGCCAAGGCTACGGATGGCTGCGCCGTGTTGGAGAAAAGGAAAGCGCCCCTCCACAAGTAAGCTGGGAGTCGTCGAAGCCTTGGCGAAGGATGCCCTTCATAGCTCGAAGAGCGACGGAGGGCTTAACGCTTCTGAAGCCTTTATGTGTGCCCGAAATGAGTTTACGACGAGTAGCCAATTTCTTCCCATGTTCTACGTTTATCTCCTTCGTTCCGAAAAAGATCCGAGCCGAAGTTATATTGGCTACACCGCAGATCTTAAATCTCGCCTGAAAGCACATAATGCCGGTCAGAACCATTCTACTCTAACCTTTAGGCCTTGGATTCTAGAAACCTACCTTGCCTTCACCAGTGAAGCCAAAGCGAGAGCCTTCGAGACTTACCTCAAAACAGGTTTCGAAAAAGCCTTCGCCTCCAAACGTCTCTGGCCCGAAGCCGAGTAAAATACGGATGCCCTTCATCGCTCGAAGAGCAAATGTTAGTGGCGTTGGCATCCTGCCAACGCTTTAGAAGACTGGGCAGTGTTCCCAGAGCGAGTTAAGTTACCCTAGCCCTGTACGAGTTAATCAATTTGCAATAGCTCCTTACTTTTTGCTTCTTTCTCCAAGCGTTCCGAGAGTTCGCGATAATATTTGAGGCGAGCTTTCTGATAGGCTCCAGCTTCGAGGAAGCGGTTGGATTGGTTGTTCTTGTTCCATTTATTCCAGAGGGCCGCGAGTTCTTTACGAGATTCTGGGGCTTCATCAACGATGTTGTTCATCTCGGTGGGATCTTCCTTGAGGTTGAAAAGCATGGGGGTTTTACCAATTTCGTTTCTGGGTTGGAGATATTTCATCTCGGGAGTTCGCACTGCCCAGTTTTTGCCATCATTCATTCTCCAGAAGAGAGCATGATGTGGAGCGCCTGTGTTATCTCCGGTAACGAATGGGATAAGGTCAACCCCGTCCATCTGCGGAGCAGAGGCGTCAGCATCTCCTTGGGCTATGAAAGTTGCCGCGATATCGATGGCTGAGATCGGGAATTGATAGCGTGTTCCTGCTGGAATTTTCTTTGGCCAA
The DNA here is from genome assembly GCA_937949965.1 of uncultured Roseibacillus sp. Taxonomy (GTDB): domain Bacteria; phylum Verrucomicrobiota; class Verrucomicrobiia; order Verrucomicrobiales; family Akkermansiaceae; genus Roseibacillus. Next base: position 34,175 of record CALFBF010000161.1, read on the forward strand.
TGGGCGATGAAGGGGACATGGCATCCACCCTCAAGCATACTACCTTTCCCCCCGCGAAAGGGTCCGCTGTCAGCCCAGTCTTGTCCTTTACGACTTCTGGGCTGGCCATGTGGGCGAGCTTTGTCAACTACTCCACCATTGTCCGAAAGGAAGAAGATAAGGGTGTTATCGAGTTTGCCGCTTTTCTCAAGAGCTTCGATAACCATCCCAATTCCTTGGTCCATGGCATCAATCATAGCGGCGTAGATTTGGCGTCGGGGATGCTCGATTGAGCTATACTTTTCGATCAGTTCTTTGGGTGCTTCGAGAGGTGCGTGGGGTGCATTATAAGCGAGGTAAAGGCAGAAAGGTTCTTTTCCCGAGGAGACGAATTTAGCCGCATCTCTGCTAAGAGCGGTTGTGAGATATTCGTCGAAGGTGGCGCTTTGGTCGTTGCGCGTTAGCGGCCAATAACTTCCCTCATTAGCCGAGTAATTCAAGGTGGTCTCGTTGAGGTCAAGGGGAGTGAGGGTCGAGACTCTCTCGGGCCAATAGCTATGTCCACCAGAGAGGAAACCGTAGAAGTAGTCAAAGCCACGGTTGTTAGGGTGAAAGACGTGGGAACCTCCGAGATGCCATTTCCCGACGATGCCGGTGCGATATCCTGCTGATTTCAAACGCTCGGCAAAGGTCTTCTCGGAGAGGGGGAGACCGTTGTGTCGATCGAAGAAGCTGTTAGTGGTGTTAGATTCGAAACCGAACCGCGCTTGGTAACGCCCTGTCATCAAGCCTGCACGTGAGGGACCGCAAAAGGGGTGAGTGACGTAACCGTTTTCAAAGATAACGCCACCTTGAGCTAAGGAATCGAGAACAGGCGTTTGAATTTCCTCAGACCCGGTGAATCCAACATCTCCATAGCCTAAGTCATCAGCGAGAATGACGATTAGATTGGGTTTTTCTGGAGTGTCTTGAGCGGTCACTGAAGTCAGGCTTAAGAGGAAGACTGAGAGCGCGTGTTTGAGGAAATTCATAGAGAAGAGGGCATTGGTTTTTTGGATAGGGGTGGCTACGTTGAAGCGGGATTGAATCTTTATTCAAAAATAAAAAAGACGCCCTTTTGAAGCGTCTTTGAATGAAGTTTTGATGAGAGGTTAGCTCTGAATTTAGCTGAGTTCTTCTATCTGATTGCCTCAATAAGATCGACGAAGTCGCCGAAGAAGTTCTTGGCGTCGTTTGGTCCCGGAGCCGCTTCAGGGTGGTGCTGAACGGAGAAAATTGGGTCCTTTGTAGAGCGAGTTCCTTCCACTGTCTGGTCGTTCAGATTCACATGGGTGACTTCGGTGTCAGGTGGGAGGTTCTCACCGTCAGTTGCGAAGCCGTGGTTTTGAGCGGTGATGTCAACCTTACCACTACGCAGGTCTTTGACTGGTTGGTTCCCGCCTCGGTGACCGAACTTGAGTTTGTAAGTCTTGCCGCCACAAGCGTGGGTTAAGAGCTGGTGTCCGAGGCAAATCCCGAAGAGGGGAGTACGGCCGATAAGCTCCCTCACCTCGGCATGAACGTAGTCAAGAGAGGCCGGATCACCTGGTCCGTTAGAGAGGAAAACTCCGTCGGGCTTCATCGCGAGGACATCTTTGGCAGAGGTGGTCGCAGGCACGACAGTGACCTTGAAGCCAGCTTGGCGCAGGCAACGCAAAATGTTGCGCTTTATCCCGAAATCGTAGGCCACGATTTCATATTTCGTGTCGGGTAGCTCGAGGTAGTTGCCGTCAATTTCTTGAGCGACGGAAGGGATGGTCCAGGGACGGGATTCACCTTCCCAGAGATAGCTTTTCTTAGCGGTGACTTCTTTCACGAAATCAGCCCCAAGCATAGAGTCGGATTCTTGTGCGGTCTTGATGGCTTCCGCTTCGCTTAATTCGGTGGTGAGACAGGAGCGCATCGCCCCAGCCGAACGAAGGTGCTTGGTGAGGGCGCGGGTATCAATGTCGTCGATTCCGAGTACCTTGGCTTCAGATAAATAATCGCTGAGACTCTGCTGTGAACGCCAGCTGGAAGGGATGTCGCAAAGCTCACCCACCACGAAACCGCGAACTTGGACCTGGTCTGATTCCGCGTCTTCGGGATTGATCCCGTAGTTCCCAATTTGGGGATAAGTCATCGTGACGATCTGACCTCGGTAGGACGGATCGGTCAGAATCTCCTGATAGCCAGTCATGGAAGTATTGAAGCAGACTTCGCCGGTTGCTGTTCCTTCGTGACCAAAGGCGGTACCCTGGAAAGTCCGCCCATCCTCTAGTGCCAAAAGTGCTTTTTTCCGCATCGCGAGAGCGGACCTTGGACGCTGGAGGCGACGGTGACCAGTGTTATTTCGAGGAGATTGCAGTGGGAGCGTTTCTGAGACTAGGCTTCTCCTGATTTGTTCAGCAAGATTTGCACTCTTTTCTTAATTTGGACTTCTGAGCGAAGTTTCTTGGGCAGAAAAAGGATGCTTTTTCCGTAGACAGTGAGCTACCTTTGGGGTAATTCGTTCGCCCCTACGGGGAAAAGTGGCAGAGTAGCTCAGGGGTAGAGCAGAGGACTCATAAGCCTTTTGTCGGCGGTTCAAATCCGCCCTCTGCTACCA
>CALFBF010000162.1 GCA_937949965.1 uncultured Roseibacillus sp.
AGAAGTGCGCATTTGCTCTATAGCCTGGCGAACTTTGGCATCTCCCCTCTCCTCGGTGGAAGCAGCAGTACCAAATCCATGGCTGGCACTCTCTCGGTTAAGGATGAGAGCTTCGTAGATAGATTTGACACTGTCTTGAGAGAGAACTCCCAAGGAATCGACGCATTCCATCCCTTTATTGGTCTCAACAAAAACATTACGGTTAGAGCGCACCTGAATATCAGAAACACCGCGTCGCTCGCATTCTTCAAAGATATGGGCTAGCAGCTCAGTTCCGCTCATGGCAGCAGAAGGTTGTGCGACATCACCTGCGGAGGTTATAACACCACTAACAGCAGGAATTGGTGGAGGGGCTAGGGTGCTCATGACTGACGATCCTCCTTATTCTCTTTGTCAGACTGGGTAAGTTGTTTGACGACCATTTCGGTTTCTTGATTGAGGTAATCGAGATATCTTTTACGCTCAGCGAACTCGGCGTGTTTTATCTCAGAAAGATTATTCCAGCTGCCATCGGCCTTCATGTCTGCGACGGTCTGGTCGTATTCCGCTAAAATATCAGGTAGAACCTTGCTATAGGTCATGATATCAGCGCGTGACTCGGCAGGGTCTTGTTCAGTGGATGTCCTCGCCGCAAAAACAAGATCGTAAGCGGCTTGGCCTGCAGTGAGGAGGCTTAGGGGGCTACGCTCGTCCTTTAAGGCAAGATTCAAGGTTTCCAGAGACATTTCACGCACTGGCATCTTAGGATCAATCACTCGATGAGCGAACCCCTCCCATAAGAATATTTGGTAAACAGCGTAATTCCCGAAATTGCGCGGATCCATGCTCCAAGCAACTTCTAACTTGCGCTCAATTTTTGCCATCGTGAAACCTTGATAAACTTCTTTGAGCTCGGGAGGATACTGCCCTGAGGTCTTCTCCTCGCGAAGATTTACCACGTGCTTAAAAAGCTTCTCGCTCAGACGGTTGGAATCTTTCACTCGTTGAACGCCTTCTATCGATCCAATACCACGGTCCCAAAAGCGAGACACTGGTCCCTGTAAAGCTAATCCTGCAGTACGTCCGTAGGGACTCTTGGCAAGTGCTCCTGGATTAGGTTCGAATTCGAGATGACCACCCTTTTCCAAAGCAGGAATGGTGAGAGCTATGAGCGCTGCCCCTGCTACAAAAACAGGAGCCACATATTTGATGGTGTCTGTTTTAGAAATCATGATTTTGCAGTGGTGCGGTAAGTGAGTAAAGAACCTGCTGAGGTAATCAGGGAGAGTCCTCCAAGATAGACGAGGATGCTTACGAAAAGAGAGGATTTGAGAGCGCCCATCTGGAAGACCAATTGTTCGGTTAGGTCTGCAAGATGATACTGTGGAGAGATAGCATAGAGGAGACGAAGTAGGGTGTTAGACTCTACCTTAGTAGCAATCTCCAAGAACCCGACGCCGTAGAGACCATAGAGGCTAAGACCTACCGTGACGAGGTAACCAATCAGTGGACCTAAACGACTACCTAGCGCAATAGCCAGCATTAGCAACGGGGCGATAACTGCCAAAAAGAGAACGGAGGACTGCAGATTCGTTACAAACCAAGCTCCGGTATCACCTTCTGGCACGGCACCTAGGCAACAAACTAAGGTCGCAACGACTACTAGGGGAACCAGGATCACGACGTGCGCCAACCAAACCTCGAAAAGCTGACGAATAGAACCCTGCCCCATACTATGGAAATATGTGCCCAGACCAGACTTCACGTTCTGGTCGCCCTGACGGGCTGCTTGTCCAAAGAACCAAAAGATAGTCACGAGCCAGAGAAGGACCCAAGCTGCTTGCGCACGCGCAGGTTCGATAAGACCCAGCGCAAACTGACTAGGAACTAAGACAGGCAACAAGAACGGCAAGATGCCGACACAAAACAAGGCCACGACCCAAGCCTTGCGCACGAGCAAGGTCTGAAGAGTAATCTTGAAGAGTTTCATAGTAAGTAGTTAGAGGTTGGAAAAATTTAATTTAAAAACTGACGGAGTTCGCCCCATGACATGTCGTCGGACTGATGGTGGTTGAGAACACCATCACTAATAACTAGGGCGCTCGGTACCGCCATGTCATCAAAATCGGGGTGAGCACTTACCACCCGAATAACATCATTGGTCACCTGCTCCCAACGGTCCAAAAAGGCCTGACGAGTAGGAGCATCAAGACCAGTGAAAGGCTCGTCTAAAAAGATGATGTCTTGCCCGTCTTTATGATACCCGAACTCAGCGACTAAAAGATTAACTTTGCGCTTATTACCCGTTGAGAGTTTTCCGAAAGGTTTAGTAAGATCGAGTTCAATTGCTTTCGCGAATTCTAAAGCTTCTGCTGCAAGCTCTTTCCCAAGTAAGGATTTGAGAATGGCAGGAGCCTTTAGTTCAGGATCAAAAACGAGGTCTTCTGAGATAAAACGGCAATTCCCGTCAACTTCATAGCGGCCGGAAACAGGCTTCAACATTCCACAAAGAGTGCGAAAAAGAGTGGTCTTACCTCGGCCGTTACGACCGAGAAGATAATGAGTGCCCTGTCCGAGTGAAATCGCACTCTGAACTTCAGCCAACCGGCTGTCATAGCCAATGGCGAGACCTTCGGAGAGATTAATCTCGCAGGACTGTGATTGGTGATTTGAAGAAGAATTCATTAAGTGGAATCAGAAGTTCAATAAAACTTTACTAAAGTCATCCCGTAAACTCAAGATTTTGAATGTCAAAAATCAGTAAATTTTCGGGGGGCGACGATTGAAATTTAATAAATCCGGACAAAAAGGTCAAGGATTCGTTCAATTTTTCTAAAATATTTTTATGGGCTACCTTTTAGGCTTCCTTACGAATGATTGCAGAAAAACGTTAAAGATTGATTTCCAAAGGGATAAACCCCAACAGAAGCAGTTCTAAAAAGTTTTATCTCAGCTTCTGTCATGAGAGTTAAGACCGAAAATCATCTTAGTTCATCACCCGTAATGAGTGTAAAGCAGCCAACAAGTTGAAAAATACTCCACCTTAATTGAATAATTCTCCTACCGTTTTTCTAAGTAAGGGAGTCGGAAAAACGGTCCACAAAGGGCACTGCATTTGAGTTCAAATATTCCGCCTCAAAGACAGGCCCGCTAAGCTCATTTCAAAAAAAAGCCCTCTCAAATTTCCTCAATTCTTTGTTGGTTTGAGAAAATTTGGAATTGGTTCTTCTAGAAAGCAGCTTACCGGAGATGCTCTTCAACCATTATTTTCTCTTTCGCTAAGAGCATTTTCATTCTGCTCTTCCTTAACCAAAACTACTCGAAAGCCATAGCCGTCGCCCGTTTCGGTTACAAGCCGTCTTGCACTAGTGCGCAAATGTTCTTCACGGTAGTCTTTCCAGGAACCTCCACGTGAGGTGCCAAAGTCAGGATTCCCGGTAGTATAATCATCACTCACCCACTCCCTCACATTCCCACCTAAATCGTGCAAGCCGAGTTCATTCGGAGGAAAACTTCCCACCGGTGAGGTAGCCACAAAGCCGTCATGATACCCTTCTAGGAGGAAGCTATCTTGCAGCAGTCCTCCCTCTCCCTCGGCACCACCTATATTGGCCACTTTTTGTTGAGGGGGAAATTCCGTTCCCCACGGGAAGCCAGGTTTTTCTAAGGTTGCTCTTTCACGAGGTGTCTCTCCTGGCTCTAACTCCACCCCCACAAAACGAGACCACTGCTCGTCGGTCGGCAACTGATAGCGATGCCATTCATGAATAATCCCCTCTTCTCGCTCTTTCTCTGTTAACCACTGGCAAAACTCGATGGCGTCGGCTCGCGTAACGTTCACTACAGGATGATTCTTCCCTTGTGCAAACTCTGGCACTCGTGGTTGTGCTTTGTCCTGCTCTTTCGTGAATTGCAAAAAATCATTCACCCGAGTTTCCCACCGAGAAGCGAGTAGATTAGGCCCTATTTCCACAAACTCCATCCCCAGCGAGTTTTTCCATTCTGTTACCTGCCAAGGCATCCCCTTTGTGGGAGCAAGTCGCACAGTGGGTAGTGTTAGCCTCTCACCCTCATTAACGGAAAACTTTACAAAATACTCTTCATAACCGTCTAGCTCGACTCGGATTTCGTTCAAGCCGGGGTTCACCTCTACTTCATCTAACGGAGTCGTCCCGAGATACTCGCCGTTGAGATAGACCCACGCTACTGCTGGCTCGGTTTCGAAAACTAACAACCCTTTGCGAATCGGCTCGATCTTTACTCGTAGCGGTCTCAAGCCAGCCTCTGCCACCTCGGCGGGAACTCCCTCGTAACGGTTCGATTCTTCAAATACAGCACTAAAACGATAACCCTCCTCCGCAACGCCATCGGCTACGCTCTCTTTAGCCAACCATCGTACAAAAGAGTGGCCTTGCTCAGCAGAGACAAAAGCAGCTCTTCGTCGAAGTCCGTTCTCACTCACTTCAACCCCACGCCAACCTTGCTCACGTCCCGCCGGGGAACGCCGAAAATCGTTAGGTCCTACTAGGTAGGCACTAACGTGGGCATCGTCTTCAGGGAAATAGCGCTGACCTAAGAAATCACGCCATTCCACTCCCGATTCGGGAGGATAACGAACCAGAGTCGCCAATAAGATCTCATCAGCTTGACTCAAAGAAGCCATGATTTCCTTAGGTTTGTAGCCCGGATAACGAAGGGTAAAATCTACTGAAAGGCCGATTGGGTATTCCTTGGGACCGTAAGGAGTGGCACCGAGGAGAACGCCGAACTCATCATAGACCTCTGCCCCCTCGG
>CALFBF010000163.1 GCA_937949965.1 uncultured Roseibacillus sp.
TTTCCTAGGAGAAGCCAACTGTCGAGCTTCTCACTCCCCCCCAATTCCCGGCCTTTTTTTGTGTGTAAAAAGGTCGGGAATCTTTCTTTCGCCGAGAAAATAGCTTTGCAGGGTTGCCAAAAACAGCTCCCTCACCTACCAACTCGTCCCTGTAATGAAGGAAGCCATGCATCCCTACGAGTCCCTCTCGCTGAGCACAGTGGGAATGATCGTGGGGCTCTACCTCATCGTCTCCCACGCCTTGATGTTAGCAAAACCGGAGCAGGCCAAGGCCTTCTTCAAGAAGCTTCCCCGCAGCTACAATGCGGGCGTCTATGCGATGGCCATCGGGATGATTTGGTTTTGGCTCTTGGTAGCTCCCGATCTTCGCGGCACCTTCTCTTGGCTCGGAAGCCTCTCCATGGATTTAGGAGAATTCAACTTCCTCAAAAAGATGCTGCAAATCATCGTCCCCGTCGCCTGTGTGGGACTGATTATGCAAGTGCGTGAGTTCCTCTTCGTCCGCGGGCTCGGCGTCGTCGCGCTCATGGCAGCCGCACCCATCCTCGAAGCGGCCTATCTTAAAGAGCCAGGTTCACGCGTCCTTCTCTCTCTTTTCGCCTACGTTCTCCTCACTAAGGGAATGTTCTGGATCGGGATGCCCTACACCTTCCGAGACGCGGTCACTTGGGCCACCAGCAATGACAGCCGTTGGAAGGGACTATCCGCAGGAGGCCTCGGCTACGGACTCCTCATCCTTGTCCTCAGCTTCACTGCTTGGCGCGGCTTCTAATCCGGCTATCTGGTCGAGATGAACTCGGTGACAACCCCTCTTGGTTAGACCCTTCATTCAGCTCAGACGCTTTATGATAACGTCAGAGGTGTGGCGCCAGATACGCTAACGCAAAAGCTCTAAGAATATTCCTGCCGGAGTCAATGGTTCAACCTTAGACGAATGAGTGCATACCAGCTCCGAAGGAGCGAATCGATACCAGAATAGTCCGCAGGGCTATTAAACAATGAGCGTCGACGAAGAGGTCTGAAAGACCGCAAGATGCTCTCAGCCCTAGGCATAATTAATCACTTGGATGCACTGGTGTTACTGCTGGTTCCGTATTTCCGCAAATACATCCAGCGGTCTTTCAGACCTTAAAGCTTCTTCCGCTGATGGAATCATAGCCCTGCGCTGCGCTTCGAGGCTATGCTGGTATCTAAACGCTCCGATGGAGCTGCGGAACAAATCTAGATTCTCCATCAAAACTTCTTTGCCGTTACTGGGTTACGTCGCTGGGTTAGCAAGTTAAATAGCAGCAACTATTCTTGGCAAAGGGTCTAGAGAGACTCCAGCACCACCTTCATCATCTCGGCAAAGCCTCGCTCTCGCTCTTCGCTGGGTAGACTTTCTCCGGTGCGAATGTGATCACTCACGGTGCAGACCGCTAGCCCCTTGGCTCCGAACTCGGCACACACGCCGAACAGTCCGGCCGCCTCCATCTCCACTGCCAGCACCCCCATCGCCTCCATCCGATCAAACATCTCGGGCTTGGGAGTATAGAATAAATCGGCGGAAAAGAGACCACCTACTTGGACCGGAATCCCCTGCCGCTCCGCTGACTCCACCGCCGCCCGCGTCAGCTCCCAATTCGATACTGCCGCGAAGTCATATCCTCCAAAACGGGCTCGATTGACCCCGCTATCGGTGCTCGCCCCCGTACCGACAATGATGTCTCTCACCTTCACTGACGGATTGACCGCGCCACAGCTGCCAACTCGAATAAGGTTTTTCACCCCATAATCCGTGATGAGCTCTTTCGCATAAATGGAAAGCGAAGGAATCCCCATTCCAGTCCCCATCACGGACACCTTCTTGTCACGGTAGCATCCCGTATAACCCAACATGTTCCGCACCCCATTGACCTGCTGCGCTTCCGTTAGGAAAGTCTCCGCAATGAACTTGGCCCGTAGAGGATCGCCCGGCAGGAGAATCGTCTCTGCAAATGCATCCGACGTCGCCTCAATGTGTGGAGTTGCCATGACCGCAAGTTAGAGATTCTGCTCCGCTAAATCAAGAGGCGTGCAAACCATTGACCCCCAGCCCTCTCCCATGGCACCGTGCGTCATGCTTCAAATCGTCTTCAACGAAATCTCTGCTGCCGAGATTTCTCAACTCGATACCCTTTCGCAACTGCAGATCTTCGACGAGTTCCAAGTCACCCACGACGATTTGGAAAACCTCGACGGCGACAAATTCGGTAAAATCGAACGCGATAGCAAAACGCTCTACCGCTTCCGTTCCGACGACTGGCGATTCTACTTCGAAGTCGCAGATAACAAAGTGATCGTCCACCGCGTGCTCCACAAAGGATCACTCACCGACTTCCTCTATCGCTCCAAGCTCTCCTCCGAAGACGAAGCTCTTGCCGAATCTAAGCACTTCTGGAATCTCATCGATGAAGGGCGTAATGCGAAACAACAATCGTAATTCATCGCAAAACCTTGCGACAAGTACTTCTCAAGGCGACTTACTCGGAGAATTGACCCTCCCAAGAAAAGCTGCCACCCTCTGCCCATGATCAAGCTCATCGCTACAGCCCTTCTGGCCGCTCTCGTTCTTTCTTCCTGTGGGCTCGCGAATCGTACTCTCCAAGTTCCTGGACGCACGATTCAGTCTCTCACCCGCACTCTTGGCTTTTAGGTCAGTTAGCTTTCCGGCCAACCAAAGCCTTCTTATCAGGCTCTTTCCATAGCTCTTCAATTATACCAGCACTACGTAGGAATTCAGCCAATTCCGTCTTATCGATATCGGTCGTCACGGCGACCTCTGTTGGTCTTCTCCGTTTTTTGGATATGAGACGTAAAACGTAAAACGCCTCGAAATCCTTGACGGAAAAGGACAGATAGCCTGACCAATGAGAAACCTTCCATTTCCCGCGGGATTTACGCGCCATACCGTGCGGCAAAATTCTACAAATCGAAGAATCATTACGCCAAAGCCAAGGCACAATATAAATCAAAAACACTCCCAACCCTATTGCTAGAGTGAATGACGCTGGCAAGGAGGGTAATTCGTTATCCGGAACCATTCGGTGTAGAGCTTGAAAGCCAATGAAAACGGCAACAATGACAAGAACAGCCAACGGCTTTTGCCAAATTGGCCTTACTTTCTCTTCTCGTGCACGCTTGCACATCACAACCTCCTGAGGTTCTGTCCATTCAAAGATAGGTGTAAGCTCAAAGAACACGCCCTTAATAATCGCTCAAATCTAAAAAGCCTGCGACTATTCTAGGCTCTTTAATTTATACTCGTCACCCTCTCCACCCGCAGAAAAGAGCAAGCTCCTGACGCTTTTGTCATACCCTCTCGTGTTGACCCTTATCGAGAGGAGTTTTCACCCAGACTCACTTTTCTTGATTTTTCGGGCATTGTAGGAAAATCGTCTTTTACGCAAGCTTATTTTAGATTTCTTAATAAATAAATTTTTGAGCCCTCTTCCCATCAGGATTTCTGCCCCACCTCCCCCCTTCGCAGATCATTGTCCGCGGTCTTTTGAAGAGAGTTTTTAAAACTCTTGCATCCCCTTCTCAAACCTTTCTGCAGGCACATTATTTTTTGCACCAGCCACTTTTCTAGCCTTCTGTTAGAAGATTCGTTCAAAGCCCCCATTCCCAAGCCCTTGCGCCCTTACAAGAGAAAAGTTAGTCTTTTCGTAATACCACCCAAACCACAACATCTAGTATGTGAATAATTTGTGGACTACTACATAGGCAAATTCGCGTTGACCAGAATCTCTTCCTGCAGCTAGGATTCAGCAACCTCAGAAAAGGCATTTTCAGCGTCTTTGAGGCCTGTCTTTCCAACTTCCAGTCACTTCGTTCACCCCTCAAATACTGCTCCACAACAATGTCCAACACCACTACCTACACCGTCGGAAATCGCACCTTCGTCCTCGACCAAGACAAAGCTGACGCCGCTATCGCTGCCAAATCGGTAATCAACGGTCGCGACACCATGTTCTTCAACATTCTGCCCCTCAAATATCAATGGGCTTACGATCTCTACAAGACGATGAAGAACAACCATTGGGAGCCAGAGGACATCCAGATGCAGAAGGATATCGAGCAATGGCAAGGGAGTGAGATCGCGGAAGTGGAGCGCTGGATCATCAAGATGGGGATCGGATACTTCTCAGCTGCAGAAGGCATCGTCGGGGACAACATCCTCCACGTCGTGCGCGAGTTGGTGACCGCGCCCGAGCTGAAGCTCGTCCTCGGACGCCATGCCCACGAGGAAAACATCCACGCTGACAGCCTGGTCTACATGATTTCTTCCCTCGGGATTAATCCTCACGAGTGCGAAGCGATGTTCGAAGACATCCCGACTATCAAGGCCAAGAATCACTTCGTGGTCTCTAACAGCCGAGCTCTCCGCCGCGATGTGGACCTCACCGTTCTCGAGAACAAGCAGGCTCTCGCCAAGAACATCTTCCTCTTCGGTCAAGTGATGGAAGGCACCCAGTTCTATGGTCTCTTCGGCATGATTCTCAGTCTCTACCGCCAGAACAAGTTCCCCGGCATCGGTCAAATGTTCCGTTACACTCTGCGCGACGAATCAAATCACATCGAGGTCTTCCGCAATCTCCTCAACACCCTCGTCACCGAAAACCCCGACATCTGGACCGAAGAGTTCAAACAAGACCTCCGCCAGACCATGGCCGAAGGAGTTCGTCTGGAGAAAGAGTTCATCCGCGACTGCCTCCCAGTGAGCGCGGTAGGGCTCAGCTGTGAGGAGTTCGAAAAATACATCGACTACATCTCCGACCGTCGCCTCACCAACTGTCGTCTCGAACCCCTCAACGAGAACACCGAGAACCCCTTCCCCTGGCTCTCCGAATCCATGGACCTCAAGAAGGAGCAGAATTTCTTCGAAGGGAAGGTTACCGAATACCAGAAGGCTAGTGCCTTGGCGGGAGCGGATGATGATGATCT
>CALFBF010000164.1 GCA_937949965.1 uncultured Roseibacillus sp.
GAATTGAAAGCCATTCACATTTTCCAAAGCCTCTGCAAATTCTTCCTCGGTTCCACTGCCTCGAACCGCACTCCAGTCCGAAACATCTTGGAAAGAAATCTCAACTTCCTGCCAGTCCTCTCCGAAGACAGGCTCAAAGCCAATGTTAGAAACCCAAAAATTGGTTTGCCGCGTCCCAAACCCTATCCTCAAGTCGATGGCGCCAGCAGCATCAAGAGAAATGATTGAAAACCGCACCCCTTCGACACCGGCTTCTGTGTAATTACCAGTGAAAGGGGTATTACTACTTGCGATGCGAGCAGAAAACCGAGCGATAGTGCTATTAGCGATTGAGAGAAAACCGTCGCTAGGTCCATCCACTCCACCCAACTCTTGAGTTACCGCTGAACCACGAGCAAATCCGAAACCCGCAGTCCCGTTATTGAAGGTCTCTACTTGGCCGACGACGACTGTTGCCGAAGCTGTCCCTGCGTCCAGAAGAAACACGCTCAGGGTATTTATCACTTTCAAAGACATAGTCATAAGGGCCTCTCGCCAGAGCCATCACTGCCAAAGGCGAAGTCCCAAACAGAATTAAAGGATGACTTTGCCATCGAAATACTCGTTTCAACAAGACAGAGTCACGCCATGGTGAACATTGGCGAACGTGCAGAGCTCACGATCATGCGGGAATCCCCCGTCGGTCTTTTCCTCGACGCAGGGAAATACCTCGGAGACATCCTCCTCCCGAAGAGCGAAACTCCGCGTAAATATCTTCTCGGGGCTAAGCTTGATGTCTTTCTTTACCGCGATTCGGAAGACCGCCCAATCGCGACTCGACGCTCGCCCAAAGTGCTTCCTGGTCAATTTGCCTATCTTGAAGCTGTCCAGGTCACTGGCGTGGGTACCTTTCTCGACTGGGGTCTCCCCAAGGATCTCCTCCTCCCCTTCCGCGAACAAAAAGAGCCCTGTGAAGTCGGCCGCTCCTATGTGGTCTACGTTCACGTCGATGCTAGCACCGACCGTATCGTCGCCACTCGTCGTCTCGCTCGCTTCCTCAATCAAGATGAACTCACCTTTCAAGAAGGCGATGAAGTCGATCTTCTCCTCTACGGAAAAACAGAACTCGGCTACAAAGCGATCATCAATCATCAAGCCAGTGGGATCATCTATCACGATACCGTTTTCCGTCGTCTCCATGCCGGAGAAGAGACGAGGGGGTTTGTCCAAAAGATCCGTGATGATGGTAAAATTGACCTCTCACTCTATCCCCCCAAAGCTGAACTCGCTGATGAGTTAGAAGGAACCATTCTCACCGAGCTCGAAGCTCGTGGCGGTTTTTGGCACCTCAGTGACAAGAGCCCCGCTGACGACATTTACCGAGCTCTGGGAGTAAGTAAAAAAGCCTTCAAACGCGCCACTGGGGCCCTCTATCGCCAGCGAAAGATTGTGCTCGGCCAAGATGGGATCTCACTCGCTCCTCGCGCATAGAGACAGACGTCCGTGGAGTGGGCGTCCCGCCCACCCACTCACCCATTGAGACCCCCATCACCCCACACGCATGAGGGCAGACTCTTCGCTTCGCCAGGCTCCCGCTTTCTACTTAGATACTACCCATGTGTGGCATCTGTGGGGGACACGCTCTTTCGGAGCAACAGCTGGCAAGAATGTTAGCCGCCCTTCGCCATCGAGGTCCGGATGGTATCGGCACTTACCAAGATGAGACCATCTCTCTGGGAATCACTCGTCTGGCCATACTCGATCCCGAGCCACTCACCCTACCCTTTCGCTCGCCATGCGGACAGATTACCGCCATTTGCAATGGCGAGATCTATAACTGGCAAGAACTCCGTCGAACTCTCACCGCTCAGGGCCATCAGTTCCACACCCAATGCGATTGCGAAGTCCTTCCTGCCGCGTGGCTGGCTTGGGGAACCGAACTCCCCCGCCACCTCAATGGCATGTTCGCACTCGCAATCCACGATGCGCGAGAAGGAAGTCTATTCTTGGCCCGAGATCGCTGCGGGCAAAAACCACTCTATCTAACAACTCAAGGCCCTCTCCGCTTTTCCTCCGAGATCAAGAGCCTCGCACAAGCCGGAGTTGACCTCACCCCTGCACCCGAGCACCTCCAGAGTTGGCTCTCCCTGCGTTATCTTCCTGAGCCCACTACTCTCTTCGCTCATATCGAGACTCTCCCTGCGGCCCATTCTCTCTACGTTGAAAAAAATGGGAAAAGGACGCTGACACGTTATTGGGAACCTCCCCTAATCCCTCAGCCAGAAGAACACCCGCAAGCACTGGAAGAACTAGATCGCCTCACACGCTCTAGTGTCGAACTCGCTCTCCAAGCAGACGTCCCCCTCTCGGTCTACCTCTCTGCCGGAGTCGATTCTTCTCTCCTCGCCTACTATGCCAAAGAACTAGGAGCAGAGTTCACCTCCACCTCTCTCAGCTTTGCTGCTGCCAGCGACGAAGGCCCCGAAGCAGCGATTTTTGCGCAATCGCTCGGAATCACCCACCACGCTACTACATTGACCCCCGAGTCTCTAACAGAGCTTCCTCGGGTCATTGCGCAAATGGATCGACCTATCGGAGACGCCCTCATTCTCGCCTTCGACCACCTAGCTCAGCACACCCGTTCACTCGGTTCTAAGGTCGCCCTTGGTGGCGAAGGACCGGATGAATACTTCGCTGGTTATTCTTTCCAAAAAACCCTTCTAACAGCCCAGCGGCTCGGACCAGTAGGGCGGAATGTCGCCGCTGCCACTTTACGACTACTGCCATCCCAAGTCCTCAACCGCCTCGCCCAGTTCCCCGCCAAACTCGGTTCCTCGGGACAACAGAAAGCGGCTTCCTACTTCCGCGAATTCTCACGAAAGACTCCCTTCCAGCGCGCTACTGACCTACACACTCTCTTCACCCCGAACGAAATGAGAGAGCTTCTCTCTCCCGATCTTCTCAGCCAACAAACGCCACTTTCACAATTTGAACATCCTCTCAGCGAAGATGATTTCCTAAACGCTCTTGGATTACAGTATCGTCATTGGCTCCCAGATTGGTCATTAATCCGACAGGATAAAAACACGATGGCTCACGGACTGGAGTATCGCGCACCCTTCCTTGATCATCGCTTGATTGACTTCGCGAGCCAACTCCCCACATCTTCCAAAATCCATCACGGCCAAGAAAAATACCTTTGGCGAAAACTCGCGGCCCGTCACCTTCCTAAAGCTGTCACCCATCGCCCGAAACAACCATTCTATCTCCCCTTAGAACATCCTAACTGGCGCAAGCCTTTCTTAGCCTTCGCACGCGAAAGACTCTCCCGCCAAACGCTTGCTCAACACGGCTGGCTAAATGAACAAGCCATCGAGCCCCTTTTCCAGGCCACTCAGTTTCTCCCCCTCAAGAAACTAGCAGCGATTCTCATCCTACAACTCTGGATCGAACAACACACAAGCTCTCCTTGAACTACCCGAATTCCTGTACAAACTTTCTTTAGAAAATGGCTAGCAAAACAGATAATCGAGTTCGAGTTGGGCTAGTTGGTGGTGGCTGCATGGGGCGTGGGATCGCGATGCAGATTCATGCTACCGCAACACTTACTCTCGTCTGGGTTGCGGATCAAAATCTGACCGCAGCCCAAGAGACTGCCCAGTTCGGAGAACACACCCGAGCTAGTGAAGACTTCGAAACCTTACTACGGGAGGAACCCATTGATGTGCTCGTCGAGGCTACCAATTCGATCGGACCAGCAGCACAGTACTGCTTAATGGCCATTGAATCAGGAGCCCACGTTGTGCTCATGAATGCCGAGGTAGACCTCGCACTCGGACCTCTCCTGAAACACCGTGCTCAAGAGAAGCAGGTCACCATCAGCTCGGATGCAGGCGATCAACATGGCGTGTTAGCCACTCTGATCAAAGAAGCCGACCTCATGGGATTCGATATCCTCCAAGCAGGTAACATCAAGGGCTTCCTCGATCGACGCGCTACCCCAGCATCCATCGCGACAGAAGCCGCCAAACGCAACCTCTCCCCAACCCAGTGCTGTGCCTACACTGATGGCACCAAGCTCCACATCGAAATGGCCGTGCTGGCTAATGCCTTCGGATACCTACCACCTTCAGGAGGCATGAGCGGTCCTCGTGCTCAGCGTGTCGAGGAAGCGCTCTCTCTTTTTGACTTCTCTCATTATGGAGACACCCCTCGTATCGACTACCTCTTAGGAGCCGAACCAGGAGGAGGAGTTTATCTCGTTGTTCGACCCAAAAAAGAATTACCACCCGAACAGGCCTTCTACCTCAACTACTATAAGCTTGGTAATGGACCTGAATACTTACTCTACCGCCCTTACCATCTCTGCCATCTGGAGACTCCGAAAGCCATCTTGGCAGTCATGAACAGAGAACCCCTCTTAGAAACCTCCCAGAAAACCTGCGAAGTCTACGCCTACGCAAAAAAAGACCTCCCAGCAAGCACCCCCATCTCCCACGCAATCGGATCAGCAGAGTGTTATGGTCTTGTCGAACCTCTCAATAAGGAGAAAATCGCAATCACTCTGTTAGAAAGCGGCACCACCTTAAAAAAAGCAATCAAAGCAGATGAAGCGCTCACCCTCGATCATCTCACTCTCCCCCATTGCACACTAACAGACTTGGCCTCTGAACAAGATCGGCTTCTTGCTTTGACTTAGTATGAGCCTGAAACAAGAACTCATCATTATGGGAGGCGGGGTCTGCGGACTCTATGCTGCTCATACTGCTCACGAAGCCTCTGCCAAAGTCACCCTACTGGAAAAAGCCGAGCGCACCGGCGGACTGGCGGACGGGCATCAACATCAAGGCAACTGGTATGACCTCGGAGTGCACATGCTCCACGCCTTCGACCAAGAAATCTTCACCGTTTGCAAGGAAGCCATGGGACCCGAACGCATCGAAGTGCCCCTCAAGTCCCATATCAAGTGGGGCAACAAGCTCTATCATTACCCCTTGCGCGGACGAGACATCTTGGCAGGAATCTCCCCTGTAACTCTCGTTCGCTGCCTTGTCGGTCTTTTTCTTGCCGAGCTCGAATCACGATTCCCTCGCCGGGAGTTAGGGAGCGATGCGGAAAGCGCACTCACCGAACTCTATGGCGCTCCCCTCTACGAATACTTCTTCGAGGGATTTACGGAAAGATATTGGGGGATTCACCCCCGCGACCTATCAGCCGAATTTGTGCGACGAAAAATGCCTCGTCTTTCCGGGGTCGACGTTATCAAGAACTTGTTAGAAAAAATACGCCTCGCCAAACCACGCGACGTCACAGAGGGCGCTCTTCGCTTTGAGACCTTACACTACTCACGCACCGGTTCCGAGAGCCTTCCGCGTTGCCTGACAAATCAACTGCAAAAGGCAGGAGTCGAAATCAACCTACATAGCCCCATTCAGAAAATCTCCCACAATGATAAGGTCATCACCTCGGTGGCAGCCGCTGGCCGCAACTATGGTAATGCTCAAAATGCTTTCCTCTCCACTATCCCGCTTCCCCAGCTCATCAACGCCCTCTCTCCAGCCCCTCCCTCGGAAGTCCGTCAAGCGGCAACTCAACTCACCTTCAAGCCGATGACGGTTTACGCCCTTCTCGTCAAAAAACGGAAATGCATGGAAGCACTCTACACCTACTACCGTGATCGTATTTTTCACCGAGTAGGAGAACCCAAAAACGCCGGTCTACTCGTCAAACCAGACGACCACACCACCCTCATCGTAGAGATGACATGCGAGAAGGATGATTCCAAATGGAAAGGCGATGCCCTCAAGCAAGTTCTCACTGATTTGGCTGCAGAAGGGCTTTGTGAACCTGACCAAGTGGTCAGCCATCATCTCATTCACTCCGAACACGCCTATCCCATTTTTGCAAAAGGCTTCGAAGAACACCTCCAGACCATAACGGACTACCTCGCTCGCTTTAACAACCTGCGAACCACGGGACGACAAGGCGGCTTCACCTACCCGAACATGCACAAAGCGATGCGCATGGGAGCTGATGCTGTCACTGAATTGTTAGAATCATGAAACTGGTCCAAACTTCGCTCGCAGGAGTGCATCTCCTCATCCCTCCGCGCTTCGACGATCAGCGTGGAAGCTTCCGACCTCTCTTCGCGCAACGTTTTCACGCGGAAGCTGGCTACACCCACACCTGGGCCGAGATGAATGTTTCTGAGACCGAGGCGGGCTGCATTCGAGGGCTTCACCTTCAAAACCCTGAACCACAAGCCAAACTGATCACCGTGATTTCTGGAACAATTTTCGACGTCGCAGTCGATTTACGACCTGGCGCAAATTTCGGAAAATGGGAAAGCTTTCGTCTCTCTGCGGAACACGCTGAAGAACCCTCCCAAATCTATCTCCCCCCGGGTTTCGCCCATGGCTTGGCTACTCCCGAAGGCCCGGCAACCATCGCCTACTTGGTCTCCACTCCTTGGAATCCTGAGACCGAGCAGGTTTTACGTTGGGACGATCCCACACTCAACATCCCCTGGCCTCTCGCCGCTCCGAAACTATCTCCACGCGACAGCAACGGATGTGAACTACGAGAACTCACGTAATAAAAACGGCGACCCAAAGGCCGCCGGAGAAATTTGATTCTAAGTCAACTTCAACAAGGGAATTACCCGCGTCGCTTTTTCTTAAGGGCAAGCTGAGCCATCGCAGAGGCGATCACTTTTTGCTGCGCGACCACTTCTTCCGCTTCCGCAGGATCAATATCTTCGAGAGCTTCTTCCGCACGCTTCATCGCTTCTTCCACTGCTGACTCATCGATTTGGTCTTCCTCAAAGGCAACATCAGTCAAGATGGTCACCTTCTCTTGAGTCACTTCAGCAAAACCGTGCCCCACCGCAAGTTCAGTCACTTGACCAGCCTTCGAGTAACGCAACTCACCGGCCTCCATGGCGGTTACCAAGGCGGCGTGCATCGCTAGAATACCCATCTCGCCATCGGCGCCAGGCAGATAGACGTTATCCACTTCATCGGAAAAAACTTTCCGTTCGGGGGTGACGATTTCGAGATGTAGAGACATGGAGAAAAGAAGAAGTCAGTGGATCAGTTTCAGAAAAATCACCTTACGCTTTTTCGACGGAGTCGATGGAAGCCTTCATG
The DNA here is from genome assembly GCA_937949965.1 of uncultured Roseibacillus sp. Classification (GTDB taxonomy): domain Bacteria; phylum Verrucomicrobiota; class Verrucomicrobiia; order Verrucomicrobiales; family Akkermansiaceae; genus Roseibacillus. The sequence continues at coordinate 7,128 of CALFBF010000164.1, forward strand.
TAGAAGTTACCTTCCGGCACATCGTCATGCTTACCGTCAAGAATCTCAGCGAAGCCTTTCACGGTATCTTCGATTGAACAAAGAACGCCGGGCACGTTAGTAAAAATCTCCGCTACGTGGAAGGGCTGGGTAAGGAAACGCTGAATCTTACGAGCGCGGAATACAGTGAGCTTATCGTCGTCAGAAAGCTCGTCCATACCGAGAATGGCGATGATGTCCTGCAAGTCCTTGTAGCGTTGGAGAGTCTGCTGAACGCCACGAGCGACGCGATAGTGTTCCTCGCCAACAACCTCTGGTGCAAGAGCCTTGGAAGTCGAAGCCAAGGGGTCAACCGCAGGGAAGAGAGCTTGCTCAGCCAATGAACGCTCAAGAACAACAGTCGCGTCAAGGTGAGCAAAAGTGTTTGCGGGCGCAGGGTCAGTCAAATCATCTGCAGGAACGTAAACGGCCTGAATAGAAGTAATGGAACCCTTGTTAGTAGAAGTGATTCGCTCCTGAAGACCAGCCATCTCCTCAGAGAGAGTGGGCTGGTAACCTACCGCCGAAGGAGTCCGGCCCAAGAGAGCGGAAACCTCAGAACCGGCCTGAGAGAATCGGAAAATATTATCAACGAAGAGAAGAACGTCCTGACCAGCTTCATCACGGAAGTGCTCCGCCATCGTGAGGGCTGAAAGCGCAACGCGAAGACGTGCTCCCGGAGGCTCGTTCATCTGACCATAACAGAGAGCCACCTTAGAACCGTCCTTGAGCACAGGCGTGCCGTCAGGATTGAGCTTAGGATGCTTGTTCTCGTCGACTTCGGTAGAGATAACGCCCGACTCAATCATTTCCCAGTAAAGGTCGTTACCCTCACGAGTCCGCTCACCAACACCGGCGAATACAGAGTAACCTCCGTGCGCCTTTGCGATGTTGTTAATGAGCTCCATGATAACAACGGTCTTACCAACACCAGCACCACCGAACATGCCGCCCTTACCACCCTTAAGAAGAGGGCAAATGAGGTCAATGACTTTGATACCAGTAGGAAGAACTTCAGTAGCAGAGGATTGGTCAGTGAGGACGGGAGCCGCACGGTGAATGGGAGAAGTATTCTCAGGATTTGGAAGCGGCTTATTCTCATCTACGAGATCACCCGTAACATTGAAAATACGTCCGAGAACTTGATCACCAACTGGGACCGCAATCGGCTTACCAGTATCAGACAAAGTCATTCCGCGCTTGAGACCATCAGAAGCAGACATTGCGACTGCACGGACCCAACCGTCACCCAAGTGCTGCTGCACTTCGAGAGTCAGAGTGGTGTCGCCAGTGCCGGGATTGTAAGACACTTCAAGCGCATTATAGATATCAGGCAGCTTAGTAGCCTTCGAGAAGTCAGCGTCAACGACGGCGCCGATGACTTGGACGATTGTTCCTTGGTTGCTCATGATGGAAATGGTGTGAGAGGGAGAGAGAGTTTGTTAGATTAGTTAAGAACGATGAGTTGCTCTTTTTCCTCAGTAGTGAGGACTGAATATTCGCGGACGACGAGAGAATGTTTGAGAGAAACAGCAGCAGGTCCGACGTGAACCTCCTTAGGCAAAGAGTACATCGAACCGGTAAGCGGATCGACAATGAGAGAACCGATAAAGCCACCGACCAAAATGTTCCCGTAATACCACTTATCAAGTTTGGAAGTCAGCTGAGTAACCGCGATAGCCTTGGAACCCTTGAAGACCGTGATCTCGTAAGATTCTCTCTTAAAGTAGCCGCGACTGGCTTTGAGAGTAACGGTGGCAGGAGTCACGCCCATTGAGACAGTCTCCTTTGCCTTATTCTTTACGACATACTTCAAATTGGATGGCTCCGAATTGATCGTAACCGGATATCGATTCTTGCTCACGATAGTCGAACAACTCGATAATGCGAGAAGAACAACTAAGGAACAGAGTGATAGTTTGAAGGTCACAATCATTGTTTAATTACCAATAAGGCAGTCGTAATTTCGAAAAAATTGATAGTAGCAACCGCTGAACGAGTTTTTTGTATTGTGAAGTCAATGGTTCCACCGACGACTTGAACAGATGTTCCTTGGTTGCTCATGATGAAATCGTATTACTTAATCAATGTGATTTTGGCCTTATCACCAATGTTGAGTTTGGTAGGCACTCCGTAGTTATTACGAATCATGTAAAGTTTTGTTGGAGCGGTCCGGCCTTTTTCAAAATAAAGACCGCCGTCTACAAGCAGGGGCAAAAAAGTATCTTTTCCAGTGATCTTCTGCGGCGCCTCATAGAAGTAGCCATTATTGTCCTCGTATTTGGGGATATAGTCACCAGCTGGCATATCAAGCCTGATAGTCAAAAAATTACCCCACTTAAAAGGTTGCTCTACCCTCAGTTTTTGCGCTGGCGGCGTGGAGGCCAAAGGCCTTAAACCTGAACCACAAGAAACCAAAAAAGCACAAACACTTAGTAAAATTAGTGAATTCAATCGTGTCTTCATCATTCCATTGCCTTCATGGCAGTTGTAATTTCGAGGAGTTCGGCGGTGATGGCCGCTTGGCGAGCCTTGTTGTATTGCAAGGTCAACTCGTTGGTCATCTTCTTCGCGTTATCAGTAGCGCCCTTCATCGCAACCATGCGAGCGGAGTGCTCAGAAGCGCGGGACTCGATAATCATCTGGTAGACTTGGAAGTTGACGTAAAGAGGGAGTAAGGCGTCGAGAACTCCTTCTGAAGAGGGTTCGAAAAGATAATCCACTCCGAGAGCCGCAGTCTTGTCGGTTTCTTTGATTTCGTCTTTGCCAACTCCTTCGTAATCCTGCTTCTCCCCTACGCTATCTGCATCAATTGGGAGGAGCTGCACCACGGTCGGCTCCTGAGTCATGGTGCTCACGAAATTGGTGAACGCGACGGAAATTTTTCCGTATTCGCCATCGAGAAACTTCTTCATCAACAAACTCGCGATGGGGCGAGCTTCAATGAATGGTGCCGGGTCAGCGACCTCGAAATCTGCGATTAATTCTTCGCCAGCCTTAGAAAGTTGTTCGCGGAGCTTGCGACCAACAGTCACGAACTCGACATCTACCTCAGAAGAAGCTTCAGCACGAACCTTCTTGAGAAGATTGGTATTGAGAGCACCGCAAAGTCCCTTGTCGGTAGAAACGACCAACATCAGTTCCTTGCCACCGTCTCGCTTCTCAAGGAGAGGATGCGCTTCCTCGTCGACATTCTCTTTCAGGTTCACCAGCACCTGGTTCAGGAGGTTCGCGTAATCGCGACCAGCCAAAGCCTGGTCCTGTGCCTTCTTCATCTTAGCCGCCGCCACCATTTGCATAGCGCGTGTGATTTGGGCGGTGTTCTTAACCGACTTGATGCGTCGGCGAATGTCTCGAAGGTTGGCCACTTGATTTTACTCGTTAGAAGTTGTTAGGAAATCGACTACTTCCAGCTCGACTTGAAGTCCTTCATTGCCTGGTCGACTTTCTCCTTGGCCTCTTTGTTTTTCTTGAGGTCAGGCTTGTCGTTCCGGATTTCGGCCATGAGGTCAGCTTTACGATTCTTGAAGAACTCACCAATCGCTTCTTGGCACTCGGAGATACGCTCCACTTCGACATCATCGAAGTAACCGTTCTGCATCGCAAAGAGGAAGATAGACTCTTCTTCAATCGCAAGCGGTGAGTATTGGTTCTGCTTGAAGAGCTCAACAATACGCGCTCCCCGCTCCAGCTTAGCCTTGGTCTGAGCATCGAGGTCAGAACCGAACTGAGCGAAAGCTTGTAACTCGCGATACTGAGCGAGGTCGAGCTTGGTCGTTCCGGCAACAGACTTAATGGTCTTCGTTTGTGCAGCAGAACCTACTCGGGAAACTGAGAGACCAACTGAAATCGCCGGGCGAATTCCTTGGTAGAAGAGGTCTGTCTCGAGGAAAATCTGACCATCAGTAATGGAAATCACGTTGGTCGGAATGTAAGCCGAAACGTCACCAGCCTGCGTTTCAATAATTGGCAGTGCGGTCAAGGAACCGCCACCGGCATTCTCGGAGAGACGTGCGGAGCGCTCAAGGAGACGACTGTGGAGATAGAAAACATCACCAGGGTAAGCTTCGCGACCAGATGGACGACGAAGAATGAGAGAAACCTGACGGTAAGCGACCGCGTGCTTGGAAAGGTCATCAAAGACGATGAGAACATCCTTACCTTGGTCCATGAGATACTCGGCAATGGAGCAACCCGCATAAGGAGCAAGGAACTGCATCGCAGCCGGGTCAGAAGCGGAGGCGGAAACGATAGTGGTGTATTCCATCGCGCCCGCTTCTTCGAGAGTCTTCTGGGTGCGCGCTACGTTGGAGAGCTTCTGCCCGATCGCAACGTAGATACAGTAAAGAGGTTTGAAATCCTTGAGTTCACCTCTCTCGGCCGCCTTGTTCTGCTGGGCTTGAGAGATAATGGTATCAACTGCAATCGTGGTCTTACCAGTGGAGCGGTCACCAATGATGAGCTCACGCTGGCCACGACCGATTGGAATCATAGCGTCGATAGACATGATCCCGGTCTGGACAGGAACGGAAACAGACTTCCGCTTAATGATACCAGGAGCAATTTTTTCGAGAGGATACTCGGCAGAAGCTTCGATAGGGCCTTTGCCATCTACGGGAGCACCGAGGGCGTCAACAACTCGTCCGAGACAAGCTTCGCCAACTGGAACGGAAAGAAGCTTTCCGGTAGTCTTGCATTCCATGCCTTCGGTAATCTTGGCGTAGTCACCAAGGAGAACGACACCCACTTCCCCTTCTTCAAGGTTCATGGCGAGGCCAGTCACTCCACCGGGGAATTCGATGGCTTCGTTAAGCATCACGTCACTGAGACCTTCCACTTTGGCGACACCATCACCAGTTTCGCGGACGATGCCGACGTTCGTTCTTTCGACTCCGGCCGAAACTTGAGAAATGTGCGATTCGAGTTCTTGGAGAATGCTGCTCATCGGATTGTTTTTTAGAGATTGTGTTTATTGGAAGGCCGTTTCGAGGCGCTTAATACGGGACGCTACCGAGCCGTCGATGACGTCATCGCCTACTCGGATTTTCATGCCGCCCATTAGGTCCGGGTTGATTCGGAATTCAAAATTAAGACCCTCACCATACTGTGCGGTGAGACTTTCGCGCACGCGTGCTTCGGTAGCAGGATCGAGGAAGCGAGCACTCTCGACGAGGACTTGGCTACGATCTTCTTCACGGCGAAGGAGGCGTGCCAATCCCGCCAGAATACCGCGATAGTCGCGTGGCTTGTCCGCTGCGATCTTGGTGATGGCAGTGCGGAGCTTGTTCTCATCGAGGACCCCATCAGGCGCGCACATGCGGAAGATGCGACGGGCAGTTGTTTGGGCAGATTTGGAAATCTTCATGGCGTCAGCTCGTGAGTTTGCGTTGAGAAAATTAGTTATTCGTCAGAGTGCTCATCGACTCTTCGTTGATACGACGCTGGTCGTCATCAGTGAGAACCTTGCCAGAAACCTGTGCGGTAGCTGCAGTGACGAGTTTACCGAACTCGGACTTGATTTCAGCCTTCATCACTTCGCGTTCTGCCTTAGCCGCTTCTTCAGCCTTGGCCAAAATGTTCTGCGCGGAGGCAATTGCCTTCTGGGTTTCTTTTTCACCAAGCTTGGCAGCGCTTTCTTTCGCCTCGTCAATCATGCGCTGAGCGTCCGCGTTTGCCTTTTCGAGTTGCTCTTGGACACGCTTCTCGCTGTCTGCCATTTGCTTCTCGATTTCGGCGAGCTTCTCCTCGCCATCAGCGATGCGCTGCTTACGAGCCTCAAGCATCTCCTGAATGGGACCGAAGGCGAATTTCTTGAGCACGAAGATAACGAGGAAGAAGTTGACTACTTGCGCCACAAAGAAGGGCGTATTGAGACCAAAGGTCTTCGTTAAATTCTCCCAAACACCGGGTTCGAGATCCGTGGCGGCTGCTAAGAGACTAATCATCGTTATCAAGATTTAAGAGGAAAAGGAGAGAAAGATGCCTCTGAGCACGAAGCTCAGAGGACTTCAGAAAAATCATTTAGACTGCGAAGGCAGAAAGAATGAAGACACCCTCAATCAGAGCGGCCAAAATGATGGAAAGAACGAGAATAGGAGTAGCAGCACCTGGGTTACGGCCAGTTGCTTCTGCTGCCTTTGAACCGAGAAGTCCGATTCCAAGACCAGCACCGATAGCTGCGAAAGAAGCAACCCAGAACTTATTGAATTCCATAGCTGCGAGCAGGAATGTGAAGAGTTCGATGTTCATTGTAGTAGTATGTTTTTTATTGTTTCAACGACGCTCCCACAGTCTTGCCATGGTCAAACGTCGAAAGGTGTTACCCGTGCGCCTCTTCGGCATCATGTTCGTGTTCATGGTCATCACCATGATCGTGGTCACAGATGAGACGAAGGAAGACCGCACTGAGGAGAGTGAATACAAGAGCCTGAATGAGACCCACCAAAAGCTCTACAAAGTAGAACGGAAGGGCTGGCAAGAAGTGAAGAGCAGGATGAGGAACGAGCGCCATCAGGGACTCCAAAGTCTGCTCACCACCGTAGATATTACCAAAGAGACGGAAACTGAGCGCAACTGGACGAATCGCAATTGAAATGATTTCCAAGAGGCCTACAGCGAAGAAAATCACCACCATCATGACCTGCATGAAGCCGCCAAACTTAGCCTTGGGCGCAAAGATGTGAGCGAGGAAATTCTTCATCCCGTTCTCGGTGATAGCCCAGTAGAACCAGAGAATCGCGAAAGTGAAAGACATCGCCGCGGTCAAGTTCAAGTCTGCATTCGCCCCCCGGAAAAGAGG
>CALFBF010000165.1 GCA_937949965.1 uncultured Roseibacillus sp.
TTCTAAATGGAGGAGCCCTGCTCGAATTTGGGAGGGGACTGACAGCTACCGCTCAGTAAAAAGGAAAGACGATAGCTGTCGCCGATGGCCAAATTGCTGCCACCGCCAAGCAGCACGGGCTCTACGTGATGACCCGTAATAGGAAAGATTTCGAGCCCACCGGTGCGATGTTGTTCAATCCTTGGGAATAGAGATGGAAACTTTGGCGGTAAACGAGGAAGGTCAGCTCACGATTCCGAGGGCTCTTTATTAGAAAACAGCTAGCAATTTGGGCTGTTGTGAATTGTGAGTTTTGTGACTCATAATCCCAGATAGTGTTCTCCTCTGGGTGCCATTCTATTTGGTGCAAAGCGCATCACTTCGCTAATCAAAAAAGCGTCTGAAATATAGTGGGTGTTTTGTTAGACGTTGATTTGTTTTAATTCTTACGCTTCCAGGTAGCGAACAGTTCGTTGTCCGGTGTGGGTTCGAAGTGGGAGATTTCGAATTCGCGCGAGGCGGGGAGGAAGTTGCGGGGCAGTCCGGTGATGGTAGGTGCCTTTTCTCCTCCGATTAAGCTGTGTCCGGCGATGGTCAGATTAATCTCGTCGATGGCGTCGAGTGCGAAAAGATCCTTTACCAATGAGCCACCTCCTTCGCAGAGCAAGTTTTCGACTTCGAGTTCTGTTTTAGCGTGGTGAAGAAAGCCTTCTAAGGTGTGTTTGTGATGGTGGACGTCTTCCCTTTCGGGAGGAGTTAAGGGAAGCGGTGCCTCTGGAGCGGTTGCAATGAGGTGAATGGGGCCGCCTTCGCTGTGGAAGACTTTGTGGTCTCCATCGAAGAGTCCTTGTCGTGAGATGATGCAGCGAAGGGGCTGTTTCTTAGGTTTAAGCTCAGCTGGGATGGTCATCGACATTTCATCGGCTTCGAGGGTGCCTCTTCCTACCAAAATGGCGTCTGCTCGGAGCCGAATCTGGAGGAGGCGATCGAGGTCTGCCTTGGAAGTAAAGCGTGAAGGCCCTTTCTGCGAAGTGCCAATTTTGCCATCTGCGGTGATCGCAAAGTTAATGAGAATGTAAGGTCGTTCCATGGCTCAACTCTATGGGGACTGAGGAAGAGAAACGAGCAGGAAGCGCGCTTGAGCTTTTTAAAAAAGAGATTAGAGTTTCCGCCATGAGTGACCAACCAAAAATCGTCTGCTACTTGAAAACTTACTGCGGCTGGAGCGAAGGTGTTCGCGCGGTGTTACGGAAATACAATCTAGAGTGGGAAGAGAAAGATATTATCAAGAATCCTGCCATGCGTATGGAAATGGAGATGAAGACTGGTCAGCCTCTCTCTCCTTGTGTGGAGATCAATGGCACGATGCTAGCTGATGTCAGTGGCGAAGAGGTGGAGGATTGGATGGTGGAGCAAGACTTCATTGTGCGTAGTGAAGAAGAGGCAGATGCTCCGATTGATTCTTCCTGCTCACCCGAGCAGCACGAAGCTCAAGCAAGAGCAGAAGAGAAAGCTCAAGGTCTGCAAGGCAAAGTCGTTATCCTAGACTGAGGTCTCGCTTTTTTGTGATGTTTCAACTGTCGATTATTCTTCGGTGAAGGGAGGAAGAGTATTTGACCTTGTTGATTAGGTTCAAGAGGTTGCGGTGCTCTCGTGAGACTTGTTTAATGAGCTGGGTTTTCGAGTTTTCGATATAGTAGCGACCGACTTCGGCATGCAGTTCGCTTTTGGTGACATCGATTTGGCCGAGCTTACTTTTTATGTTTGTGAGTTCACGGTTGGTTTGCCCGATGCTTCCGACCTGCTCTTCGGCTTGAGATTGGTTAGCAAAGTTATTCTTGTGGATTACTATGTTGAGCTTTTCTAGTTTTTCTTTGAGTTGGCCTAGACCTTTGTTGACTTCGTCACGTCTGATTTTAGCTTTCTCGAATTCGGTTCGTTTTTCGTTTTGTTTTTTACGAGTCTCTTTTATCAGATCGTTTTCTTCACCATTGGATTCTTCGGTAAGAACCTCTAACTTCGTTTTTAGGCCGGAATAGGCTTTTTTGATCGCGAGCCCAATTTTTTGGCATTCTTCTTGTTCGAGCATGAGCTCTTCAATTCGTTGAATGATAGCATCTCGTTCTTTCGTTCCAGAGTTGGTGTTTTCTGTTACTTTTGCGAGGACTTGGGCACGATTTTCTTGTGCTTCTTTGAGGATGGCTGTTAAGCGTGTCACTTCTTTGTTCAGCTCTTGTTCCCGGTTTTTGAGTTGACGAAGCTTCCAGTATTCCGCACTGACGCTTTCGATTGATTCAGCGGTTTCCCAAACGAGTTCTCCGACGATCACTTCGGAGTCTCGAAGAAGATGCATTTCAAAGGCTGCAGCCGTTCGGTAGCGTTCCATGGGGGCGATGCCCAAAGTTGCCAATGTTTTAGCAAAAATAAAACCTGTGCGAGTCATGGGGGCTTAAGATTGCGCTTTCGTTTTTGAAATACTTTTTTGAAGAGCTTCGATCACTTGGTGGTCTTCTAGGGTCGTGGTGTTTCCTGAAACGGTTCCAGTGGCGACAAGTTCTTTCAGGAGACGACGCATGATTTTACCAGAACGAGTTTTTGGGAGAGAGGGAGTGAAGTGAATCTCATCAGGACGGGCAATGGCTCCAATGGCCTTTGCGACGTGATTACGTAGATCTTTATTCAAAGTTTCGGTTGCTTTGTTGCCTTCCTTGAGGGTGACGAAGGCAACGACTCCCTGTCCTTTGATTTCATGCGGGCGTCCAACGACTGCAGCTTCGGCGACTGTCTTGTGCTCCACGAGAGCGGATTCTACTTCGGCTGTTCCAAGGCGATGACCGGAGACATTGAGGACGTCATCGAGGCGTCCGATGATCCAGAAGTTTCCCTTCTTGTCTCGGAAGGCTCCGTCGCCAGCAGTGTAGCTGCCAGGGTAGTCAGACCAGTAGGTTTTGCGGAAGCGAGGTTTGTCTTTGTAGATGGTTCGTGTCATCGAGGGCCAAGGCTTTCGAATGACTAACTTCCCGCCTTCATTTGGACCACATTCATTCCCGTTCTCGTCTAAGATGGCGGCATCGATTCCAAAGAAGGGAAGGGTTGCGGTGCCGGGAACAGTCGGGGTGGCTCCGGGGAGAGGGGAGATCATGATGGCCCCGGTCTCGGTCTGCCACCAGGTATCGACGATGGGACACCGGCTGCCACCAATTTTATCATGATACCACATCCAGGCTTCGGGGTTGATGGGCTCTCCAACGGTGCCGAGTAGACGGAGAGAGCTCAGGTCGTGCTTTTCAGGGAAGTGATCACCCGCCTTGATGAAAGCTCGAATGGCGGTGGGGGCCGTATAAAAGATAGAGACCCGGTGGCGCTCGACCATTTCCCAGAAGCGACCAAAGTCGGGGTGGTTTGGAGCACCCTCATACATCACTTGAGTGACCCCGTTGGCAAGAGGGCCGTAGGCGATGTAGGTGTGTCCCGTGATCCAACCGACATCGGCCGTGCACCAGTAGACGTCGTCGTCTCGCATATCGAAGATATACTTACAGGTGGTGTAGGCTCCGAGCAGGTAGCCCCCGCTGGTGTGGAGAATGCCCTTGGGCTTGCCGGTGGAACCCGAGGTGTAGAGAATGAAGAGGGGGTGTTCGGAGTCGAAGGCCTTGGCTTCGTGCTTGCTACTGACCAGGGCTGCTTCCTCGTGCCAATAGTAGTCACGTCCTTTTTTCATGGCGACGTCTTCGCCCGTTCGTTGATGGACGATGACTGTTTTCACCGACTTCTGTTTCTGCAAAGCTGCGTCTACATTGGCCTTAAGAGGGACTACTTTGCCACGGCGGTAACCGCCATCACAGGTGATAACTGCAGTCGCTCCCGAATCCTCAATACGATCGGCAATAGAGTCTGCTGAGAAGCCGCCAAAGACGACCGAATGCACGGCGCCAATCCGCGCGCATGCCAGCATGGCGATAGCGGCTTCTGGCACCATCGCCATGTAGATGATGACGCGGTCCTTGGGCTTTACCCCGTGGGCGATGAGAACGTTCGCAAAGGTGCAGACTTCCCGGTGAAGTTGGAGGTAGGTCAGAGTGCGAGTTTCCCCGGGTTCTCCTTCCCAGATGATAGCAGCCTTGTTGCGACGATGGGTGGTGAGGTGTTGATCGAGGCAGCTTTCACTGACATTGAGCTTACCGCCCACAAACCACTTGGCGTAAGGCGCCTGCCAATCGAGAACTTTGCTCCACTTCTTTTGCCACGAGAGCTCTTTGGCCTCTCTTGCCCAAAAGGTGTTTGGCCTATCAATAGACTCTTGATATAGCCGCTTGTATTCGGCCATAGAAGAAACACGGGCTTGTTTGGAGAACTGCCGTTCGGGTTTGAAAGTCCGTTTTTCGTGTAAGTGGGTCTCGATAGTCTTGCTCATGAGTGCTGCTGCTTATGAGAGAAGCGGACTCTATCCCTAAGGACAATCTTCAAAATGCATTATGGCGCGGGATGTATGCTCAAGTATTGGGCTCACGGTTGCTTTGGGACTTTGGAGTGGGATTGGTGAGAAGGTGTTGTAGATCTTCTTTGCGTAGCTCTTCCGTCTGTCCCATGGGGAGTTCGCCCATTGTGAGAGAACCGACTCGGGTGCGGGTGAGCTTGGTGACGCGGAGTCCAAGAGTTTCCAGCATCAATCGAATCTGCCGTTTGAGTCCAGATTCGAGGATGATGACCATGCGACGAGCAGACACCCGACGGGCAAATTTGGCCCTCGCTTGTCCGACCTCAGGAATGTGAACTCCTTTTACGAGTTGGAGTAGCACTTGAGGCTCGTAGTTTTGATCAACGGTGACGAGGTACTCCTTCTCTAGCTTCTGGGAAGGATGGGTGAGCTGTTGTGCAAGGTTTCCGTCGTTGGTGAGAATGAGCAAGCCCTCCGAGTCTAAATCGAGCCGCCCCACGTGCTTGAGGTGGTGATACTTGTAGGGTAGGTGATGGTAGATCGTCTTTCGGTTGCGTTCGTCATTACGAGAACAGACCACCCCTCGGGGCTTGTGAAAAGCGATTACAAGGACCTGTCGTTGGCTGAGAACCTTGCGACCGAGACGGACAGTGTCATCCGCCGTGACTCTGACTGCAGGGGTTTCGCAGATGGAACCGTTCACGCTGACCTCTCCTTCCTGGATCCTGCGATCGGCTTCACGCCGGGAGAGATCTGTGCAAGAGGCAATGAATTTGTTGAGGCGTATTTCTTCCATCTGAGTAACGACAAAAAAGCGGAACCGTAATGGTCCCGCTCGAAAAAATGAGAGTAACGAAGTCGGGAATTAACCTTCGCTCTTAGTCTTAGGTAGCCCGATAGGACTTTGACCTTCCTTCCATTGACCGCGCTCGCGGAGAACTTTAATACGTTCGAAACGCTTCATTACGGAGCGCTTACCACCTGCGGTGTTGGATGCTTTGAGACTATTATGCTTTGACATGACGATGTTAAGGTCGTTCGGGGGGGCGGAAGCTAAGAGGTCCTAAGCAAGATAGCAAGTCGGAATCTCGCTCTATTTTGCTTCTTTTCTGTCAGGCCCATCCGGGGAAGAAATGAGCGCAAGTCGCGCGGACAGCTTGCATGGTGCGTGAGGAGGCGGCAGAACCACAGCGTGAAGTTGATTCTAGCATCAGGTTCTCCGCGTCGACGAGAACTCCTCGCCCGTGAGGGAGTAGACTTCGAGGTGATTACCTCAGGAGTGGACGAATTGTTACCCAATTCGCGAGCCGCTACTGACTTAGCACGTGAGAATGCGTTCTTGAAAGCACACGAGGTTTTCACCCAGCATCCCGATCGGGTGGTGTTGGGCGCAGATACCGTGGTCGTGGTGGAAGGCAATACTTTGGGCAAACCTCGTGATCTAACCGAAGGCGTAGCGATGTTGCGTGAGTTGTCAGGGCGATGGCATCAGGTTGTGACTGCGGTTGCGCTTCTGAGCCCGAATCAGAAGCTCGTTTTTCATGAAGAGACTCAGGTTCTCTTTCACGAGTTGAGTGACGAAGACATTAAGTCTTATCAAGAAGAGGTCCATGTCCTTGATAAGGCTGGTGGCTATGCTATCCAAGAGGGGGGAGAAAAAGTGATACAAGAAGTGCGCGGTTGCCGGGATAACGTGATGGGTCTGCCCGTCAACCAGGTTTTACTAAGATTAAAGGAGATGGCCTTATGATTAAGACGAGCCACGGAACGAGATACCCTCTGATTATGAATCCTAAGGCGCGCAGTGAGCGTGCTGATGGGGCCCGCCGTTTCATCATGGACCACGCTGGTCGCTTCGCGATCTATGCCTCAAACTCTGGGGCCGAGGCCGAGGAACTCGCTGCTGCCATCGCTGATGCCGGGGAACCGGTCGTCGTCGCCGCTGGCGGTGATGGGACTTTGAATGCGGTGGTCAAAGGGTTGGCTGGCAAGAGGACCGCGTTAGGGATTTTACCCACTGGTACCATGAACGTTTTTGCACGTGAGTTAGGTCTTCCCGTTGACCAGCTCAAGCTCGCTTTCGATGTCATCGACAAAGGGGAAAAGGTCGACGTTGATCTCTTCTCGATGAACAACGCCCCTTTTGTGCAAATGGCAGGAGTCGGCTTCGATGCTCAGATTATTGAAGAGACGAAGTGGGAAATGAAAAAGGCCCTAGGCCCACTGGCCTATCTGATCTCTGCCGTAAAGGTCCTTGGTGACAA
>CALFBF010000166.1 GCA_937949965.1 uncultured Roseibacillus sp.
TGGTTGACTCGGGTGATATTACGCTCATCTGCCGTCGCTTTTTTAATCTGAGACTGCAAGCCGTTCGCCCGGGTGCGCTCCTTATTCAGCGCCCGCACCTCATTGAGGAGTTCGACTAAGGGAGGAATAGTAGCGAGTTGCTGAAAGGATTGCTCAAGAGTAGTATCAGTACGTTTGGCTTCTCGTCTGCGCTTCTCTGCAATCTGCTGCTGAAGCTCTTCTTGCCGCAGGCTGAGGCGCTCATTGTGAAGACGACGAAGACGAATTTGCTCTGGGAGAACATCAAGTTCCTGTTGCAGAAACTTTCTCTCGGCGCGTTGAGTCGCCAACTCAGACTCAATGATTTCCTTTGTGAGAAGGGCCTGCTGGCGCAAGGCCACCTCTAACGACCCTCCTCCAGCGGGAGGAACTGGCACTTCTAACAAGCGGTTACTATTAGCCGCGATAAGCTGAATCAACTCGGAGATCCGCTCAGGTGATTTCGCCAAAGATCCGGAATCTTCTAACAATCGCACTTGAGAAGCATCGAGAGCAGAACGTAGTTCGACTAACTGGGCATTGAGCTGACTCAAATCCTCTTCCTCGGATAACAAAGGGGGAGCTTCCAGCGTTGGAGGTTGTGCCACCGCTGCCGTCTTCGCCTTCCATTCGGTTGCTTCTTTCCGCAGCTTTGTGAGCTGAGGAGACAGTTCCTTTACCTCTTTCCAGACGGCGAGGGCTTCAGTCTCTTGTCCCTCTGCTTGCGCCTGACTTTCGGCCGCTATTCTCTCCTCAATCTCTTCAGGAGTCATGGTCACGCCAGAAGCAAGCGAGAGCATTAGCAGCAATAATAGGAAGATCTTGTTCACGTTATCGGCGTTAAAAAATTCAGGTTCGGGAAGAAGCGAGAGAATTAGGTTCCCTGCTCGAAAGGGATACTAGTTTCCATTCTTAAAAATACGATGCAAACGCACTTTTTCACCTTCGAGAGTGGACGCCACCGCTCTACGAGTCATCTTTCTTCGGTGTCCCTTACTGCCGAAGACCTCGCTGCTACCTTGGAAGAAATCGCTCTCCTTCTCGAATTAAAAGGTGAAAACCCCTTCAAGACCCGCGCGTATCGCAATGGCGCTGACATCATTCGGGACTTTGAAGACGACTTTTTACAATTGGCCAAAGACGGCAAACTAAAAGGAATCAAGGGAATCGGCGAGGCACTGCAGCAGAAACTGCACGAACTGGCTGCTACGGGACAACTCCAGTATCATCTCGACCTGAAACACGAATTTCCCGAATCTTTGTTCGAACTCTTCGAGCTGCAAGGGCTCGGCCCCAAAAAGATCAAAGTCCTCTACGATGAGCTGGAGATCAGCACCCTCGGGGCTCTTAAACGAGCATGCGAGGACGGCTCGGTTACCAGTTTGAAAGGATTTGGGGCTAAGACCTCCGAAAAAATTCTTGCCGCGATCGAGACTCGCGAACGCTTCTCAGGTCGCTACTTACTCTCGGTAGCGGCTCACGCGGCCGAACCCTTGCGCGACTATCTCCTGCAACATCCTGCGGTCCATCAGTTAGAAGTCGCGGGTTCTTACCGACGAGGCAAGGAAACAGTGCACGATGTCGACTTCTTGGTAGCGACGGATGCCCCCAGCGAACTCACCGCTTACTTCACCTCCTACGAAGATAGTATCGAGACCTTAGTGCAAGGGGATACGAAAGCAGCCATCCGGCTTTCTAACGGGCTTCAATGCGATCTGCGCGCGGTTTCTTCAGGGCAATTCCCCTTTGCGTTGCAATACTTCACCGGGTCCAAGGAACACAATGTTGCGCTGCGTTCGCTGGCGCTGAAGAAAGGATGGTCGCTCAACGAATACGACTTCTCACCAGTGAAAGAAGATGCCGAAGAGCTACCGGAAGTAAAAACCGAAGCTGAACTCTACGACGCGCTCAACCTCGCCTACATCCACCCTGCCTTGCGCGAGAACCGAGGTGAGATCGAAGCTGCGGCGGAGAACGAACTACCGAGACTCGTCTCACAAGAAGAACTGAAAGGCACCTTCCACTGTCACACGACCGAATCTGACGGACGCAATACTCTGCGTGAGATGGCGGACGCGGCGATTGAACTCGGGCTCGATTATCTCGGAATCAGTGATCACTCGAAATCCTCACCACAAGCACGCGGTCTCAACGAAGAACGATTGTTAAAGCAGATTCAGGATATCTCCGCGATGAATGAGACCCTAGCAGGAGCCATCCATCTCTTCGCAGGATCAGAAGTTGACATCCTGCGTGACGGCAGCCTCGACTTTGACGACGAGATTTTAAGCCAACTCGATTTCGTAGTGGCCTCCGTGCACAACTCCTTCTCCCTCTCTGAAGAAGAGATGACCACACGTGTGATCAAGGCCATCGAGAATCCTCACGTCACGATGTTGGGTCACGTTACCGGTCGTCTTCTCCTACGCCGAGAAGCCTACCCCATCAATCTTGATAAGGTCATTGATGCTGCTGCTGAGACGAACACCATTATCGAATTGAACTGCTCCTCTAAGCGCATGGATATGGATTGGAAATACTGGAAACGCGCGCGCGATAAAGGGGTCCTCTGTTCTCTCAATACCGATGCTCATAGTATCGATCAACTGCAAGCGCTTCACTTCGGAGTTAAAGTAGCTCAGAAAGGTTGGCTAAGAAAAGACGATCTGATCAACGTCCGCCCTCTCGCAGAAGTTACAAAGCTGCTCACCGCTTCCACCTAACAAGACTTCATCCCCCGGCGTTATGAATGGTGACTTGGGTGAAGGGAATGATCCATCCTTGTTCATTGCAAACATCAACGCAAATCCTCTGAATCGCTCGGTCAATCTTATCATAACGAGAGGCAGCATCTCCTTTGAAATCGGCCAGAACCTTAAAATCCAAGGAAGACGGTCCCGCCAAGGCGAACTCAACTTTCACTGAATTAAGATGTTCACGATCTTCTAACAAATCAATCAATGCGATCTCTAATCGGCTTTCGAAAAGAGTGGGCACTTCAGTGGTGGATATTTTTTGATGACTATAGTCGATCCCGAACACACCACTGACCCGAAAGCTCTTCATGAGATTAACGGGAACTAAACCGAGAAAATCAGAAGTGAGGTAAGTCTCGCGGGCTCCTCCCATGCGGAGAATTTTTACATACTCCGGCGTTTGTACAATCACTTTCCCAAGAGCATTATTCAGTAAAATCCAATCTCCAGCATTGGTTGGAAACCATGGCTCAGAAGACTCATGAGGGCGTGAGCGGAGGGTGCTCAAGCGCTGAATCGACATCCGGATCAACCCACCCGTAAGCCGGCAATTCCTCAACTCGGTATATATACCTATTGTTCCCACTTCCCACGGCACGCCTTCAAAGGTGAGACGTTCTCCTTTCCGCACAGGTCCTAGATTCAGGAGCATCTTAGTTTGATCAAAAGTCTTGGGAATCGTGCTTTTGGCGGTCCAGCCCAAGCCGACAATAAAGATGATAAAGAGGGTGAGCAAAAGCCAGTCTCCACTTGAATACAGCATGAAGAGTGCGGCCAAGGCCGCGAACATCGCACTGACAATGACAGATCCTAGTTCAAGTAAACGCCAACCAAAAGTCCCTTGATTCTGTTTTTTAACAAGAGGTAACTTGTGAAGCAGGCTCCAGATCCATCGCAGAAAGAACCACGTTCCGACAAGAGCGACCACTGCCTTGAGGAGATTGAGCCCTCGTCCTTTGAAGAAATTGCCAAGTGCCTCACTCACAGGCTGTAGTAGAGGTGCTTTTTCGGCGGCCTGTTGCTCCATCTGCACGCCGAGAGCCTCTAGTTGACCATCGGCATCTCGTTGCCGAGATTCCCAAAGTTCACGCAGTTCCACCACCCGCGCGTAAGCTATGGCATCAACTCCATCATCCTGCCAACGCGAGAGGCGTTCGAGCGCTCCCTTAGCCAGTTTAGCCTGTTCTTCTAACCGCTTCTGGCGAGCGCGTAACATCTCAATTTCACGCGGCTTCTCAGTCGCCTTTTTAAGAACTCTCGCTACCGGTCGCAGGATGTCGTGGAATTCTTCTGCGAGATCAAGATTAGCCTCCTCAGCAGTTTGTAGATCTTCTCCACCCACTCCGGTGGCGAGTTCATCAAACTGATTCTTCAATTCTGCTAGACGCGCTGCCAGCTCTGCTTCTTGGCCTTTTAGCGCCTCTGCATCTTCGAGTTTAGAAGCATCGTTCTCGATGGCTTCGAAATCCCCCCGCACCTCGGTAAGCTTGCTACTCGTTTCCTCAATGACTCCCACCAACTTGCCAAGCGTTTCGGCAGTCTTATTATCCACCTCCGTAGCGCCTCCGAGGACAAGGCAACAGAGGAACCAGAGGACAATTATTCTGAACATTAGATAAATCTTAAAAGCGGATTTCCTAGGTAACAAGGCTCCAGTGAGGCCACCCCTTGTTCGTGGAGGAACATTTCGCGCAGAAAACAGCTACTTTTTATTCTGTTAGGAAAATCAAAGCTGGCGTTTTTAGTTACGAATTCGCTTAATTCCACCATGACCTTTACACGTTTATCAGCAATTACGGTCTCCTTGCTTTCTAGTCACTGGGCTTTGGCAGGCGAAACCGTAAACTTCAGTAAGGATTGGCAGTTTATTAAGGACCAAGATGCTCCTACTCACGCTGATGTTGATTACAATGACGACAAGTGGGATTCCGTATCCTTACCCCACACCGCGAACATCGAGCCTCTGGTCGTCAACGATCAGTGGCAGGGCATTTGTTGGTATCGCAAAAGCTTCGACGTACCTGCTGACAAAAAAGGTAAACAAGTTTGGGTCGAGTTCGAGGCGGCTATGAATGAGTCTAGCTTTTGGCTTAATGGCGAGAAAGTGGCCGAACATCTGGGTGGTTATCTGCCTGTAGTCATCGACCTCAGTGACAAAATCAAGTTCGGCGAAGAAAACGTCATCGCGGTCCGCCTTGATAACACCGATAATATCTACTCCGGTCCCAAGCCTCTGAAGACGCTTGATTTCAACATGTATGGCGGGCTTTATCGCCACGCTCATCTTTACTATAACGAGCCTGTTCACATCACCCATCCGATTCTTGCCAATAAGGAGGCGAGTGGCGGCACCTTCATCACCTTTCCTGAAGTAAGCGAAGAGAAGTCGCAAATCAAGGTCCAGACTCACATCGCTAGCAAAGCCAGTAATAACAGCGAAGTGCAAATCCGCTACCAAGTGCTGAATGCTGATAAGAAAGTGACCGCAGTCAACGTCACTGGTGCGCGAACTCTAAAATCAGGTGCGGATAGTGAAGTCGAAGTCACCATCAACCTCCGCAACGCAAAACTGTGGTCGCCTCAATCTCCTAATCTCTACTACCTAGAAACGACCCTCATTTCTAACGGTGAGGTAGTGGATACCGAAACCACTCGCTTTGGGATTCGTCGTTTTGAGTTCCGCGACGGGCACAAGCTCTTCATCAACGGCAAGGAGACCTTCCTCCGCGGGGTCAACCGTCACCAAGAATATCCCTTCGTCGGATACGCGCTCTCTGACAACGCCCAGTATCGCGATGCCAAGAAGATTAAGGATGGTGGCTTCGACTACGTGCGTCTCTCGCACTACCCTCACTCTGAGGCCTTCATGGACGCTTGTGATGAGCTAGGACTCGTCACCATGAACGCGATCATGGGCTGGCAGTATTTCCTCGAAGATGAGCGCTTCCGCAACTACTGCTACAAGTCGACTCGTCACCTCATCCGTCGCGACCGCAATCGGGCTTCGGTGCTTTGTTGGGAAGCTTCCCTGAACGAGACTCAGGTTCCTGAGGATTTCTTAGAAGAACTTCATCGCCTTGTTCACGCCGAGTTCCCGGGCGAATATGTTTACTCCGCCTCATGGGATAACCATTGCCACGACATCTTCCTACAGGCTCGCCAGCACCGTATTCTACACGAATACCACGAAGATCTCACCAAGCCCTACTCGGTATCCGAGTACGGAGACTGGGAATACTTCTCTAACAACGCAGGCTTCCATCAAGACAAGATGAGTAAATCGGAACGAGCAGCCTTGAGTAGTCGCCAACTCCGTGATGCAGGAGAGCAGAAGCTCCACCTCCAAACCCACAACGTGCAGGAGTCTCACAACGACAACCTCACCACCTACGCCTTTTCTGACAGTTACTGGGTGATGTACGACTACAACCGAGGCTACTACGAAAACCTTGAGGCCTCTGGTCTCCGCGACATCTATCGACTGCCTAAATTCGGCTACGAATTTTATCGTAGTCAACGCCCTATCGAAGAAGGAGCCATGATCGACATTGCGAGCTTCTGGACGAAGGAATCTCCATTGGCGGTCAAAGTTTACAGCAACTGCGATGAGGTAAGCCTCAAACTCAACGGCAAGACTGTTGCAAAACAGAAACCTGATAGCGACGAGGACTCCACCAAGCTCAAACACCCACCCTTCACCTTCACCTTTGATAAATTCGAGCCCGGCACTCTCACTGCCATCGGTTATCTCGATGGGAAAGAAGTTTCTCGTGACACCGTCACCACCCCAGGCAAAGCAACTCGCCTCATCACATGGATTGATGAGAGTGGTCGCGTTCCTCAAGCAGGGATGAACGACGTCGTCCTGCTTCACTTCGCCGCCATTGATGACCAAGCTAACATCGTCCCAAGCTACGACAGCTCAGTCAAACTGACTATCGAAGGCAACGCGGAAGTCTTGAACGTAGGTCCTATCGTCTCCGAAGCAGGGATTGCAACTGCTCTTCTTCGCATTGGTGACCAGCCTGGGAAGATTAGCTTCCGCGCCGAAAGCGGTGATCTCGAAGCCATCGAAACCTATTTCGACAGCGTCAAATAACTCCCATCCAAACCCTCCTTATCCTCTCCAAGATGAAAACACGTTTCCTAATCACTTCCCTACTCGCGATGGCCAGCTCTCTGGTAGCTAAGCCAAATATTGTTTTCATCTTGGTAGATGATCTCGGTCATGGAGATGTCGGTTTCAATGGCTCCACTTTTTACGAGACGCCTCACATCGATGCCCTCGCGGAAGGAGGCCTGATCGTTGACAACTCCTACATGTATCCGACTTGTTCCCCCTCCCGCACTTGTCTTGCGACCGGGAAGCAGTCCTTCCGCACCGGAGTCTATACCGTCCCGGTGTTAGAAAAAGGTGACGACCAAGAGAATATCTTCTCTCGTTGGACAGTGGGAACGGAACACACCCTATATAGCGAACCGCTCGCAGAGGCGGGATACAAGTCGATCCACATCGGGAAATGGCACCTCGTGGGACCATATCCCAAGGAAGAAATGGCGATGGAGCACCCCTTCAAGGAAAAGCTCACGCAACCCGACCCTTGGGACTTCAGTTGGGTTCCTTACCACAAGAACCACTGTGTCCAATTCTACCCCGAAGGGCGTGGTTATCTGAAGAACGTCGCGGGGACTTACCGCGGTGATCCCGCGCTTGAAGTCGATGGTTACGACAACCCGACTGGCGGCTACTTCGCACCATTCAGCAATCCCTTCATCGAACAAAAACCAGATGACGAGTGGCTCACTGATCGGCTCACGGATGAGGCCATCGAATTCATCGACGAACATCAAGACGGCCCCTTCTTTATCAACCTTCACTACTATACAGTCCATCGTCCGGTGCGTGGTCGGGAGAAAAAGTTGGTCGAAAAGTATCTCAACAAACCCGGAGATCCCGTGCTTGGACAAGGATTAGGCAAAGGAAGATGGCGTCAAATTGAAGCCGAATACGCGACCATGATCGAATCCCTAGATGACAACGTGGGGCGCTTGGTCAAATACCTCGACGACAACGACCTTCGCGATGACACCCTCATCATCTTCACCTCTGACAATGGGCAAAACATCGGTAAGAACATTAAGCTCCGAGGTAAAAAAGGGCACATCTACGAAGCAGGGATCCGGGTGCCAACCTGCTTTAACTGGCCGGGACAACTCCCCCCTCGCCACAC